>CAYNIW010000017.1:0-18232 GCA_964397545.1 uncultured Desulfuromonadaceae bacterium | reverse complement strand
GAAGCGGCTTTCGCCATAACCGAAATGGCCGTCAGAGGAGCTCCCGCTATAGGCATAACAGCCGCTTTCGCATTCGCTCTCGGATATCTTCAGGGCATGAAGGAAAAAGAAATCGTTGACATTCTGACAAATACGAGACCGACCGCGAAAGACCTGTTTACAGCGTTGGACTTCATGAGAGAAAACACAAAAGACCCTTTGGAAAGAGCCAATGAGTATCTCCAAGAGTCTGTGAAAAGAGAAGAAAAACTCGTGAGAAACGCGGCTGAGTTAGTCGGAAATAAAAGTTCTGTAATGACTCACTGCAACACGGGATTTCTCGCCTATTACAACTGGGGGACGGCTTTCGGAGGAATAGCGTGGGCACGGGAAGTTCAAAAAAAGGACGTCTTTCTATGGATTAAAGAAGCCAGACCAAGACTCCAGGGTTCTTTGACCGCATGGGAAGCTGAAAAAAGAGGCATACCATACAAGTTAATAGTAGATTCTGCGGCGGCTTACATCATGAAAAAAGAGATTATTGACGCTGTCTTTATAGGGGCGGACAGGATTTCAGAAAAATTCGACGCGGCAAACAAAATCGGATCTCTTGAACTGGCAATCTGCGCCTCATACTTCAATATCCCTTTCTATGTAGTCGCACCGGAAACTACTTTCGACAGAAAAATAACCGACGCATCAGGATTCATCATTGAAGAAAGAGACGCCGGCGAAATTATGTTTATGAGAGAGACTAAGATTCATTCCGGAGATAAAGAAAATTTCTATAATCCGGCTTTCGACGTAGTTCCTTCAGAGCTTATAACAGCAGTCGTAACGGAAAACGGTGTCTTTTATCCCTGACAACAAAAAAGCTCTGTTTTATTTTTTTCTGAAGAAATTTTTAATATAAGCTCCGTGCCAGGCTATATGAAAAACCGAGACGACTGCCATCACGGCCGCTGTCTCGACATGCCAGTATAAAATGTCGAATCCGGAAAAAAACCTTCTCCCTGAGTTCGCCTGAATAATCAAGAGCAGTCCGAAAATGAAAGAGACGGAAAAAGACAAAAACAGTATAGAGTTCCATATTTTCAAGTGGATAGGTCTTGAAAGGATTTTGAGTTTGACCAGCAGATTTGACAGGAAAAATAGGACAGTCAGGACAGCTGTTATCTGAATAAAACGGTATCTTCCGCCGAGAATAAATTTCTTTTCGGTGATATCCTCTGCGGTCTCTGAAACTTCCATTGATGTGTCTTCGAAAACAGTGTCTTTCAGAGCCGGCGTAAGAGGCGTGTCAACTCCGGGTGTTTCGGCAGTCAATAAAATTACAGTGTCACTAACCGGCAAGATTTCCTGCTCAACTAGCGTATCGCGGGCAAGCCGGCTCTCTTCCCTATCTTCGGGAGAAATTTGCGAATAGTCGCAGATTCCGTCCAAGTCGGAGTCGAAAAATTTTCCGCAAAGGCCTGAACAATCTTTTTCACCGAAAGGGCAATCGTTCCATGAGATGCTCAAAAAGATCAAACAAAGGGTGAAAACCGCGCTCATTTTAATCCTGCCTGACTGCAGTGAAATGGTTGATTCCGTTTCTGAGGACCTGAAATAAAAGCGGGTCGGTCCTGTCCGCATAAAGCCTTTCTGCCCTGAGGTAATCGTCGAGGCTCTCCACCGTAACCGAGCCGATTTTAAGTATAATGTCTCTCTGGCTTAGTCCTGCTCTTGTCGCCGGCGATCCCTGACGCAACCCGGATATGAAAACCGCCCTGCCCAGCAGTCCCAGGTTTTCTGTCTGAATTTCGTCGATTTCTCTGACGTCAAGTCCGAGCCACGGCCCTTCTGAAAGAGGAGCTTCAGGCGCGGGGGTTTCTTCCCGGACGAATTCTTCAAGCCTGGCTTCTACTTTCAAATCTTCTCTTCCGCGCCTGACGGATAGAAGAACTTTCTCCCCGGGTTTCATCTGCGAGACGTTGATCCTGAAGTTAGTTACATTCATAACCGGTTCTTCGTTTACGGCGTAAATTATGTCGCCGGGTTTGAGTCCCGCTTTATCCGAAGGAGAGTCCTTCATGACGTCGGATACTATGATTCCGGATGCCAGATCCTCGGCTTCCATGGCTATTTTCAAATCGTAAGTGAGATTTTCCAGGAGGACGCCTATGTATGAACGGGTCACCGTTCCCGTCTCTATGAGTTCTTTTGCGATTTTGGAAGCCATATTTATAGGTATTGCAAAACCGATTCCTATGCTAAGTCCTGTTGGGGATGTAATCGCGGTGTTTATACCCACGACTCGTCCCTTTGAATCGAGAAGCGGTCCGCCTGAATTTCCGGGGTTTATTGAGGCGTCAGTCTGTATAAAATACTGATATGAAGGTCCTTCGGGAAGAGGTATCTCGCTTCTTCCTACAGCGCTGACGACGCCTGCGGTCACAGTCTGTGAAAAACCGAGAGGGGAACCTATCGCGATGACCCATTCACCGGGTTTTAATTGATCAGAATCACCCGTTTCGAGGAAAGGCAGAGGATCTGACGACCTCACTTTCAAAACCGCGACGTCGGTCTGAGGATCCGTTCCTATGAGCTCAACTTCTCTGCCTTCAAAAATTCTTCCGTCTGAGAAAACCACGGCTATTCTGTAACTGCCGCCGACGATATGATTGTTCGTGAGAACATAGCCGTCTGAAGATATCACGAACCCTGTTCCTTCCGACTTTTCATATCTTTCACCTTTTCTCTCCTGATGTTCAATGTCCCCGAAACCGAAAGGGCCTATGATCCCGAAAGGATCGAAACCAAAAGGATTCATCCCGAAAGGACTCATCCCGAAAGGACCGATAGTGTAAGTGAATTCTATCCTTTTTTCGGCTATGACGCTGACTACTGAAGGCAGGGAGTTTTCGACTGCATCAGCGAAAGAACTTTGGGGCAATGAAATAATTTCAAATTCCTCTTCGCCTTCTACCTGCTGTGAGGAAATACTTGGCACGAAGTAACTCAGGTTGATGGCGAACAAAGCGCATAATAAGACAGATGACAAGATATTCTTTTCTGAAGTCATGTCATACCTCCTTCCTCCATCATTGAATTATATCAATAAATTATTCTTGATTGTTGTCTATAAGCTGTTGTATATAAAAATACCTGCCAAAAAGTTTTTGTCAAGTCCGTGAACCGTATGTAAATGCTATGATACTCGAGCAATTTGTCATTAACTCTAAAAAGAATCCTTCGAAAACGGCTCTAAGAGACATGCACACCGGAAAAGTTGTCTCATTCGGAAAAGCTCTCACTGCCGTTTTAATACTTTCAAGGAGATTCAGGAAAACAGAAGAAGTCTTTACGGGAGTTTTGCTACCGACTTCACAGGGCTGTGCTCTCACGGTTATCTCTCTTTTAGCCGCGGGGAAAATACCGGTGATGATAAATTATTCGACCGGAGCCGAAAGAAACATTCTTTACGCTATGGAGAAATGCGGTTTCAGCAGAGTGATAACCTCTAAAATTTTTCTCGATAAAATCGGCTGTCTGCAAAAAAAGGAAATGATTTTTCTCGAAGACATCATAAAATCGGTATCCTTAAAAGAAAAAGCATGGGCAGGGCTGAAATCAAAATTGCCCCGTAGAAGCGTTTTAGGAGAATTCCATAAATGTTCTGAGGACGATCCCGCCGTAGTCTTGTTTACAAGCGGCAGTGAAAAAGAACCGAAAGCGATCCAGCTCAGCCATAAAAACCTACTCTCTAATATCCTCGCCTGCGCCGAAGCTCTCGGGATAGAGAATGAAGATGTCTTCATGAACGTCCTACCCCCATTTCATGTCTTCGGCTACAACGTAAATCTCCTCATGCCGCTTGTTCTGGGATGCACGAGTCTGACCTACCCTAATCCTCTCGATTATAAAACCGTCGCTGACATAATCAAGAAAGAAAAACCGACGCTGATAGCGGGTTCTCCTTATTTCCTGTCGAATTATTCAAGGCATTCCCAAAAAGGGGATTTCTCTTCATTCAAACTCGTCATTTCCGGAGCCGACAAAGCCCAGGACTGGCTCTTCAACGAGTATTTTGAAAAACACGGAATAGAAATTCTCGAAGGTTACGGAACGACAGAGACTAGTCCCGTCATTTCGGTCAACACTCCGCGTGAACATAGAAAGGGGAGCATAGGAAAACCGCTGAAAAACTTGAGTGTCGAAATCCGGGATTTAGAGAGCGGGAAAAAAATGAAAACGGGCGAAAAAGGGAAAATATACGTCAAAGGCGATTCCGTCATGTCCGGCTACTTGGACGACCTCGAGGAGACTTCTTTCAGGCTGAGAGACGGATGGTATGACACCGGAGATATCGGTTATTTCGACAGCGACGGTTTTCTCTGGCATTCGGGCAGGCTGAGACGCTGTGTTAAAATCGGCGGAGAGATGATATCTCTCGTCGCCATTGAAAACGCCATAGAACAAATTCTGGGACCGGAAAATGAATGCTGTGTTGTTGAAATTCCTGATAAGAAAAGAGGGTCGAAAATAGTCGCGGTCACGTCAAATGAGACAGACACGGCGGAATTGAAAACCAAACTCTCTTCAGTCCTTCCTAACGTCGCGATTCCCAAGGATTTCGCAGTAATTCCGAATCTTCCGAAAATGGGAAGCGGAAAAAACGATTTCAGAAAGATAACCGATATCGTCAAGAAAAGCCGTTCAAATTCTGATTAATGAGGGTTTTCCGAGAGCGAAAAAGTTAAAACCTATTTCGTAAAGTTTTTTTCCGTCGAGTATGTTTCTGCCGTCGAAAATGAAAGAAGGCTGTGACATTTTTTCGAAAATTCTCTCGTAGTCGAGTTTTTTATAAACTTCCCATTCGGTGACAACGGCTATGGCGTGAGCGTTTTCTGCGGCTTTGTAAGGGTCTTCGACGAGTTCGATTTTTTCGGCGTCGTCACCGAAAGCCAAAAAAGCGTTTCTCAACGCTTTAGGATCCGTAAGAGCGACCCTGGCTCTTTCAGCGAGAAGTTTTTTGACAAGAAAAATCGCCGGAGATTCCCGGGTGTCGTCCGTGTCGGCTTTGAAGGAAAGACCGAAGACAGCTATTTTTTTCCCCGCCATGGTGTTGAACATCGTCCTGAGCATTTTTAAGAAAAACCTCTCCTGCTGATATTCGTTTATCTTCAGGACATTTTCCCAGTATTCGGCAGTCTCTTTGAGTGAGTAGCTCTCACAGATATAGACTAGATTGAGTATGTCTTTCTTAAAACACGAACCGCCGAATCCTACGCTCGGGGATAAAAATTTTCCCCCTATCCTCGTGTCGAGGCCGACAGCTTTAGAAATTTCGGATATGTCGGCACCCGTGACCTCGCAGAGCGGAGTTATTGAATTTATTGACGATATTCTCTGCGCGAGAAATGCGTTCGCGATCAGTTTTGACAGTTCCGAGCTCCAGATGTTGCTGGTGACTATCTTTTCCGGGGGAATCCAATGCGAGTATATACGGACAATCTCGTCTCTCGCGGCGAGGGCTTCTTTTGTCTCGGATGAGCCTATCAGAACCCTGTCTGGAGTTTCAAGATCGGCTATTGCAGTTCCCTCCGCTAAAAATTCAGGGTTTGATATTACTTCGAATTTAAGCCCTTTTTTGTTCGATTCGAGAATTTTTTTCATGGCTTCGGCGGTTTTTACAGGAAGTGTGCTCTTTTCGACAACGATTTTACCTCTGTCGGAAGATTCGAGAATATCCCTTGCTGTTTTTTCCCAGAATTGAAGGTCAACGCACTTCCCCTCTCCTTCGCCGAAGGTCTTAGTGGGCGTGTTGACTGAAACGAAAATTATGCCGGCTTCTTTAATGCAGGATTTAACGTCGGTCACATAAAAAAGATTCCTGCCTCTTGCCTTTTGGACTGTTTCGAGAAGACCGGGTTCGTAGATGGGCAGATCGTCCGTGTTCCATTTTTTTATCTTTTCTTCGTCAATATCCGTAACGAGGACTTTATACTCGGGGCATTTCGCGGCTATTACCGCCATCGTAACTCCGCCTACGTATCCGGCGCCAATGCAAGCGACGGTTCTTTCTGACACAAAAACTCCTTTTCGGGTTATATAAGCCCCATGCTGATTAGCATGGGGCGTAGGGTTCGGTTTACATGGCTTATTTTTTAGCTTTCTTGGCCGTCTTCCTCTGCACTGCAGTCCGCCTCGCTTTTTTTACGGGAGCCTTCTTGACGGTCGCTTTTTTTGGTGCAGGTTTTTTAGGAGCCGTTTTTTTTACCGCCGCTTTTTTGAGTGTTTTTTTTGAGGCGGCTTTGGGCGAAGTTTTCTTGGGAGCCGATTTCTTTTTTAAGACGGTCTTTTTAACCATAGTTTTTTTCTTCAGCGCTGTTTTCTTGGATGCTTTTTGAATTTTTTTAGGCTGTTTTTTGACCGCTGTTTTTTTCACGGCTCTTTGTTTTTTTAAGACAACTTTTTTCTTCGCCGAGGTCTTTTTAGCAGTTTTAACAGCTTTTTTGGGCTGTTTTTTGACCGCTGTTTTTTTCACGGCTCTTTGTTTTTTTTCAGAGCTTTTTTTCTTTTCCACTTGTTTTTTTGGAGCGGCTTTGACGGCTTTTTTTGCCGCGGAGTTTATCGAAACAGCCTGCGCCGCCGCGAGTCTGGCGATGGGAACTCTCATAGGCGAGCAGGAAACATAATCCATTCCTACTTCGTCGCAGAAATAAATCGAAAGGGGATCTCCTCCATGTTCGCCGCAAATCCCGATTTTGAGTTTCTTGTTTATTTCTCTTCCGAGTCCGACAGCTATTCTTATCATCTTTCCGATTCCGGTTTTATCGAGAGTCTGGAAAGGATCTTTTTCGTATATTCCCATGGACACATATTCTCCGAGGAATTTACCCGCGTCGTCTCTGGAAAAACCAGCCCCCATCTGAGTGAGATCATTTGTTCCGAAAGAGAAGAAATCCGCGTAAGAGGCTATTTCGTCAGCTGTGAGAGCCGCCCTCGGAACTTCTATCATGGTCCCGATGAGATATTTGATATAGTCGGGTTTCACTCCTTTTTGAACGAAAACCTTGTCTATAACTTTCTGAGCCTGTTCTCTCGAGAGTTTGAGCTCCCTGAAATCGCCCACAAGAGGTATCATTATCTCGGGAAGGGTTTCTATGCCTTCTTCAGACTTCACATCCACCGCCGCTTCCATTATAGCTCTTATCTGCATTTCGGATATTTCAGGATAAGTCAGCCCCAGCCTGCATCCCCTGTGACCGAGCATGGGGTTCTGTTCGTGCATATCCGCTGATATCTGCCTTATCTTTTCAACTGACATTCCCGTCGTATTGGCGAGAAATTCCATGTCTTTTTCCTCTTTCGGTAGAAATTCATGAAGAGGCGGATCGAGAAGTCTTATAGTGGCCGGTCTTCCTTCGAGAGCCCTGAATATTCCCTTGAAATCGCTTTTCTGGTAAGGCAAAAGTTCCTCGAGGGCTTTAACGTATATGCTGTAGAAAAGATCGTGCTGTTTGCGGTGTTCAAGCACTTCGTTTTCACCGGCTTTTTCAAGCAGTTTTTCGAGTCTTTTCGATTCGTATGCCGCAAGAATAAGCCTTCTAAAAGCGTTTATCCTGCCTTCGGCGAAAAACATATGCTCTGTTCTGCAAAGCCCGATTCCTTCAGCTCCGAGAGAGACAGCTTTTATGGTATCTTCCGGCGAGTCGGAATTTGTCCTGATTCCAAGCCTTCTTATTTCGTCAGCCCACTGCATGACAATCTTAAAATCCTCGGACATTGTCGCGGGTTTCGTTGGGATTGACCCTTCATAGACATATCCGGTGGAACCGTTGATTGAAATTGTATCGCCTTCGGTGAAAAGTTTTCCGTTTATCTTCATTGATTTTTCATTATAATTAATGCTGACATCGCCGGCTCCTACGACACAGCACTTACCCCAACCCCTCGCGACAACTGCGGCATGACTTGTCATTCCTCCAACCGAAGTGAGAATACCCGCGGCTTTATGCATACCCGCGACGTCTTCAGGGCTAGTCTCTGCCCTGCAGAGTATGACTTTTTTTCCTTCGTCCGCCCATTTGACGGCGTCTTCGGCGGTGAACACCACCTGTCCGACCGCGGCTCCGGGAGAGGCGGGAAGTCCTTTTGTCAGCGCGACGGCGGATTTTAAGCTTTCCTCATCGAATGAAGGATGAAGAAGCTGATCTATGAGGTCGGCGTTGAGCCTCATTATCGCCTCTTGCTTGCCGATGAGCTTCTCCTCAACCATTTCCTTGGCGATTTTTACCGCGGAGACTCCGTTCCTTTTTCCGTTTCTCGTCTGAAGCATATACAGCTTACCCTGCTCAATAGTGAATTCAAGGTCCTGCATTTCTTTGTAGTGTTTTTCGAGTTTTTCGCAAATATTCATAAGCTGTCTGAAATTGTCGGGCAGTATTTTTTCAAGCTCTTCTATGGGTAGGGGCGTCCTTATTCCCGCGACGACATCCTCGCCCTGCGCGTTCATTAAAAACTCTCCGTGAGTAATTTTCTCTCCCGTTCCCGGGTCTCTCGTGAAACAAACGCCTGTTCCGGAAGTATCTCCCATGTTTCCGAAGACCATGGACTGAACGTTCACGCCTGTTCCGAGAAGATGTTTTATGTCGTGTATTTCCCTGTATTTCACGGCTCTATCATTGTTCCATGACTCGAGAACTGCATTAATCGCCTTGAAAAGCTGATCTTTTGGATTTTTAGGGAAATCCTCTTTGGTGAATTTTTTATAAATATTCTTGAAACCCGCAACGGTCTCTTTGAGCTCTTCGGTTGAGAGCTGGACGTCGAGTTTTTTGTCGTATTGAATTTTAATCCTTCTGAGTTCTTCCTCAAAAGCTGAATGAGGGACGCCCATGACGACATCGCCGAACATCTGGATAAATCTTCTGTATGAATCCCATGCAAACCTCGGATTGTCTGTCAGCCCTGCCAGCGCGGACAGGGAATCCTCGTTCAAGCCTATGTTGAGGACTGTGTCCATCATTCCAGGCATGGAAGAAGCGGCTCCTGATCGAACGGAGACGAGAAGGGGATTTTGATTGTCACCGAATTTTTTACCCGCCGCTTTTTCAAGCTTTTTGAGGTTATCCTCTATTTCAGCGTGGAGTCCGGCAGGCCATTTCTTTCCGTTTTCGTAATAGAGTTTGCAGACTATCGTCGAAATCGTGAATCCGGGCGGGACAGGGAGGCCGATATTCGTCATCTCAGCGAGGTTGGCGCCTTTGCCGCCGAGGAGCTCCTTCATCTTCGCGTTTCCGTCGGCTTTTCCGCCGCCGAAAAAATACACCATTTTACCCATGTTTTTTTTGGACTGAGAATTGGCGGGCATTATTCCTCCTTATAAATTATTAGAGTGAAAAATTAAGTCCTATTCTATGGCTGTATCCCAGATCTTTCATGGGAACGAGAGAATAATCGAGCGACATTCTGCTCAGAAAAAATCCGGCTCCGAAACTGAACCCGGAAAGAATGTCGTTTGAATCGCCTGTCTTGTATTCGGCTCCTTTTGTCGAATAACCGGCTCTAATAGCCATCATTTTATAAGGTCTGACTTCTCCTCCGAAAGACAATACAAACCTTGTGTCCGAGGCTTTTGAAAAATCCGCGTTGAGAACAAAGATATTTTTAGACCAGCTGACTCCCCCTGAGAATTTAAGAGGGAGGGGATCCTTTTCCTCGTCGTATGCTTTCAACGTCATGCCGAGGTTTTCAACGGAAAATCCGGCGGATAAACCGTCAATATCAGTGAAATGATATATGAACCCCGCTCCGAAGGCGAGCGCGGCGGCGTTGTATTCGTCCACAGAGCTGTAGAGAAACTTTATTTCGGCGCCGGCGCTGATATTCTCTGAAACATCCTTTGAAAACGCAAGTCTGGGCATTATTATCGAATACGTAAATTTTCCGAGAACATTGCCCTGCTGATCAGTCTTGTCAATGCCCGGCGACGTGAGATAGTCCATTCCTGCCGTGAAATTTCCGAGAGAATGAGGGTGCGTGTAAAGAAAAGACCCTGTGTGAGTTGAAACTGTCAAATAACAGTAAGATGAGCTAAAAAATCTCGACGCCCTCGAATAGGACGCGGGATTTATTCCGAAGGTGGCGTCTCCTGCGACGCCTGTGGAACCCATGGCTACGGCTTTAGGAGAGCCTGTTATTTTCAGGAAACTGAATCCGCTCGTTCCTGCCCCTGAATAAGGTTCGGCAGATAGAGAAGAAAGAAGAACAAAGACCAACGGAATCCAAAGAAAAGATGACATTTTCATATAATCCTCCGCAAATTGCTGAAATTCTCCTTCTAACTACATTATATCCGAGAAAAAATCAACTTTTTTTTATTAAACCATACTTTAAAACCTAAAAAATTCTCGACGGAGAAGTCTCCGGCATGGTATTTTTATCTTAAAAATCAAGCCAAGAGGTGAAAATGGAAAAAATTCTTCTCTCCGGTAATGAAGCTGTCGCCAGAGGAGCTCACGAAGCCGACGTAAAAGTTGCGGCGGCTTATCCCGGAACTCCCTCAACAGAAATTTTGGAAAATATCGCTCAATACGGCGATATTTACAAAGAGTGGTCGGTAAACGAAAAGGTCGCCCTCGAAGTCGCCGCCGGCGCGTCCATGGCAGGCGCGAGAGCTCTTTGCGCGATGAAACACGTGGGCTTAAACGTAGCCGCTGACCCGCTTTTCTCCATGAGCTACATAGGAGCCACGGGAGGATTTCTCGTGATATCGGCGGACGACCCAGGCATGCACTCGTCACAGAATGAACAGGACAACCGTCACTACGCCAGAGCATCCAAAATACCATGCCTTGAACCTTCCGACAGCCAAGACTCAAAAGACTTCGTCGTCGCGGCACTGGATTTGTCTGAAAAATTCGACACTCCCGTTTTGATGAGAATGACAACTCGCGTTTGTCACTCTAAAACGCCGGTTATCCTAACTAATAAAATCTTACACTCTAATAAAGAATACATAAAGGACATAAAAAAAAGAATTATAGTTCCTGCTCACGCGAGAGTGCGTCATGCTGTCGTAGAAGAGAGAACTAAAAAACTGCAGGAATTCGCAAAAAACTGTATTTTTAACGAACATTCAGGTAAAAAATCGGATTACCTCGTTATAGCTTCGGGTATTTCGTATTACTATGCCAGAGAAGCCATGCCAGAAATGGATTTTCTTAAAATCGGAATGAGTTGGCCCCTTAACTTCGAATCACTTGAAAAAATAACGGGATTATACAAAAAAGTTTATGTTGTCGAGGAAAACGATCCGTTCATTGAAAACGAACTTAAATCCGCAGGTATAAGCGTAATCGGCAAAGATATCTTCCCCTGCGTTGACGAACTCGATCAGGAAAAAATAGCAAAATCCCTGAAAAAAAATATTTCTCTTAAAATACCCGTCAAAGACCTTCCTCCCCGGCCGCCGGCGCTATGCCCTGGCTGTCCGCACACTGGAATATTTTATTCGATTTCAAAACTCAAACTTCCGGCGACTGGCGATATAGGCTGTTACACTCTCGGCGCGTTCCCTCCTCTCAACGCGCTCGACACAACGGTCTGCATGGGCGCATCCATTTCAAATGCTCACGGCATGGAAAAATCCGGAAACGGAGAACTGAGTAAAAAAGTCGTCGCCGTCATTGGCGATTCCACGTTCTTCCACAGCGGTCTCACGGGTCTTGCTAATATGATATACAACAACAGCCGCGGCATAGTAGTCATACTCGACAATTCGACAACAGCTATGACAGGGCATCAGGGACATCCGGGAACAGGTAAAACTCTGCACTACGGCGACAAGGAAAAAATCGACATAAAAAAAACCGTCGAAGGCCTCGGTGTCAAAGATATCCATTCCGTTGACCCTCACGATATCAAATCGGTTCTCAGCGCTTTTGAAAAAGCTCTCGCTTTCGACGGCGTGTCGGTCATCATAGCGACAAGGCCATGCATTTTCCTCGTCCCGGGAAGATCTTACGGCAAATCCTATTATGTCGATCACGAACAGTGCATTGGATGCAGGATGTGCGTCGGCCTGGGATGTCCTGCTATTTCTTTCAGGGACAAAAAATCGAACATCAACCCCATGTTCTGCGCCGGATGCGGACTCTGCGCTTCGGTGTGCCCGAAAAAAGCGATAAAGTTCAAAGGAGACTGAAATGCCCCAGAATAAAAATATAATGATTGCCGGAGTCGGCGGACAGGGAATTCTTGTGGCTGCGGATATAATAGCTATCGCCGCTCTCGATTCCGGATTCGACGTGAAAAAAAGCGAAATTCACGGCATGTCCCAGAGGGGAGGCAGTGTCACGTCTTCTGTTAAATTCGGAAAAAACGTCTATTCGCCAGTCATCACTCCCGGTCAGGCTGACATTCTCCTCTCTTTCGAGCTCCTCGAAGCTCTTCGTCAGATACATTTCCTCAGAGACGGCGGTTTTCTCGCGGTCAATGACATGAAAATAGACCCGCTTCCTGTTGCGGTTGGGACATTTGAATATCCTGCTGATATAAAGGAAAAACTCATATCCATTGCGGGAGATGAAAACTCCGTATTCGTAAACGGCGTCCGAGCCGCCGAGGGCCTCGGCGACATCAGGACGATGAATGTCTTTCTTTTAGGCGCCATTTCCTCGAAAATAAAGGAGATATCTCAGAAATCATGGGAAAAAGCCATCAAGAGCAGGCTTCCGGAAAAAGCTTTTGACATAAATATGAAAGCTCTGCACATGGGCGTTTCAGAAGGGAAATAATCGGAATTTTTGGTTGCGGGAGAGGGATTTGAACCCTCGGCCTCTGGGTTATGAGCCCAGCGAGCTACCACTGCTCCATCCCGCGACGCAATAATTAGAATTATTATATTTGATTTTTAAGGCTTGTCAATAAAAAACGAAAAATATTATATCTTCAGCGAGATTCTCCGAGAAAGTATTCAGGTGAATACACTGTCACGGAATCAGGTTTAATTACTAAAACAACCCGCGAGCCGCAATAGGTCTTCCTCCCCAATCCCGTCCTGACGAAGCTTTCGGCGTTCGATACGAGGTCTTTGAGTATTTCTTCGGGTTTTTTTTTAGTCTTTTCAGAGAGCTCTGACAAATGGATTTCCGCTTTATGTCTTCCGTTCAGCAATTTTGAGATGTCCAAATAATCTTCCGGTTTTTCCTGATCAGCGCTCTTTGCCGTGTATTCTCCCGACAGAAGAACATAATCGGAGGCATAGAATTCCTGCATTTCGGATATCTTGACTGGAGAGACGAATTTGACAAGAGTGAAATCGAACATCTCGAAATCGTAGTCGAAAAAGGCTTTTTGGGGAATATAAGGAAAAATGCTGATCTTTTCGGCGCTCCATGTGTTGAAAAAACAGGCGAATATTTCCGCGAAAGGAATAAAAGCTTCAAACGGTTTTTCCTGCAGTTCAGGTTCTGAGGTTTTTTTTGTGATTATTATTTTTGAACAGTTGGAAACCGGCTGGGAGTCGGTCAGCTCAGATAGAAAAGTCACGGTCATGAAATAATCGCCTTCATCCTGGGTCTTGTCCAGAACAACGTAACCGGCTTCTCCTCCCATCTTCTTTCTCCACGAAAAATTTTCCGCTGAAAAAACACCTTCGACTTCTTCTTCCGCTGACAGAGACATTTTCTCTGAAATTTCTCCGACTATATCGCCTGCTCCGGCGATGTCGAGAATTCTTTTTTCAGTTACAGCGAAAGCTCCCGTAAAATCGTAGAAAAATTTTTTCAGATCCGCAGAATCTTCCGGTTTGAATTCTGCTAAATTCATGGAGTTTTATCTGGCTGGGGTGCAGGGATTTGAACCCCAATAGCGTGATCCAGAGTCACGAGTCCTGCCATTGGACGACACCCCAGCGTAGCTTTTTCAAGCGTAGCTTTTTCAAGCGAAGCTTTTGAAAAGAATATAATTTTAAGCCTGATTTGTCAATTCCCAAAGAAAATTTTCGCCTCACAAAAATCCTCAGGGTAAAAAAACCTTCGGGTTAAAAGCCTTCAGGTTAAAAGCCTTCCTATCCTCGTCCATCTCACCCACTTCCATGGCGGGATTATTCTTTCGTTTTCCTTCATGTTGAATGAAAAATAGAGAATGAGCGGCTTTCCTCTGAGTTCTCCCGCAGGAACCGGTCCCCATGCTCTTGAATCGTCTGAATTGTCCCTGTTGTCTCCGAGCATGAGATAATTCCCGTCGGGAACTACAACAGGTCCGAAATTGTCCCTTACAAAAGGGAAAACGGTTCCTTCGTGAAATTTCCTCTCCTCCCAGAGCTTTTGATAATCTTCCTGAGTCATGGAAGCCCCGTATTGTGTTTGGAAAAGAGACGGAAAAACCCTTTCGTCGGAAAAAACAGTGTAGTCTTCGTCTAATTTTCTGCCGTTGATGAAGACTTTCTTGTTCACTATAGTCACTGTGTCTCCGGGCAGTCCTATGCATCTTTTGACGAAATCCCTTCCGTCTATCGGATACCTGAAAGCTATTATGTCCCCTCTTTTTGGTTCTGTGAATCTGAAAAGATGCATGTTCCAAAGCTCTTCAGAACCCCTGTGGTAGGCTATTCTCGGACCGAGAGAGACTCTCTCGACGAAGAGAAAATCTCCGACGAGAAGGGTGTTGACCATGCTCGGCGTCGGAATTCTGAAAGACTGTATCAGGACGAGTCTTACTATTAAAACGAAATAGACCGCGACGGCTATGGATTCAATCCATTCGCGCGTAGTGCTGAAATTTTCTTTTGATTTTTTGTTTTTTCTGAAAAACATAGCCTCACTTCCTCGTTATGCCGAAAAATCCCTGAATTTTCATGAGAATCGAAGACTTTTCCTTTTCGTCGCCAAATTCGTCGGCTTGAGAATACTTCGGATCGCCGAGTCTTTCAAGCTCTTTTTTGCGCGCCAGAAGTTTTTCGCTGAGGGAAAGCGCTATCCTCGGATTGGCTACGATTATCCCCTTGAAAGTGTTTTTGTTTATCATTATGACCTCCGCTTCAGTCACCACCCTGACTGTCGCGCTTCTTTTTTCTCCCGTCAGAAGCGACATCTCTCCGACGAAATCCGACGGTCCGAGTTTAGCGACAAGCCTGTTCACTCCGTCATCCGATTTCTTCTCGACAACAACTTCTCCTTTTGTGATGACGAACATTGAATCCCCGTCATCTCCTTGTTTGATCATAACGTCGCCTCTGCCGAAGGAAATTCTCGGCGAATTCTGTGAGAGAAGAGTCAAATCCTCTTTTTCGAGAGGTTCGAAAATCGGTATTTTTTCAAGTGCTTCAAACGTCTCCTGAATCCTCGTCTCTATGGATGACGCGTGCGATTCATATCTTTTTATCTGTCTTATCGGGAAAGGAATCTCTATGGCATTTCGTTTGAAAGAATACCATATTTTTGTCATCACCTCGTCCTGAGCGTTGTGAACTTCAGCGTAATCCTTTATCCAGAACTTCAGTATGTAATTTATTGAAGAATCGCCGTATTGTGTGAGCCAGCACATGGGTTTGGGCTCTTTCTTGACGAGTTTTGATTCAAGCGCGCACTGGACAATTATGTTTTTGACTTTTTCAGGTGAATTTTCGTATGACACGCCTACGTTGATTTCGACGGCTTTGTTTCTCTGAGGTCTTGAAAAGTTTATAATCTTCTCAGAGCTCACCTTTGAATTGGGGATTGTGATAAGGTCGTCCTGTCTTGTGTGTATAGTCGTGGATCTCCAAGTTATATCCACCACCCACCCTTCGTCTTCACCGACTTTTATCCAGTCTCCGTGCCTGAAGGGAGATTCCATGTTCAGCGCTATCCCCGAGAGAAGATTTCCGAGAGTCTCCTGCAGGGCGAAACCGAGAACGCCGGCGAGAACAGCCGATGTTATTGATATTCCCTTGAGCTCAACTTTGAAGTGCAGGCTCAAAATCAGCAGAATGAATATTACAAGCAGGGCGAACTTGATTATGTTTCTCAGGACGCCGGGAATTATTCTCGCCGACTGCCCCTTATAGCGCGCCTGACCTGAAAGTAAAAAATCAGCGAGATCCGCCAAAAGATAAGCCCCGACAGCGAGGACAGCGCCTGAGAGGATGTTTCCGAGAGTCACACCCAGCTTTTCCGGTATCAGCGTGCCGTAAAGCAGTAGCGACAGAATCCAGAGAAAAAGAAGGGAATTTACGAGGTGAAAAAAGAATTTGTTCTTTTCAAGAAATCTGTATCTGAAGGTTTTCACCATCAGAAGCTCGAGGATAAACCATCCCGCGACGACCGCGAGAATTTTCAATGTCAGAAATGAAAAAAGCATTTTTTACCTCAGAAAAGTAAGTTTTATACAATTACCGTATAAGCCGTCATCGAAACTCGCGAAGAAAACTCCGGAGCCTTGGGGAGAAAAGAATTCAAAAACTCCGGGATATATTCTTTTTTCAAAGAGGATTCTGCCGGAGACATCCGTTATCGTAAGTATTCCCTCCTTTTGGTCTCTGAAGCCGAACCCGTCCGCTGTATATGTCACTTCCGGGAACGATGAATCAAATACTATCTCATTTTTTTCCTCGACCGCGGTGAGGGAAAATACATCTTTGACGGCTCCTGTCTCGTCAATGACTGTCACAGAGAGATTGCTGCCGCTTATCTCTATGAGGCAGAAGTGGTAAAAATCGCCTAAGTGCCCTCCGACGATACTGCCTCCCCCCCCTCCGGAAATAAGCTGTCTGACGCAAGTCACGGTGTCAGGAAGAGTCCTTCCGAAAAAATCACTGTTGTAAAGATGTATGTGTCCCGCCATGTCGAGGATGACTCCGTTATCCCTGAGAACTTTCCAGTAGGCGTCACGTTCCGCGGGGTGTTCTCCTAAAAATCCGTATAGATCGCCTTCGTATGACCATGCGTGTTCATGGTGAGCGGTTATCTTAAAACGCGCAGAGCAGTTTTGAAGGTTCTGGTTCAGCCATGTTCTCTGATAGACGTCAATAATCTCCGGCGTCAGATAGTAATCCGAGTCGAGAACGTAAAAACATACGTCTCCCCATTCGAAAAAATAGACGAGTTCTTCGTAGAACTGAGGAACCGGGGCGTTTCTCGGAAATTCAAACTCGTCTGCGAAAATATCGCCGCCGTTGAAATTCTGGTAGTATGTGTTCGCGTCGTGGTTCCCTATAGCCATGAAAACAGGCCTGTTGAAGGTTATTGTATCTGTCGCTGTCTTGAAATTGTCCCACTGCTGTCTCATCTCGCTCTGGTAATACGAGCCGTGAATCCCGTCCCCGAGAAAGAGGACGAAATCAGGGTCATATTGGCATATAAGTCCGATTAAAGACCTGAAATGCGCGGAAATACCCGATGATCCGGACCTGCAGTGCGCGTCGCCGAGGACGGCGAAAGAAAAACCCTCTCCGGGCGCCGCCGGCATTCTGAAAGTTCTGACCGGGGTCTGAATTGTCTCTGAAACCGAATATGCCCTGACAAAATATCTCCAGTTTCTCGCTGAACTGAAATTTCTCAAGACTGCGGTGTGAAAAGTGTCCGGATCAACGCAGAACGCTGTCTCGGACATAGCCCCGCCCTGTTCCCCAAAAACTACTTCGAGCATGCAGTTTTGGTCTGTTTCAACTGTAATGAAAACGGAGTCTCTGAAGACTGAAGCTATTCTCGGTCCGTGAACAAAAGATACTGCGCAGACTTGTGAGCTAAAAAAAATAGCTAAAGCCGGGACAAAGATAAATTTCATAGAGAAATTATATAGTAGAGACGGTAAAAAACAACACTAAAGAAAATGCCGGGACTGGGACTTGAACCCAGACGGGATTGCTCCCGCCAGCCCCTCAAGCTGGTGCGTCTGCCAATTCCGCCACCCCGGCAAAAAAAAATTTTGATATTCAAAGAACAAAGAATCCAATTTGGGTTCATTTTTACAACAGAAAAAAGATTAGGTCAAGAATTTTTATTTAAGCTCTGAGCCGTTTCTTGACCTTTTTCCCTCCATCTGATAGAATTAAGGTTAAATTAAAGGAGGCAGTATGAAAAGAATCCTATTAGTGTCAGCGGTGTGCTCAGTCCTCGTCATCGCCGCCGGCTGTTCTATGGCGGTCAACAACCAAAAAGTGTTGGACGATATGAAAGCAGCCCAAGAAAAGATTGACGAAATGACAAAAGAGAACACGAAACTCACGGAAAAAATAGCCGATCTCGAAGAACAGATTGAGAATTTCGGAGACATGGATATT
>CAYNIW010000016.1:0-58145 GCA_964397545.1 uncultured Desulfuromonadaceae bacterium | reverse complement strand
AGATATCCACCAAGAAGGAAGCAAAGCCCTGCTTTCCTCCTTCACGTATGGAGAATTTTGTATTAAAATCCTGAGAATATGAAGATGACCAAACTTTCCATGGAAGGGATCCTTCTTTTCGAACTTGAAAAATATGACGATGAGAGAGGATATTTTTTCGAAGTCTTCAACAGGTTTAATGCTCCTGAACTCGGTTTCGGAGATATTAAGCAGATAAACTTCTCGTTATCCGGAAAAAATGTCGTCCGAGGTCTTCACTACCAAAAAGAGCCGAGGGCACAAGCCAAATTGATTCATGTGACAGAGGGTAGCATTTTCGACGTCGCTGTCGATCTGAGAAAAAAATCCCCTTCATTTCTCAAATGGACAGGCGTTGAGCTCATCTCGTCAATTCCCAAAACACTTTTCATACCCGTGGGTTTTGCCCACGGATTCTGCGTTACAAGTGATTTCGCAAAAGTTTTATACTGCGTGTCGGAAACCTACGACCCTTCCTGTGAACGAGGTATAGCATTTGACGATGCTGAAATAGGAATAAAATGGCCGGTCAGCTCATTTATTCTGTCCGAAAAAGACAAAAAATTGCCCACTCTCGGAGGGGTTAAAGACTTCTTTTAAGTTTTTCAGGCCAAAGGGAATATAATCTTGAATTCTGTTCCTGACTTCTTATCGGATTTTATCGTAATACTTCCCTTATGGCATTCGACGAGTCTTTTGACAATGGCAAAGCTAAGCCCGGAATTCCTCTCTCCGTGAATGCCGTTTCTCATGTAAGACCCAAACTTGTCGAATACTGAATTGGTTTTATCCGCCATTAGCGGGATTCCTCTGTCCCTGACCGTCAGAACTGCGTTTTCTGATTTTCGAGAAAGTTCAATTTGGATTTCTTGACCCTGTTCGGAATGCTGAACAGCATTTTCAACCAGGTTTTCCAATATCTCACAAAAAGAGGTTTCATCGAGCATTACGATCAGGTTTTTTTCATTTATGACTGTCTTCAATTCTATGTTTTTTTTAGAAGCAGATTTTTTCAGCGCCGGAATATCACGCTCGAGCAGTGAAGCTATATTCTTTTTTTCGAGTTTCAGAATAAAAGTAGAATCTTCAAGACGGGATAAAAATGTTATTTTTTCTATGAGGTCGAGGGAAGTTTTGACTGCTTCGCCTATAGATTTAAGGTATCTTCCGTAGTCGTCTTTGTCGTCTCTTTTCATCATTGAAATAAGTTCGGCGACTGACTTTATCGAGCCTATGTTCTCTTTTATGTCTTTTGAAATCAGCCCCAAAAGGTTTTCTTTGAGCTGAAGGACTCCCGCGAGTTCATCGTTTACCTTCTGCAATTCGAGTTTTTGCAAGTCTATTTTTTTTTTCGCCTGTTCGAGTTCGATGTTTTTTTCCGTGAGGATTCTGTTTTCTCTTTCAATTTTATCTATTTCATGGCTCAGTTCGAGTTCCATCATCTTCGTTTTTTTCTCGTTGTCGTTTATCGCTTCTTTGATTCTGTAATATTCTTTGAGAAGCTCGTATGCCCTGTCGTAATCGCCGAGATTTTTCGACACCTCCGAAAGGTCTTTTACTATCTCAATTTTATGATAGAGCATGTCAATATCAGCGGAAAACTCATAAGCTTTTTCAAGAAAAGAAAGAGCCTTTATCATATCCCCTGTTTCCATGTAAACGGTTCCAATGGTGTGGTTGACCGTCGCCAAATCTTTTTTGTCTCCGGACACCGTTCTCTCATTCAAGGATTCGTTCAGAAGGTTCAAAGCCTCGGAATAATTTCCTAAAAATTTGTATGCTTTTCCGAGATTGAGAAACACGGATGAAATGCCTTTTTCGTCTTTGATTCTGCGCTTGATATCAGCGCTTTTTTTGAAATACTCGAGAGAATCTTCGTAATCTCCGGTTTCGCAAAGAGAAATACCGATATTCATGTATAGATCTGAAAGGATTTTTTCGTTTCCTGTTTTTTCCATTATCTTGAGAGATTTTTCAAAATAGCTGTTCGCCTTCTCGACCTCTCCCGTTCTGAGATACAATATACCGATATTGTTGCATATCCCGGACACGCTGTTGTGATCTCCTGTGTATTCACTGCAGTTTAGCGCCTTGAGAAGGCATTCGAGCGCATTGTCGTATTTTAATATTTCTATATAGACTATCGAGAGATTGTTCAACG
This sequence comes from uncultured Desulfuromonadaceae bacterium, assembly GCA_964397545.1. Taxonomy (GTDB): domain Bacteria; phylum SDB-A; class SDB-A; order SDB-A; family SDB-A; genus JAFGIG01. Next base: position 55,966 of record CAYNIW010000016.1, on the reverse strand, counting down.
TAGCGGATATTTTATCCGGATCATTTAGACTTTCTCTGAGCGTAAGGGCATTTAGGTAGTTTTCAATGGATTTTTCGTAGTTCTTCGTTTTGTAATAAAGCCTTCCCGCTATATGATATGCCGAAGCGAGCGAATCGTCACTTCTGAGTTCTGCGGCAATTGAAGCTGCTTTTTCAATAGCCGGAAGACTGAGGTGGTATTTACCTTCTTTTTCGTGAAGAACTGAAAGCTCTATCAATAAACCAAATATTCTTTTAGGATCTTTACTTGCGGAAATTTCTCTTTCTAATTTTCCCGGATTTTTTTCACCGGAATACCGGGATAAATCCTTTTCTTCTTTCAAATCTCTCCACCGTTGGATATTCTTCTAATCTGCCGATATAATGCATTTAAGGATTTTCAAAGTCAATCACTATGTTTTTTTTCGTAACTTCAAATTTTCTGTATCTAACGTTGGCGCTGTCAAACATCTTCTTTGCCGCTATTGTCTGGTCTGTTTGAGCGTATTTATCCGAAAGGAAAATGACTTCCTTGATACCCGACTGTATTATTACTTTTGCGCACTCGTTGCAGGGAAAAAGACCGACGTATATCCTGCAGTCATCGAGCTCCACGCTGATTTTGTTTATGACCGCGTTGAGCTCGGCGTGACACACGTATGGATATTTGGTCTCGAGAAAGCACCCCTGCCTTGCCCACGGAAAATCCTCATCGGAACAACCCAGAGGAAATCCGTTGTAGCCCACGCCGACTATTTTGTTTTTTGAATTCACAATGCAGGCTCCGACTTGAGTTGAAGGGTCTTTGCTCCTTTTGGCAGAAAGAAGAGCCACGCCCATGAAATACTCGTCCCAGGTGATATAACTACTTCTTTTTTGCAGAGGCATATTTCTTCCTTTGAGTGAGTTTAACAATCTCATCGTGTTTTTTAATGAATTCTTTCGAGGGCTTTGATTTTATAAGCTCTCTGAGTGCTTTTTCCGATTCCCGCAGAAAATATAACGCAGTGTAATCTGGATTTTTTCCGCCTAAAAGTGTTTTTATACTATCTGTCTTTTCCAAAATCGAAATCCTTGCTCTTTTTGGCATACGGCAGAAATTTTTTGACACCTCATATAACAGGTCCGCTCTGCATTTTACAGAAAGTTCTTTTTCGTAGAGCCGGATCATACGCAGAACTGTATTTATTTTGTTCATTTCTTTTGAGTTCGATAAGAACAGCATTTTGGAGCGTAAAATTTCAACAGAGACGAGGGTTTCCTTATCATTGCATAGTGACTCTGCCGATTTTAACATTTTCTCGCAAGATTTGAATTTACCGCTCAGTAAATCAAGATCCGCCCTGAGAAGAAGAATGTCTCGCAAAAATTTTTCGTTATTCAAAGACGTTGATATTTTACCGGCTTTTTTTAGATATTTATCTCCTTCCGTATAAAATCCGCCTTTAAGACAAGCGTATCCGTAATTTCTCAGGGCATACATTTTGTTCCAATCATTTCCTATTCTCTCTGCTTCAGACAGCTGATTTTTAAGATATTTTAGAGCCTTTTTGTTTTCTCCAAGGTCTGTATATGCTATTCCTATGTTCCCAAGACACGTGAATACACCTATTTGCTCGCCGATTGCCTCTGAAATCTTTCTGCTCTTTTCGAAATACTCTATGGACTTACTGAACTTTCCGATAGAATAATAGAGTTGACCCATGCTTCTGAGTATAAAAGCTTTTCCTTTTTCGTCTTTAAGAGATTTTGCTATAGCCAGAGAATCGAGAAAATACCTCTTTGCCGTTCGGCTGTCTCCGAGTTCCATCTTCAAGAGGCCCATGTTCGCTGTCACCTGCTGAATTTCCGCTCTGTCGCCAATTTCATTTGCGACGGAAAGTTTTAAGCTGTAAAGTCTTTCGGCTTCTTTGAAATTTCCGAGGTCTTTGTTGAGAACACCGAGGTTTCCGTATGTTTTTGACAACTCCACCCGGTCTCCGAGCTCTTTGACAACTTCCAGATTTTCTTCAAGACACTTTTTGGCATTTTCAAATTTTCCCTGCATTGCAAAAGCCAAACCCATGTTTCCCACTGCTCTGGCGTAAAGTCTTTTATCCTGAATTTTTTTTGATATCTCAAGCTGTCTGTTAAAAGCTTTCATCGCCTTGTCAATATACCCCTGTCTCCAATAGACAACTCCTTCATCGAGCATCACCTGAGATAAACCCTTTTCGTCTGATTGTTTTTCACAGATTTTCCTCTGAGCTTCGTATGAATTCATTGCGCTGTGGTAATCTCCCTGGCTTGCATATAAGAATCCAAGGTCTCCGAAGACCTGAGCGAGTTCTTTTTCAAACTTATTTTCCTTAAAAAACTTTTCCGCTGATCTGAGTATTTTAAGAGCTTCGTCGTAATCGCCTTTGTTAAGCATATGCCTGCCGAGGTTTCGCTGAGTCAGCGCTCTCATGTAGTCGTCTTTTTTCTTTTGTGAAATATCGAGAGCCAAAAAGTAGTATTCATCAGCTTTTTGCCAGTTTCCTAAAAATCTTTCTATCTCGGCGGCGTTTATAAGCACTTTTTCAAACTTTATATCCGAACCCAGCATTTTCGTTTTTCTTTCAATCTCTTGAAGTTGTTCCGGACTTACCGGTTTTCCAGCTGAAGAAGTTCCTGCGAGGACGGCATGGACGAGTTTTTTGAAATATTCGGACGCGTCCGCGTATCTGTATTTTGACGCGAGTTTTTCAGCGGATTTATAGAGATAGAGAATGTGCTTTTCTTCTTCTTCAGCAAACTCAAAATGACGGGAAAGTTCTTCATATTTTTCCGCTATCTCTTCTGAGAACATTTCTTCTATCGCCTCTCCCGCCTTTTTATGGAGTGATTTGAGATCTTTAATCAACTGCATTCTGTAAACACATTCCCGGATCATCGCGTGCAGAAAAGCGTAAAAAGTCAATGACAAAGGAGACCAAATCGTCTCTCTTTCCCCCTCTTCGAGAAATTCAGAAATATCTGACGCCTCGACTACTTTTGCCAGAACGCGTGTTTCAAAATCTTTCCCGAGAACCGACGCTGCTTTGACAAGGCCTTTCAGCCTGAATTTAAGTAAGTCTATTCTCGAAATTATCAATGAGTTTATATTTGAGGGAAATTCAAATTCAGTTTCAATCGGCAGATCAGGACTCGTCAGTTTTCCTTTGTTCTTTAAAAAAAGCAATATCTGCTCCATAAAAAGCGGATTGCCTTCCGTTATCTGAGTTATTCTTTCTATAAGCGGCTGTGGAAAACTATTATCGCTTCGGGAGAGTTCTTTAAGCCTCTGGGTGATATATAATTTTGAGTCTTCTCTATTTATTGCCCCGAGTGTTATCTTGAAAATCTTGTCATGTGATATTTTATAGGGGGGAGAGCCTTTGCCCGGGATGGTTCTGTAAGACATAATGACGCACAAAGGAAGAGATACTGATCCCGCTGACAAATAGTTTATCAATTTCAGGGAATCCGGGTCTATCCAATTAGTGTCTTCTATCTCTATTACAAGAGGTTTTATCAAGGCAAAAGACCTGAGTAAAAGGACTAAAGCGTTTATTGTGTTATCGTAAACCGCTTTGGCGTCATATCTTGTATAGACTTCCGACCCTTCCTTAAAACCGAGCAGAGCATAGAGAAAAATCCTGCCAAAGTTTAGTCCTTCTTTCATGCCGTCATCGGGCAGAGAAGACAGGTGATTTTCGAAAATTCTGTCGAACCTCTCTCTTCTCTCCTTTTCAGTGAAGTTTTCTCCGCATTGAAAATAGTTTTTTAACAATTCCAAAAAAGGATGAAAGCTCGCTCTCAAAAGGTCATCGCAGACTGTTCTTAACCATGTCACTTCATTTGCAGTCCAAAACGTGGTTTTGGCGTGATTGAGAAATCTCGTCTTCCCCACTCCTGCAGGCCCCTCTACGAGAATGATTCCGGCGGATTTATTCTTTCTTAACTCTCCTAAAATGCTTTTCAGCTCCTCTATCTCATTTTCTCTCGAGACGAAAGGGCCTTCGAAAACTTCACTTTGAAAGATTTTTTTCCGCTCTTTCAAGCAGTACAAAAGAGTTTCTTTGCCTTCAAAACCTTTGATTATCTCTTTTCTCTCTTTTTCCGCCGAACAAAAGGTTCTGGATTCTTCAAAGAAATTTTTATCCGAAAGAACTTCCCCCCATTCGGATATCTGGGATATTCGGGAAGCAAGGTTCACACAAGAGCCTATCACAGTGTATTCGCACCTTTTATAGCTTCCTATGAATCCCGCATACACCGTTCCCGAAGTCAAGCCTATCCTTACAGATTCACCGAGAAGATAAATCGTCTCGAATGCGAAACTGACAGCTCTTTTTGCCATTTTCTCGAGCCCTAATGGAGCTCCAAAGACTAAAAGAGCTATCCATCCTTTTTCACCGAAATCGATTTTATTTAAGTAAGCCCCGTATTTTGATGCAGTCTTAACTATAAGGCCGGCGTTAACATCGTTTAAAAAGCCGTCTTTAACAGAGATAAAGCAGGTTACGACGTTTCGGAACTCCCCTGATTCTTTCATCCTGAAAATGTTTTCGGGATAAAAATTCTTAAGAAGGTTTAAATATTCTTTGTCTAAATCTTTTTTGACCGGTTTCTCATCCTCGTGCTTTTGGATATAAAGCCATTCGCTGTCGAGGCAAGATAGGCTTTCGCCTTCGGGGGAATGTGTATTTACCGCTGAACTTATTTCATTGGAAAGAGAACTGTCCACGGAAAAAGGGGTTGTCTGCGGCACGTTTATGAGGTTGCCGCATTTTCTCAAAGCCTCCCCGTGAAAAAAAAACAAAGAACGTCCGCCGCTTTGGAATATCTTCCAAAAAACTTCCCCTTTTGTAAGTCCTACTCGGACAGAAAACCGGAAATCTCCAAATTTAGATTTAATCTCCTTTGTCTTAGACAGAAAATAATTCACTCTTTTAGCTGTTTGTATAATCTCTTCTGCTTTGACAGAATCCGCGGGAAAAAGAGAAGTAAATGAATCTCCCGCAAATGAGGAGACAAATCCATGGGAAGATACAATATATTCAATCACTGGGGTGAATATTGAATTTATTGTTTCGGATATAACCTCAGACCCCTCTCTCGACTTATCCGCGAGAGCCTCTGTAATTGAAGTGAATCCGGAAATATCCGCCGTCAGAATATAGGCTGTGAAATTTCCTTCGCTTTTTCCTTCGGAGAAGGACTTAAGGATCATCTCGGGAACAAGTTTTCTCAAGCGTCAGCGCTCCAGTCTAAATATATACAAAAAAGAATATCACAAAAAATAATGTTATGAAACCCGGGAATAATATGATTTTACAGAAAATAATAAAAACCGTAAAAACCGGCGTAGGCGAAAATTATGTGCTTTGGTATTCGCCCTGCCGTGCTGAAAAGAAGGAATTTCCAGAGAGGATATTTCAATACGCCTGAGACTATTCCGGCGGCGTCAAACAATGGATTAGGAAAAAACGCGAGAAACAAAATTGTCAGCCCCCCCCATTTTCTCATCCACCGCGACATTTTTTCGTATTTTTCGCCGTCTTCGACAGCTATTCTCCCTCCGTAACCCAGAAGATATCCGGTCACTTCTCCCGCGGCGGAGCCGACTCCGGAGATTACGCCGACAAGAATCGGGTTGAGAACCGCTCCGAAAGTTATTACGAGAAACAGACCCGGAACAGGCAGAAAAATACTCGCAGAACTCAGGGCTGAAACGAGAAAGAGCCCGGCGTATCCGTAATCTTTTAAGTTTTCTATTTTGTCCCTGAAAATCAGTATTAAAACGCTCAGAGCTATGACAATCAGTATTGTCGCACCTTGAAATATTTTCTGTTTAGTTGAAATTTTTTTCAGAAATTCAGTTTTCAAAACACTCTTTTTCCAGGGATGAAAGTTCAGTTTTTCTCGGGAATAAAGATGCCTCTGCTTCCGTCACAGTCAAAAAACGCTTTTACTCCTCCGGGATTCATGTAAGGAGCCGAGCTTATTTTGTTGATCCATTCGATTCTTCTGCTGACAGAAAGGGAATCTTCTATGAATAAAGGTCTGTAATGCATATCGAAGACGGGATGAGCCGTCACCGAATCGAGTTTGAGCGAATCTGAAAGATAGATTTTGACAAACAGGCCGAAATCCTTTCTGTAAAGAGAATTCTCAACTGTTGACATGTCTCTCGCCCCGAGCATGAGGAAATTGCCGAGGCTGTAAAAGCCCAATTTTCCTTCGCTGTATTCAAATCCCTGAACTATGTGTGGATGAGTCCCCACCACGAGGTCTATCCCGTATTCGTCAAGGGCTTTCCTGAAAATCGAAGTCTGAAGATGAGTGACGAATTCGTTTCTCTCCTGTCCCGCGTGAACCGCGAGAATCCTGTAATCTGCCTGTGTGGACGACAGTTTTTTCAAAACATCGTCGCAGAAAGAAGTCAAGGCGACTCCGGGACCGTTTGCCGAAGCCGGCAGTCCCGAAATACCGATGCTCGAAAAAGCGAATATGTGGCCCTTAACTTCAAAAACCGCAGGGCTGACTGCTTCTTCGTAATTTCTCCCAGCTCCTGCAAAATAATATTTTTTTTCAGCAGTCAGTCCTGAAATATTTTCAAGTGTCTGGACGACACCCCTCGGCCCGTAATCCTCCATGTGGTTGTTGGCAAGACCGAAAAGATTGAAACCAAGGTCGAGAAGGTGTTCGAAAGCCTTTGTGTGCATTCTGAAGCAAAAGCTTTTATCCGCATGCCTAAGGGAATTATCGTTGAGAACAGCAGTCTCGAGATTACAGTAGTTGATGTCTCCGTCAATCCGGTCTGTTAAATATTCACTGAATAACCCGAAAGGAAGGACTCCTCTGCTGGAAACCGCCCCCGATGAATCGACAAAAGTTTTGGATGAAGACATATTTATGTCCCCGGATAAAGTTATCAGGACAGACCTGTCCTCCTGTTCGGCAAGAACTTCAGCGTTGAGCGGTCTGAAGCCCAATCTGTCGAAGATATAATTTTCGGTTATTAGAACCGGGTCGAAAAATATTCTTTGTGAAGAAAATATAATTAAAAGCAAGGTCAAATTCATCGGGACTCCCTTACAAATTTCCAGGTTCGCATATGCTCAGACTTTCAAACAAAGTTCTTTCATAAGCCGGCAGGTCGCTGAAATCAGCCGAAGCGCCTGATATAAATATCAAAACTTTTCCTCTGTTATGCCTCAAAGTCGAAATCATGTCAATTACACCGTCAGCAGTAACATGGACACAGCCTCTTGACCCTTCGTCATTCTCGTTTTCCTCTTCCTGGGATAATCCGAAACCGTGGACGATAACTCCTCTGAGAAGAGGGTTGTTTTGACCCCTTGTTTCCTCGTAAATCGAACGGCCGTTCCTCATTACGTTGACTATATTGATTTTTCCCGTCGTTATCTCGCCTGGGTGAGAAGAACTGAGATTTTGATATTTCACCGGAGCGAGATAATAATCTCCGAGAAAATAAAAACCGGTTGGAGTTCTGCCCGATCTTTTCCGGAAACCGAACCCGAGACGTCCGGTTCTCGCCGGGTAAAATGATTCAATACTGAAATAAGTTTCTTCCGCGTCTATCCTGTAGGAGACTTTGTAAATCAGCCTCTGAACGGATATTCCGCTGTCGTCTCCTCTTCTCGATCCGAGTCGGGGAGACTGTTCTTCCGGAGGAATGTATTCTGCCGGGTCGAGATAATAAAGAAAGCCTTGGGTCGGCATTTCCCCTCTTTCGGAGTGAATCTTAAGAGCATAGATGACGGTTTTCAACCTCGAAAAGACATACTCATCAGGTGCAGAGGCGATTGAAACCCCGTAGAAAAAGAATACAAGAGTAAATACGGATTTCACCTAATGCTCTTTATCTTATTCTCTCGCCTTCGGCGAAAACCGCTTTCGGAAAAGCCGAAAGAGAAAGAGGATTTTTATCCCATACTACAAGACTTGCTGTCTTTCCGGTTTCAACTGTTCCGAGAGATTCATCCAAACCGAGGATTTCAGCGTTGTTCTTTGTGATAATTCCGATTGCTTCTTCTTCCGGCATACCGTAAATCAAAAAATATTTCAGACTGTCCCTCAGAGAATTAGTCATTATCACCGGGTGGTCCGTCATCAATCCGTAAAATGCCTTTGACTCCATAAGAAGTTTAACATTCTGGTAATATGAATGCTTCAGCTCCACTTTGTATGAAAATGAATTCAGCGGTCCGTAGACGATAGGGATTCCGTTTTCGGCCAGTTCGTCGAATATTTCCCTGTGGAAGACGTCTCCGAGGTGATCGGCAGTTACTTTAATTTTGTATTTTCTGACCAAGTCTATGAGATACAAAGCATCATCTTCTTTGTGAACGTGCACTTTGGCAGTTTTTTCCCCGTCGAGGATTTTCAGTATTTCCTTGTCCGAAGGAGTCAATTCGAATTCAGAGCTTTTCTCTATGTTCAAAATTTCCTCGTCGAGTTCTTTCTGGGGAATTTTTTTCTCCGCAGCAGATCTTATGAGAGCGCTTTTTTCTTTTTGTGATGACAGTCTGGCTTTTTCCTTTTTTATGAGAACTTCGTCGAATCTGTTTTCGAGCATCGCATAGATTCCCATACGGGTGTTGGGCCTTTCGCCTTTCCATTGTCCGGTCGAACGAGGGTTGAATCCGAGAGCCATTTTGTATCCGTAATTCTTTAACAAAGCGTTTTTCCTGTTAGGGGCGAAATTCCTGACGACAACGGCTTTACCGCCAATAAGGTTGCCGCTTCCGGGGACAATACAGCTGTAAAGGACGCCGAAATCCACAGCGTCGGAAAAAGCCCTGTCGTCAAAATATATGCTGTTAAAAGGGTCGTTGAGAGGGAGGAATTGACAAGAGACGTCGTTGGTCTCTTCTTCGTCGCCGGGCTCGCCTTCTCTCGCCATGCCTATGTGCGAGTGAGCGTCAATGAAAGCCGGAGTGACAACTCCTTCGAAATCGGCTTTAGAGGAACTCTTGGATACATCAGTGATTTTACCGTTTTCTATAACAACTTTTACGTCTTCTTTTTTTGAAACTCCGTCAAAAAGAATATTCGCGTGAATTACGCATTTTTGTTTTTCAGACACTTTCGCCTCCGCTGTTAAAATTCTCCCCAGCCCGCAGTTAATTCAATAAAAACTCCGCTTAAATCAATCAAAGGACCTCCTGAGACGCTATATGAAGGCGTTTCCCAGGAAAAACCGTATGGAGTATATCTGTAACCTGTATTCAATCCCAATATTACACCGGATTTTTCCGACAATGAACTGACAGGACCGAGAAAATATTCTACACCGGCGGAAAACGACAGGTTAATTGTTTTTCCGGACAATTCTATGCCTTTTTTCGGGAACATAAGAAGAGAATCGAAACTTGTCGTTTGAGATTCAAATATTTTTAAACTGAAAATATTTAATCCTCCTCCTAACATTACATAGGACTCGGTTCTGGGCCTTTTGAAAAAAACCCATCCGGTCTGAGCTTCCGCGTAAATCCATTCTGATTCCATGGACAGCATATATTCGCCTCTTTTGATTTTCCGCGGAAAGTATTTTCTGCCCGCAAGCCTCAGAATGAAAGCGTCATTAATTTTATAATGGTATCCGATACCGTAAGAGTAAAAATAATTCTCGAATCTGGGGAAACCGTGTTTTGACAAAGCATCGTTTAATTCGTTCATGCAAGCCTGATTCACGCCTCCAAAAAGATAAACATAACTGCTTTTTTTTATTTTATCTATCATATTGAGCTGGGACCGCACAGGAAGCGCAAATAAAAAAATAATTCCTAAAACAGTTATAAATATTTTCATAATTTCCCTTAATAATTTCTGCCGAGAAGAGTGTAAATTTTATGTCAAGAATTAGTATAACACAAAGAAAATGTTAGAATTTTTTCCGGAAATTTTTTTTCTTTCTTTTTTTGTACCCGCTCTTTTTTCTCCAATTAATTTCAGAATCATATTCATCCGAATTCTTTCCGATTTTAACCTTATGTTTATTTTTACCGCTGATTTCGAAATCATCTCCGTCAACGAAATCATGTGTTGAATAATCTTCGGAATCGCCGGTATTATTATCTTTCGGTTCAAGACCAAAAAACATTCTCGCTCTCCGTGTATTCAGTTTTCACTTTTGCATAAGTGCTTTTACAAAAAGTTGAGGTTCTCCTCTCGGAGAACCTCTTGTGAACATAACAGCGATCATCGAAAAATGCTTAGCGGTTTTTTACCTTAAAGAAAAATATTCAAACCGCTTGTTGCCATAAAGATCATCGGTTTATAAAAACCGACTATTTCTTTTTGGCAGGGGTTTTCTTCGCTGCCGTCTTTTTCACCGCAGTCTTTTTGACCGCAGTCTTCTTCGTCGCGGTCTTGCAAGGTTTCTTCGTCGCGGTTTTCTTCGCTGCGGGTTTAGCAGTCTTCTTCACTGTCGTAGCTTTTTTTACAGCCATCTTTGCCTCCATTTGATGTTAACATAATATCTTATATACTTTTTTGAAAAAAATGTCAATAATAAATATTCATAAAGGGATACAAACGATGGTTGTTAGAAATACATATATAACAAATGTATATTTTAAGATGCCACGAGATGCCTGTCGTTTCTGATTGAATGTTTCGATACTACATAAATTAAAGGCCTGATAAGTGTTTTTCTCGCCACACTTCTGAGAACACTTGATTTATCAATGGTTTTGGCGGCTATAGGACCCACAATGTTGTATATGAATATTAGCACTCTCCCATATAAAGTTTTTGCGAGATGATCGTCTCTCCATTCGGAAAGCAGAATTACGGCATCTGAATCTTCCCCTTCGCATGCTGTTATTACGAAACATTTTTTCTTTTTGCCCTTGTAGGAGCGAGGGTCAATTTTAAGTTCATTCAAAGCTTCAGCTACGGCAGGTTCGGTTTTCAGCGGTTCTGCAAAATTATAATTCTCTATCAGCATTTTCACGCCTTTGTCTTCTCCGAGCTTGTATAGCGCAACCGCGGCGCGGGTCCAGACAATAAACGACTCGTCTGAATACATCTCCTTTGTCAGATAAGGAACGGCTTCTTTATACTCCATTTCACCGAGTGCGTCACAGGCTGCTTGCCTGACATATTTGTTTTCGTCGTTCAAGAGCCCCATCACTGTTCCGAGCATTTTCTTTGACTGAACGTATGCCGCCGCTTTAGCAATAATAATTCTGTCGAGATAATCTCCGCTTTTGGCGTTAGAGAGAAATTCTCCGAGAAGTTTTTCGTCCGTTCCGAGCTTGATGTAAATCGCTTTTTTTTCTTTGTCCGATCCGTATTTGAGTGCGTTGAAGACTGAACTTATATCCATTTCCATTTTCCACCCCCGTTTATAATTTTTAACTCACTTTTTATTTTTTCATTTCTATCCCGGCAAAACCATCGTCCTGCAGATATTACAACGGACTGGATGTTTTTTTCAAAACCGCCCTCGCTCAGATTTACAGAATACGAAGGCGTCAAAAGCCAATCTACCGCAGGAGAAAACGAAATATGAACTTCCGCGCCGACGACTCTATCCGTGTAAACAATCGTATCGCCTTTGAATTCTTTTTTCATGCCCGGAAAAACCGGCTCTTCTTCTCCGGGAACGGTAAAATACCTTTTTTCGCTGAATGCTTCCGGCACAGAAAGACATACAAAACATCTGAAATAAAGGCATGTTTCATTGTTGTTTTCCAACTCATAGCTTGAACCGAATATACTCCGGCATGATTCTATAGTTTTTGTGTTTTTTAATCTGAAAAGACTGTGATTATCTGCGTTAAAATCAAAAATCCATTTTTTTTCTTCTTTCCGAACAAAGCAGTTTCTGTTGACTTTTCTGCTGTCGAAAACAATACCATTTCTGAAGATGTCTTCTGTGTCTTTTTCGTATGATACTGTCTCGAAAAAAATACCTTGAAGATCCGTGTCAAAATACAAAAACTCAGCGGCGTCTTCATCTTTCAAAACATATCTATCGTGAATGGTCGAAATGCCGTTTTCGCCTGTATTATTGGGCTCTTTCAGGAATCTGTGATAAGCTTCTTCCCTGCGGGAGAGAAGATTGGCGAAATTAAAAAGCGTTTCCCTGTCGCTCAATTCAGTGATCATGCCTCCTTTTGAAGGGACTATAACAGCAGTCGTCTTAGAGTCCCTGTATATGATCTCCTCCTTTCCATCCGAGTTTATATCTTCCATATCCGCTGAAGACCATTCTTCTTCTTTATTTTTTTCGCGATAGAATTTATTCTCGGCGGAAAGAAGGTTTTTATACAGACTCTCCCTGAGGTGAGGAAGGTAAATACCGCCGAAAATGCCGTGCCAATACCCGCAGTTGCACTGGGCTTTGAAAATGTCTATTCTCGCCTCTTCGAGACCGCCGCCTTCGGAAAAAACTGTTTTTGAAAACGACGCGACTCTTTTGTTGAGATGATTTGATTCGGGGTATTTAGACAGATAATTTCTCCAAAAACCGCCTCTGAACATGCCTTCGTATTTTTCCATTGAGCCGCTGTTTTTCAGCTCCTCAGTGAGATATTCAGCTTTAATTCTCGTTTCCGTGGGAAGACACCATTGAGTCAGCTCGAAATACGAAGATGACGGAAAATAAGTTGTCCCCGCGGATGAGAGTTTTGTCAAAGCTTCGGAAGGAAGGATCATATCTATTTCAGCGTCATCAGAAATAGCTGAAAAAAAACTATCAATCCATCCGTTCTTGTAAACATGATCGTATGTTCCAGGCCATGTTCCGAATTTTTCACCGTCGTCGAACAGAACCGAAACTGAATCTTCATCGAGATCTGAAAAAGGCTCCTTTATGATACTCAGGGCTTCTTCAACGGAATGAAAAGGGACAGCGTATCTCAGCTTTTTTGAAATCGGAAATATTTTGACTGTTTTATTCTGGTCTTCTGTTATGTGATAGCTTTTAAGAAACGCAGGCGCGACACCCGCTCCAAAAAAATGGAAATCGTCGAGAAAAGAGTATTCGATTTGGGCGCCGCTTAAAACAGAAGGGACGTGAGGTTCCCACGCGCGCTCGGCGAGCCAAGCACCTTTCGGTTTGAAGCCGAACCTGTCGAATATCCAGGAATTCATGTATCTGACCTGATCTATCGCGTCCCATGTTGGAATCGCGGGTAAAATAGGTTCATAAAAACCACCCGATATAAACTCTATTCTGCCTTCACCGCAGAGATGCGCAAGGGTGTCCATAAATCCCGGTTCGTTGTCTGCAATCCATTCGAGAAGCGGCCCGGAGATATGAAGAGCGATTTTGATTTTTTCATAGTTTTCAAGTTTTTCAACAAAAGGCTTATATGCCATATTAAAATTATCTCTAAACACAAATCCGAAATTACCGACGGGCTGATGACAGTGGACTCCCAGAATAAAGTATTTTTTTTTCAAATCTTTCAGAACCTCTCGAGAGTGTCATCTACTATAATTTCAATGACAGGAGAAAAAGTGTCAGGGCTGGGCAATTCCGCGGAGGATGTTTCGGGGGCAACCTCAACTAAGGCAGGAATACCGGGCTCCGGCATGTTGATTTCTTCCGGGATATCCTGCTCTTGCCGGGTGGATTCCGTTAATAAAAAATTACTGTCAGGAACAGTCTGTTCCAAAAAATATTCCGAATCCGAAGGAATTATTTCTAACGCAGAGGAGTCAGGCTTCAATGAATCTAAAATGATATGCTCTGAAGCCTCTCCGTGATCACTTGAAAGCTCGGTTTTTATTTCATCTCCATCGATAACACGCCAGGGAGATCTTGTCAGACCGAAGACAAAGCCGAAAAAGAAGACCGCGAAGAAAAAAAGCGAAAAAAACACCTTCTTTTTCACGGCTAACCGTCCTTTTTAAGCGTTAAATAAATCGGGGTGATTGGATTTGAACCAACGACCCCCTGCTCCCAAAGCAGGTGCGCTTCCAACTGCGCCACACCCCGAATAAAAGCATTTTAAACGCCTAAAATCCGAAGGTCAACGGATTTCAGCCAATGAGAAAAACCCTCCAGAGCTCTGGCTCTGTGACTTATGCTGTTTTTTTCTTCTTCTTTCATTTCCGCGAATGTCAATTCGCAGTCTTCAGGCATGAATACAGGATCATAACCGAAACCGTTTTCTCCTGAAGGGGAGAAGGTTATCGCGCCCTCCAACTCGCCCCTGAAAAAGAAGCTGTCATTAAAAAGGGTGTAAAGGCATATAACGCAGATGAATTTCGCTTTTCTATTTTTTTCATCTTTTAAGTTTTCCAGAAGAAGTTGGACATTATCTTCATACGAGGCATTATCTCCGGCGTATCTGGCAGAATATATTCCGGGCTCTCCAGATAAAGCCCAAACTTCAAGCCCCGTATCGTCCGCCAGAGAATTCATTCCAGACCACAAAGAGTAAGCGCGGGCTTTCTTAAGCGCGTTTTCTTCGTAGGAAAGTCCGTCCTCAAAGACTTCAGGAGGCTTGCCGCCTATATCTTGGGGCAAAACCAATTTTATACCCTTTGACGAGAGAACTTTTGAAATCTCTTTTTTTTTATCTCTGTTGTTTGTCGCCAGAAGAATTTTCATTTTTTTTCGCCAGGGCTTCTTTGATTCCGCCTATTGAATCCACAGCAGAGACGAGCGTCCCGTTTTTCCCTTGAACGACCACCGAGTCTGAAATGCCCATGACTACGAGAGAATCTTCAGCGAGAAGAATTGAATCCGTGACGTTTTTGCATGAAACGTTGCCGATTATCACGTTGCCATTATCATCCGGTTTTCTCAGCCTCCTGAGAGCCAGCCATGAACCGACATCGTCCCAGAAAAAATCACAGGAAACGCATTTTACGTTTTTCGTTTTTTCTATTATGGCTATATCGATAGGAGCGGATTGAGCCGTCGAATAAGCTTTTTGGAGGAACGACACATCCCCGGTTTTGGAATATTTTTTCAAAAGATAGAGCGACTCTTCGAATTGAGGCGCGTGTTCTTTGAAAGCTTCGAGCATCACATTTGTTCGGAAGACGAACATTCCTCCATTCCAGAGATAGTTCCCCTTTTCGAGATATTTTTTCGCCGTGTCAATATCCGGTTTTTCTTTAAAAAGAGAAACTCTGAAAATATTGTCGTCTATTTTCTCTCCGAGCTCAATGTATCCGTATCCTGTATCAGGTCTGTCGGGCTTGATTCCGAATATCGCTATGTCGCCTTTCATTGCGATTTCAACAGCTTGCCGCACGCAATTGTAAAAGGATTCGTCGTCACCGATGACGTGGTCAGCCGGGAAAATACCCACTATTCTATTCTCAAACATAGCGCTTGCGAAAGCCACTGCCATCGCCGTGTTCTTTCCCATGGGTTCGAAAAGAATTCTATCTTTGTATCCTGATTGGGCAAGGGGCTTTTCAAGCGCCGTTGTCGTCAGAATCCAAGCGTTATCCGGCGTCAGATAATCAAGTCTCGAATAAGTGACATCGAGCATGCTTTTTTTCTGGTCATTCCAAAGAGTTATGAATTGTTTTGGCCTATTTTCAGTGCTCAAAGGCCAAAAACGTTCGCCTTTGCCGCCGGCTATTATGACAGAAGTGAAAATCCTTTCCATGAAAAATCTCAGTTGCCCATGTCGGCGTCCACCAGAACCATCTGTATGGAACCCACCATTATCTTGAGGCTCACGAGGACAGGTATATGCCATTTATCGTTTGTATACCATACTTCAAGTCCGTCTCTGCTGGCAAAAATCGTGGCGCCCTCTACTGAAGCCCTCGCCACGACGCAATCAAATTCACCCAGAGGCGTGCTGACCGTTTCGGAGCGTAGAACATCTATGTAGCCAGCATAATTTTTTTTCGAATCGTGAATGTTTATCGGATATTTTTCCCCTACGACAAGCGGCAGGGTTCTTGCGTAATATATGCACGAGAGTAAGTCCTGAGTGCCCTCTTCTATCGGCAGTTTTTCGTCGTCGTAAATAGCGACGCTCATCTCCGGAATAAAGACAACTTCTCTGTCCGCTCTGTAAGATCCTTCCTCAATATGCTTGATGAACTTTCTCGAAGACAGAAGTTCTATGTCCATAAAACTCTGGTATGTGTCGTCTATTCTGAAAATTTTTGAAAAATAATCGTTCGTCCTGAGATAGCTGACAAATTTATACGTCTGACTCCCGGAGATAGTTTCATATCCCTGGACGACCATGACAGCCTCTCCCGCGGTTATGGCTCCGTATTGAACTGAAAATCTGAGATTTTCCCCTACAGACCAGGGCACATCGCAGAAAAGAGCTATTGGTAATAAAATCAAGGCAAAAAATAATGTTTTTTTCATAATTACCTCCGTTTTAATTCTTTTTTTAGCATTTCTATAACGTCCATGTGGTTTATCTGTTCGGCTTCAGCCGTGAAACTCAAAACAATTCTGTGCCTTAATACGTATTCAATGAAAAAATAAAGATCGTCTTCATCCGGAGTTGGCCTGTTTTCAGAAATCGCTCTCGCTTTTGCCCCGAACACAAGATTTTGACACGCCCTTGTGCCTGCACCCCACAATATGTATTTTGACACCCACTTTGGTGAAGAAGCAGAAGGTCTTGTCATTCTCGCGATTTCTACGGCTTTAGCGACCAGGTCGGTGGAAACAGGGACTCTCTGTATAAGATTTCTGAATTTTAGAATTTCCTCTTTTCCGAGCAGAGGAGAAGTTTTAATTTTTTTTTCCGATGTCGTCTCGAGAGTGATTCTCGATTCGTCTTGGGCTGAAGGGTAATCCATGTTGTAGCAGAACATGAACCTGTCGAGTTCAGCTTCAGGAAGCGGATACGTGCCTTCCTGCTCAATCGGGTTTTGTGTCGCTATTACGAAAAACGGTGAAGGAAGACTGTATGTTTTTCCGGAGGATGTCACTTGACGCTCCTGCATGGCTTCCAGAAGAGCGGCTTGAGTTTTAGGGGGAGTTCTGTTTATCTCGTCTGCGAGAATAATATTCGCGAAAAGAGGGCCGCCGATGAATCTAAAGCTTCTTTTTCCTGTCAGAGCGTCCTCTTCAAGGACATCCGATCCGGTTATGTCTGATGGCATGAGGTCAGGCGTAAACTGTATTCTGCTGAATTCGAGATCGAGAAGCGAAGCTATGGTTTGGACTGCGAGAGTTTTTCCCAGACCCGGAACTCCGATTATCAGGCAGTGTCCGCCGCAGAGGAGAGAGTATATCATGACATCGGTCATTCTCTCCTGGCCTATCACGGTTTGGCTCAGTTTTTCTTTGAGTCCGGAATGAGCTCTCGTGAGCTCCGCGGCGGTTTCGATATCTGTGATGTTTACCCCTTTCTCAGTTGAAATTCCTGCCGAACCTTCTTCCGGCTTCTTTTAACAGCATCATTTCCTCGACAGTGAGAGATTCTTTGCCCTGAAAATGTATTTTTGTCAGTATTCTGTCGAGTTCTCTCTTCACTGTTTCGTCGTCGTAGAACTGCATAATATTGCCGCTTTTCGTCTTTCCCGAAGATCCGATGCTTTGGTTTTTTTGAAAAATATTCACAGAAGATCGTGTCTGTGTTTTTTTAGTTTTAAGCAGTTTCAAGTAGAAAAAACCGAAAACCATTCCTCCAAGGTGAGCAAGATGGGCGATGTTTGAGGATCTGTCGGAAAATATCATGAATATTTCGACTGCTCCCAGTATTATCGCCAGATACTTCGCTTTGACCGGGAACAGGAAGTATATGTAAATTTTTCTTTCGGGGAACTCCAATCCGTAAGCCAGGAGCAGGGCGAACACGACTCCCGACGCTCCTATGACCGGTATAAAAGAATTGTGGCTGACGAGAACATGGAGCAATCCGGCTCCAATCCCTCCTATCGTTATGTATTTTAAGAACTCTTTGCTTCCCCAGAAAGATTCCAGCTCATTCCCGAACATCCAGAAAATGAACAAGTTGAGAAAGAGATGAAAAAATCCGCCGTGAAGAAAAATATATGTGACGAGACGCCAGAGTTCAAAATTCTTCCAGACTCGAATCGGCACAAGACCGAGTTTTTGTCCAAGTAAATTCATTCCGACATCAGGCCCTGAAAAAAACTGAACAGCGTAAACGCAGGCGCAGAGTATAATAAAAACCTTGACGACTGTTCCGGCGCCCGATGAGATCCGGTATGCCCTCTGACCTCCGGAAGTCCAATTTGAATTCATATCAGTCCTTTTTCCCCGATCTCGGATGAGCCGTTTTATAGACATCTTTAATTCTTTTGAGTGAGACATGCGTGTAAATTTGAGTCGTGGTAGGGCTGGCGTGACCGAGGAGTTCCTGGACAAAGCGAAGGTCGGCTCCGTTGTCCAGAAGGTGCGTCGCGAAAGAATGTCTCAGGACGTGAGCTCCCATTCTCTTTGCCGAAATAAAAGGCGTAAGCGTTCTTCGGACGACTCGCCTTACTTCACGAGTGTTTATTCTTCCCCCCCGTTTGCCGAGAAAGAGAGCTTCCGATCCGTCGCTGGATTTTTCAAGCTTTCTCCGGGAAATGTATTTTGAGAGGCCGTTCACAAGAGCCTCTGGAAAAGGTGCGATCCTCTGCTTATTACGCTTTCCGAGCACTCTTATCTCCCTGTTTTCTATGTCGACGTCCCCAAGATCAATCCCGGCGAGTTCTTCGGATCTCATGCCAGTGCTGTATAAAAGGTCAATGATCATCCGATCTCTATTGTTTTTAGGAGCAAAATCCGAATCGGAGTCGAGTATCCGTGCAATGTCTTTTTCAGTGACGTAAGAAGGAAGGTATTTTTCTTTTTTCATGGGCTGAATCTTCTCTGCGGGGCTATTCTCCTTCAAGGTGTGCCTAAAAAAACTTTTTATAACCGAAATCTTCCTCGCTATGGTCGTCTTTGTGCTTTTTTCTTTCATCAGGCTGACGATATAATTTCTGATATGTTCCGTTTTCACATCTTCTGCTTTCGGATTTTCAATTATGTTTTCCAGAAATCCGAAAAAAGAAGTTAAATCAGTCCTGTATGCCCGTATTGTTTTTTCAGAGGAACCTTTTAACGCCGAAAGGCTTTTTAAGAATTTCTCTATCTGGGACTGATAATTTTTCATATAATATTTTACTGTTTTTATCGCTTTTATATTCGTAAAATTATACTTTACGCTTGAGCTCAAAACCATAAAAATCTCCTCTGTTTAACCGAAAGGAGTCTATGTCTGAAATAGTCCGCGTTGCGGGAGCCGGTCTTGCCGGATGCGAAGCCGCATGGCGGCTTTCGTTATCGGGAATAGACGTCGAACTCTATGAGATGCGGCCCAAGGTCTTCACCGGAGCACACAAAACGGACTCTTTCGCTGAACTTGTCTGCTCGAATTCATTCAAGAGCATACAGGTAACAAACGCGCACGGCCTTTTGAAAGCGGAGATGGAAATACTCGGGTCGCTGACCATGGAATGCGCAAAAAAATCGTCAATACCCGGCGGGAAAGCTCTTACTGTGGACAGAGAAAAATTTTCCGGTCTTATCACTCAGGCGATTGAGAGATCAGAGAAAATAAAAATTTTCCGCGAAGAGGTTTCATCCCCCGAAGACGGATACTGGATAATTGCCACAGGCCCCCTCTCATCCGACAGTATATGCGGATGGCTGGGTAAAAAAACAGGCGAGGATTTCCTCTATTTTACCGACGCCATGTCCCCAGTTTTGGAACTGGAGAGCATAGATTTTGAAAATTGTTTTCTCGGGAGCAGATATGGATTCGGAGACGATTATCTCAACTGCCCCATGGACCAAAAAACATACGAAAATTTCTTGAAAGAACTCGCAGAAGCCCAAAGCCGTCAATCCCATTACGACGAAAATGTTTTTTTTCAGGGCTGTATGCCCGTTGAAGAGATTGCCCGCGG
This sequence comes from uncultured Desulfuromonadaceae bacterium, assembly GCA_964397545.1. Classification (GTDB taxonomy): domain Bacteria; phylum SDB-A; class SDB-A; order SDB-A; family SDB-A; genus JAFGIG01. The sequence continues at coordinate 36,071 of CAYNIW010000016.1, read as the reverse complement.
CGGCAGAGAATCCCTTCGCTTCGGTCTCATGAAACCCAAGGGCATCACTGACCCGAGGACAGGTAAAGAGCCCTATGCCGTATGCCAGCTCAGAAGAGAGAGCGAAGGATTGAAGAGATGGAACATGGTCGGATTTCAGACAAAACTGAGGTATGAGGACCAGAAAAGAATTTTTTCACAAATTCCAGGACTAAACAACGCGATTTTCATAAGATATGGACAAGCTCACAGAAATACATATCTTAACTCCCCAAAAGTATTGAAACAGGGAACCCTTTTTTTGAAAAACACTAAAACAGCCGTCTCCGGGCAGTTGAGCGGCGTAGAAGGCTACACAGAATCCGCAGTCACGGGAATTCTGGCGGCGCTGAACGTGATTTATGACCTCAAGTCGGAGAAATTCAACCCGCCTCCGGAAGACACTGTAACCGGTGGGCTTTTTAAGCACCTTCACGAACAAAGCCGAAACTTCCAGCCCGCAGCAGCCAATTTTTCAATCGTAAAAACAAACGACAAAAGATACAGGACAAAAAATGAAAAAAGACTCTCAATCGCCGAAAATTCGATAAAAAGCATAACGGAATGGTCCAAAGGGATTACTTTTTAATATTAAAATGACGGTATTAATCTCTGATATTAATTTGTCTAAAAAGCTTGACCTGCCGTGTAAAATGTATAATTTTATATCTTTTAATCAGCCGGGAGAGATATAATGATAATAGCCATTGGTAGCGACCACAGAGGTTTTGAACTGAAAAAAAAACTTGTTGAACACCTCTCAGGTAAAGGGATTGAAATTTCCGATGAAGGACCTTTTACCGCCGAATCAGTTGATTATCCTATCTACGCTTTTTCCGTCGGAGAAAAAATCTCAAAAAAGAAAGCGGATTTGGGCATTCTTATATGCGGTTCAGGTATAGGAATGAGCATAGCGGCAAACAGAATCAAAGGCATTAGAGCGGCTCTCTGCACGACAAGGGAACAGGTTATATCGAGCAAAAAACACAATGACGCAAATGTTCTCGTCCTTGCCGCCGACCTTACTACGGAATATATTGCAAAATCATGGGTTGATGCTTGGCTCATGGAGAAATTCGAGGGCGGAAGACACAGCAAAAGAATTGATATTCTCGACAGATAATCAGTCAAAGGAGGAAATCATGAGCGTATTGAGAACAAGCGATCCCGAGGTTTGGGAAGCTATAGTCAGCGAAACCCGCAGACAAGCAGACAATCTCGAGCTTATCGCGTCGGAGAATTTTGTTAGTGAAGCCGTTCTCGAAGCCATGGGTTCGGTTATGACCAACAAATATGCCGAAGGATACCCCGGGAAAAGGTATTATGGAGGATGTGAATTCGTCGATGTAACAGAAAAAATAGCGAGAGACAGGTTGAAAGAGCTTTTTTCCGCTGAAAGAGCCAATGTTCAGCCTCATTCAGGAAGCCAAGCCAATATGGCCGCTTATTTCGCCCTTTTAAAACCTGAAGAATGGCCACAGGGCTCTTCCAAACCTGTAGTAATGGGTCTTGACCTTTCTCATGGCGGGCATTTAACTCACGGCCACCCGATAAGTTTTTCGGGTATTTTTTTCAACATGGTCCACTACACTGTCGATCCGGCGACTGAACAGATAGACTATACCTCTTTGAGGAAACTCGCTGAAGAATCCAAACCGAAACTCATCATAGCAGGAGCGAGCGCATACCCGAGAGAGATGGATTTTTCAAAATTCAAGGAGATAGCCGACTCTGTCGGCGCTAAACTAGTCGTTGACATGGCTCATATCGCCGGCCTCGTCGCCGCCGGACTTCATAACTCGCCCGTTCCCCACGCCGACGTGGTAACTTCGACGACTCATAAAACACTCAGAGGTCCAAGGGGAGGCCTCATTTTGTGCAAGAAGGAACATTACAACGATGTCAACAGGTGGGTTTTTCCGGGAATTCAAGGAGGACCTCTCGAACATGTAATAGCCGCAAAAGCCGTGGCTTTCGGAGAAGCCTTAAAACCCGAATTCAAAGAATACCAGCGCAGAATAGTCGAAAACGCGAAAGCTTTGTCCGAATCTTTGAAAAAGCTCGGATTCAGGCTTGTCGCCGACGGAACCGACACTCACTTGATGCTCGTAGACCTCAGGTCGAAAGGGGTAACCGGAAAAGCCGCTGAAGAAGCACTCGACTCTGCAGGAATAACGGCAAATAAAAACACAATTCCATTCGATCCGGAAAAACCTTTCGTAGCAAGCGGACTGAGGCTCGGGACTCCTTCGGTGACCACAAGGGGTATGGGAACGCCTGAAATGGAAAAAATCGCCATTCTCATAGAAAAGGCAGTAGCTTCTATCGGAAATGAAAAAGACCTTAAGTCGATTAAATCCGAAGTCAAAGAGCTGACTTCATCCTTCCCTCTTTACACTCAAAGGCAGGAAAGATGAAATACATTCTTATTTTTGCCCTGATATTTTCAGCAACCGGATGCACCTCGGACTCCAAACCGTCAAGCCCCGGCGCAGATTACACCTCATCAATGCTCGATTTTGAGTTTTCAGACCGAGATGAATGGCTCGGGTTATACATCGCCGGAAACAAAGTCGGATATGCCGTATATTCCCTTGACACTCTTTCAGACGGGACTTTATCCGAAAAAGAATTCATGTTCATGAGCCTCAAAGCAGGATCGAGAAACATGGAAATCTCGACAAAAGGCATAAGCTTCGGTTCAAAAGATGGTTACGTCGACAGCTTTTTTTACAGCATCATATCCAGCGATCAGAATCTTTTTCTCAAAGGAATATACTTTGGCGACACCCTTCTTCTCACGTCAACTACCGATAATGCCCAAGAATCGAGAAAAATAGAAACAGGAAAACTGCCTCTTAATATGATAGAAGCCATCAGGTTTTTCGGAGCGGAAAGTTCGGTTACCATGGAGATTTTCGAACCGAGCACACAGGAAGTTGTGAGTATTGAGATAATAAGCAGAGGAATTGAGTCGACTCCGGACTACGGAGAGCTCAGCCGTTACACAGTTGACCTTCTCGGAATTCCAGTCGATATCTGGCTTGACGAAAACGATATGCTGATAAAACAGGAGATAACAGCGCTTCAGATGAAACTTGCCGCCGAGCCGAGACTAATCGCCGAAGACATGTCATCTGCCGGGCTCTCTCCAGACATCTACAGGCAATTCAGAGTAAGAACCGACACGCGCATTGACGATCCTTCATCAGTCAAAAAACTTCTGATAGTCGCCGAAGGTCTCGAGATGGACGTCTCATCATTCAACCAGGCTCAAAGGGGCGAAACTCTGGAAATATTTGTCACAGATGAGATATCAGAAAGATTCTCTGTTCCTGATTCAGTAAAAGAATATCTCCAGCCTTCTCCTCTTATTCAGTCCGACGACCCAAAAATAGTATCCAAAAGCCTCGAAATTACCCAAAACTTGCATTCAGCAAAAGACAAACTGATAGCCATAAACCAATGGGTTTTCAAAAACCTTGGAAAAGAACCTACCTTCACGGTTCCTTCTTCCGTCGATGTTTTAAACCAAATGAAAGGCGACTGCAATGAACATTCGACTCTTCTCTGCGCTCTTTTAAGGGCGGCCGGAATTCCTTCCAGACTCGCGGTGGGAGTTGTCTACGCCAACGATGACGGTTTTTATTACCACGCATGGTGCGAAGCATACATTGACGGCTGGGTCTCGGTTGACCCCACATTCGGACAGAATCAAGCCGACGCGACTCACGTGACTATTTCGAGGGGAAACAGCGCCGAGCAGGCTAAAATACTTACCGTGATGGGCAAACTGTTCATAAAGGTTCTAAAAGTCGAATACTGATTTTCAACTTTCAGACAGAAGTCTCGAACCTACTGCCCAGTTATCTCTGTCAACTTCGTCAAAGACAACGTAAGTCGCATCCACGGGCTTTCCAGCTTCTTTTTCGAGAAGTTCGGCGATGCCCCGGGCTATCTTTTTTTTCTGGTCGTTATTGAGTTCACCCGCTACCTTGACCTCGACAAACGGCATTTAATTCTCCTTTCACCTATCTTGGAAAAACAGGACATCTTAAAAATCTATGAAATTAAAAGGGACGGTAACCGTTACAGGAGCGAGAGAGGTGTCTTCGAGTGAAGGGAATCTCCACCTTCTGACAAGCTCGATTATCTTTCTCTCGAAAGTCCCGTCATTAAGAGTAGAAGAGACTAAAGCGGCTTCCATGACATCGCCGTTCGATGCTATCGTAATTGAAACGACCGCTTTTCCGCTCAAATTTGGATTGATTTCCCTGGCAGAATTAAACAGATGCTGAACCGATGAAAAATTTCTCGTTATAACTCTGTTTACGGATTCATTCGATCTCTGCGCCACCGTCTGGGGATCTCCAGTCAAAACGGGAGCATAAGAGAGTTCAACTCTCGTGCTGTGAGTCAACTCGCCTCCCGCCGAAATAAAAGACAGGTCTCCGGTGTCGCTCCCGACAGTTGTCATGACGCCCACCGAGCCAAGAGATTGATTAGAAGAAACTGAACCGCCTAATAATGAAACCGATGAAGGATCGGCAAGCAAGTCCTGAATGGAAGCGTCTCCTGAGGAAAGTCCTCCTTGGGCGACGGAAGCAGTGGACAGTATTCTGAGAGCTCTCTGAACTCTGGGCTGGTTGTCGGAAACTCCAAAACTGGCTGTCATAAAGGTGTTTTCCGGGGAAACCGGAGAAGAGGAAGCCAAAGAAAAAGTGTTCGAGCCCAAAGGTATTTTGTTTTCTTTCGAATCTGCTCTCATCGCAAATACCCTCTTGAAGAGTTCATCGTCAGACATTCTCACTTTCCATTCGTAATAGGATTCAAGAGAAATCTCAAGCGGAGGAGACGGCAATAAACCCATTAAGAAAAACATTATTATCCAGACAGATACAAGGGTTCCGATGATGCAGGATTTCAAATTTTCTTCATTTTTTCTTTCATAGGCGATCTTTTCGGACATCTTATCGTGGGGTCTTGCGGCAAAAAATTCAAAATTGTATTTTTGGGAATTCCCTTCTTCAGGTTCTGAAAGAATTTCAAGGAAAACGTCTTTTGCCTGACTTTCAGTTATATCGTTATCTAAAAGTTCCTCGAGGCAGACAATTTCAGAACCGATATCATGAACGTCCACATTTTCCTCGGATATTTTGTCGTATTCTGCTATAAAACTGATTTCTCCGGCGGATTTCATGTGATGGAGGTCAGTTTCTCTTGCCTTTGCTTGATCGGTAATGTTTTTATCATCCGGGATTTTCTGACCTTTACTTTTCCTGGAAACTGAAGCGTCGAGAAGTTCCAAAATGTCTTTTATCTCTTTTGAAATTCGGGGGTCATCTTTCATTTCATGCAGCTCCATGAAAGCATTCTACCGGATTTTTCCCCGTCTCTTCTGTAGGAGTGAAAAATGCCGGGGTTGTGATAAGTGCAAAGTCTTGAATAAATAAACTTAGTAATATTCAGTTTCCTTAAAATTACTTCGGCGCAAAGGCATAAATCGAGATGCAGCAGGCCGCCGGAATCTTTTTTCACAGAGTCAGGAAAAAGGTCTCCGACGTCCTCTTTGACTACATAACAGTCCGGACATATATGTGGATGAATTACGCAATAAGATTTTCCGGGGTCTCCTCCCTTTTCACTTAACAGCGCGATGCCATTTTGAAGTATGCCGGAATGCAGACCTCTCCAACCGCAATGAAAAATTCCGAGAATTTTTCTATTTGGTTCATAGACAGAAACGGGAAGGCAGTCGGCTGTCCTGACAGCGACAGCGGTTTCTTTTGACTCGGTGAGAATTCCGTCGCATTCAGAGCAATTTTCTTCGGGATAAAAAACGACGCGGGAGGAATGAGTTTGTTTTTCGGGAAAAACCAATTTTGACGCGCCCGTTTCACTTAGAATACCGGAGATTTCGAAGTTAAAACTTCTTGTCGAAGTGTAAAAAGCCCCCCCCTCAATTTCAGCTATCTGGACAGCTTCTTTCATTCCTTTCCGATTCTCAGGTCTTTAATGTTTGCCTGAATCTTTTTTCTTCCGTTGAATATGTTCAAACCTAAATTGTAGACGACATCCCCCTTTTTCCCGAGGACATCGTCCTTCATGCCACCAAGCCCAAACCCTATAGAATCTACCTTTCCTCTTTTAGTCAGGAGAGTCATCTTCAAGTGCCTGCAGCCTACTTCCCTGACATCCACAAATGCGACTTCGCTGGCAAGAAAAACAGGTTTCTCATTGCAGTATCCGAAGGGAGAAAGTTTCATTATGTCTTCATACAGCCTGAAGTCATCGAAAGTAGGATCGTGTCTGTCGGAAATTTCCAAGGTTTTGTCAAAATCAAGTTCTCTTTTTGAATCGCATACAAGTGAAAAAAACTTTTCCCTGAATTCGCTGTATTTTTCTTTTTTCAGCGTCACCCCCACCGCCTGGGAATGCCCTCCGTAGGTCTCAAGGCAGTTAGAACATTTTTCAAGATTCTTTATCATGTCGAATTTTCTATTGTGGCTTCTCCCTGATCCTTTCAGGAATTCATCCGTTTTTTTCAAAAGAATAGCCGGTTTGTTGAAACTCTCGCTCAACCTTGAAGCTCCGAGTCCGAGTATTCCGAGATGCCAGTCGCTTTTTTCGAGTATTATCGCCGGAAAATCATTTTCCGACAAAGATATCAGCTCCTGCGCCTCGTTTTCTATTCTCTCCATTTCTTTTCTTCGCCAATTATTATAGGATTCGAGCTCTGTGGCAAAAACCGAAGCCGCCTTGAAATCATCGAAAACAGAAAGAATTTCAAGAGCCGCGCTTGCGTCGCCTTTTCTCCCGGCGGAATTGAGCCTCGGACCCAGAACAAAACCGAGATCATATTCATCCGCCGAGGCGGGTTTTCTTCCCGCTGTCAAAAGCAGTGATGTTATTCCGGCATGATTCTGCTCCGAGATTTTTTTGATCCCTTCCTTTACAATAATCCTATTGTCTCCGGAAAGAGGGACTATGTCAGCGTAAGTTCCAATAGCGGCGATATCTATGTAATTCCATGGATCGACGGCAGGAAATTTTTCTCCGAGCGCTCTTATCAACTGAAAAGCGACACCGCATCCTGCCAGAGGAGTCAATGAATTTTCAAGGTGCGGGTTAATTATTGCGTATGCCGCAGGAAGTTCCGGTCCGGGGGGGTGATGATCCGTGACTATTACGTGTTTGCCCATTTTGTTCACATAATCCACCTCGACAGTTGAACGAACTCCGTTGTCAACGGTTATAATGAGAGAAAATTCACCGAGTCTTTTTATGTTATCAACACAAAGTCCGTATCCTTCCTCGAGGCGATTGGGAATAAAAGGGACGACTTCAGCCCCGGCTTTTTCCAGAGCTTTGGTGAGAATTGCCGTGGCGCAGACTCCGTCGGCGTCATAATCTCCGTAAATAACAATTTTTTCGTGATTTTTAATCGCTCTTTCAATTCTCAGGACTGCCTTTTCCATGTCCTTAAAGAGAAACGGAGAAGATATATTTTCATACCTTGGGTTAAGGAATCCAGAGTATTCTTCCTCATCAATGGTTTTTTGAAGCAGAAGTTTGGATACAACGGGATGGATTTTGAGTTTATTTGACAATTCCGCGGCCTTAGTGGCGGAAACATCCGGGGGAAAGCACCATTTGTAAATTATTCCTTTCATAGGAAAAGAGTGCAATATATAATCAATAAAGTCAACATTATATATATTAACTTCAGCCGCGTTTTCTGCTATATTCAGGAAGTGATGCACAGTTTTGACCCATGGAATAAAATCGAACTCTTCGGCCCGCTTGAATGGTATATAAAAACGTTGATCCCTTTTTGCTCTGATGCTCTGCCTCACTTCAGAGAAAAGAAAGATTTGTCTTTTTCCGGGACAACTTCAGAACGACATTTTGAAGAGACTGACGTCGGCCTTTTTATAAAAAACACCCTTGAACCTCTTCTTCCGCCCAGTGATCCTTTTCGAAAAAAGCTTGAAAATGCCAAACTTCAAATTTCTCCGTCCTTTTCCCCTTTCGATGTGGACAACCTTTATGCCTTGCTGAAAAATATGATAAATCCCTCGGTTAGGACGTTAATGACATACCCGAGGAAAGAAAAAGACTTTCCCGGTTTTTTTTCGAAATTCGAATTCTCGTCTGAACCTGATCTCACGGTGTTTTTCGACAGAATTTGCACAAAAGAAAAAATGGGCAGAATGCAGACGATAATGCTGAAGAAAAACAGATATTCTCTCGACGAAATCTTAATCAAAGGTGAAATTGACCATAAGAAGCTCGCAGACCTTAAATCAGACCCTACACTTGCAATAAAAACCCTTGAATCAATTTCTAAATGCGTCGAAAAAATCGGCCTTCCATACAACATGAAACGCTTTCCTGTCCGTTATGACAGTCATCTTGAAATAATAGTAGAAAGTATGGGTTTCCCCCCTCTCGCCTCTCTCAAGTTAAAAAGTGAGATGCTTTCGGGATATTACCTGATTTCCTGGACAACTTGAAAACATTGGATCCAAAAACAGGTTACAATCTCTACAGCGCAAAATACAGCGCTCATCACGCCTATCTCGACTCCTTCGACAGAAAAGAATTCATTCAAACCCTCCCGCTTTCTGAAATGACCCTCGATATCGGGGCGGGTGACGGAAGGCTTTTTCCGGAACTGGAAAAAAAATCATCTTGTTTAATCAGCCTCGACATTTCAAAAGAACTGATAAAGATAGGAAGAACAAAAAATAATTTTTCCGTGGTTTCCGATGCCCTCTTTGTTCCTTTCAAGGAAAAATGCTTCGATTTGGTGACAGCCTCATTTTTAATTGTCCATATAAAAATGCCGGGTGAATTGTTTTCGGAGATTTACGGGATACTCAAAGACGATGGGACATTTATTTTCAACATAATAGCTCAAAAGACTCCTCTGCCGCTTTTTGTCTTCAACAAGAAATTCATAATTGAGTCATATTATCATTCTCCGTCGAAAATCGAAAACCAGCTGAAGATGAACGGTTTTTACTTCAAGAAAAAGCAGATACTCAATGACAGAGGAAAATGGACAAGTATAGTTTACGCTTGCCGTAAAACATAGACTATTCCACCGTAAACCTGATTCTCCAATCTGAAATATCGAAAATCAGCTCGCCTTGAAATTCAGATATCTCGAGGCTGTCGCTTTCGACCATCTCACCGGAGATGACAAAAACATTGTCCATCGCGGAAAGGCTCTGAGACGGGATGACGGGAACTTTGAGAAACATGGTGCTTCTATCGTAAGGTCCGGGGCCGACCACCCCTATGTCAAGCCCCCGGGGATAGATGCCGCCAATGCCTGTGGAAATTACTCTACTGCCTTCGGAGATATCGACATCTGCTGATACCTGAAAAGTGAGAGTTTTTCCCCTGCCGTCCCAGCTGACGATTCCTATCTGATTTGTTCTGAGATCCATGGCGCTTATTCTGAAATTCAAATCGTAATAGGTCTGAACCACGGAGTAATTCGACATGACCTTTGTCAGTTTGCCTACTATTCCGTTGACGCCTATCACCACTGAGTTTCTGTAAAGACCGTCCCTGTAGCCTTTTCCAATTGTCAGGGAAAAATTAGCGTAATCTTCCGTTCTGGAAAGAATCTCTGCGGGAATTAGTTTGAAAGAGCTGTATTGCCTGAATCCGAGAAGTTTGTTCAGGTTTTCATTTTCTCTTATTAGTTCTTCATAAGTTATCCTGTTCAGAACCATGTAGGCGAGCTGTTTTCTCAGTTTTTCGTTTTCTTCCCTGAGATTTTTGTATTCCCTGAAAACAGCTGCAATTTTCATTATCTTCGTGACAGGAGTTGGGGAAACCGCTGAAAGAACAGTATGGCGGGCCTGAAAATCGAGAATGATCAGAAAAAAAGAAAAAACAAAAATTAAAACAAGGCTGAAAGTATCCGCCTTGTGGTTTGTCTGTGTTTCGTTTTCTATTCTTCATCCCCTTTTTTGATGACTTTTTCGTAGATGTCCATGTTCGCGAGTATTTTACCCGCGCCCCGGACGACGCACTCTATGGGATTGTCGGCGACTTTCACCATTATATTTAACTCTTCCTGAATCAGATCCGACAAGCCGTAGAGAAGTGATCCTCCTCCGGTCATCGTTATCCCTTTATCGACAATGTCCGAACTCAGCTCGGGTTTGGTCTTTTTTAAAGTTTCCTGAACAGCGGAAACAATGAGTTTTACGGGTTCTCTAATGGCTTCACGGACATCACTCGAACGAAGTTTTATGCTTTTTGGAATCCCTGTATCGTAATTCATTCCTCTTACTTCCATTTCTCTTTCCTTGTCAAGAATGAAAGCCGAACCTATTTTCTTTTTTATCTCTTCGGCAGAATTAAGACCAATATCGAGATGAAAGTTGTTCTTCAGCCATTTTTGGATATATTCATCAACTTCATCACCGCCGACTCTGGCTGAACCTTTCGCGACAAGCCCGGCCAAAGCGATGACGGCTATTTCAGTGGTTCCTCCGCCGATGTCCACTATCATGCTCGCACTCGGGGAAAGGACATCAATATCTACGCCAATCGCCGCGGCTATAGGTTCGTAAACGAGAAATACTTCCCTCGCTCCGGCGTGTTCGACTGAATCTCTGACGGCTCTGCTTTCGACAGCAGTAATTCCTGTGGGGACAGAAACCAAAACACGGGGATGCCCCATCAGCCCTTTTTTCTGCTGTTGATGAATGAAATACCTGAGCATTTCCTCGACAAGCGAAAAATCGGCGATTACTCCGTCTTTCATTGGCCTCACAGACTCAAGGCCTCCGGGAGTTCTGCCGTACATCTTTTTTGCTTCGTCTCCAACTGCTATTATTCCTTTGTCACTGACTCTGTAAGCTATGACAGAAGGCTGATTTAAGACCACGCCTTCTCCTTCGATATAAATCAGCGTGGAAGCTGTTCCGAGATCGATAGCCATGTCGTTAGACATCATGCTCGAAAAAGTCTTTTTCAATCTATTTATTTGGAAAGCCATATATACTTCGCTCCGTTCCTACAAGTATATTTACAAATAAGACAAAATAACTATTTTATATATACTTAAAGACGTGTGTTGTCAAGTCATTTTAAGTTCATAGCGGCATCGAGCGCTACGCGCCCCGACTGAACCTCGACTCTTTGAATCAGACTGTCATCGGGTTTCTCTGAATTCAATCTGTTGACAATAACCCCGCAGATTGTTCCGCTTTTCAGACCGAAAACTTGTGTTATTACGAAAAGGGCGGAAGATTCCATCTCAAAATTGAGGACTTTTAGTTTTTTTAACTCTTCGAGAGAACCTCTGAAGTCCCTTATCACGTGTCCCGAATATGTGTCGTATCTTTCCTGTCCCGGGTAAAAGGTGTCGCTGGTCGCTGTTATGCCGGTGTGAAATTTAACTTTCATCTTTTCCGCAGATCTGACCAAATTCGACACAATGTCGAATGAAGCGACGGCAGGATATGAGAGCGGAGCGTAATGCCTTGATGTTCCGTCAAGTCTTACTGCGGCGGTGCTGATTATCAGATCGCCCGGTTCTATTCCGGGCTGAATCGCTCCTGAGGTTCCGACCCTAATAAAGTTTTTAATTCCCAGGTTCGCGAGCTCTTCTACGACTATTGACACAGCCGGACAGCCTATACCTGTTGAAGTTATAAGCACTGAAACTCCGGAAACATTACATACAGCGCTCTTAAATTCCCTGTTTTCGGAGATGATTCTGAAGTTTTTTTCGCCGGACAACAAAGCAATTTTTTCGACTCTTTCGGGATCTCCCGGCAGAAGAACTGTTTTCACTCCTTTAAGGTCTTTTTTTGACAGCTTAAGATGATACGCTTTCATTTTATGATCATCTCCTTTTATAAAAAATGACTATTGTCATTCTATTGCCTTCGAATTGGAAATTTTTCCAGTATTTCTCGATTTCATTTTCGTTCCACACGCTTCCCGTATCCGAAAGGCTGTAAAGGTTATCAAAATCAGGTGTAAAACCATTATCGCTCGAATAGGATATTTGACGGCCGGAAAAAATCACAGTCGTGAAAGGAGTCGCTGAACTCGACATAGCCTGCAGGGACACTCTCCTGTCGAGAATTCTTTCGTCGAGCAAAACCGCGATATTTTTCTCAGACCCGAAAAGACACATAAACGGAGACAGACTGAAACTGAAACCGGGGAAAAAAGTATCGCATTCAAAAACGGCATCCGACGGATAAAATTTTCTTTCATAAGAGTTCTCAATCATTACACTTTTTATATTGACAGGATCCATGTCGAAAACATAACTCGCAACTGCTGAATCACTGAGTCCTGAGCCGGAAAGAACCTCCAGCCTGCCTTTCCAGAGCGAAAGATAACTTTTAAGCCCGGAAATAACCTGCTCAGCTTTCAAGGGCAAAGCCTCCCCGACATTCATTGAAACAACATTCTCCGCTGTGTTGAACTTCACGAGAGAATATAAAAACCCTCCGAGAAAACCAGCGCTGAAAATCAGAATCAGTAATAACGCAAATAAAATTTTTCTCATATACACCTCGTCTTAATTTATGTCAATTCTGTAAATTTTTCCGGCGTAAGCCGTTGAATTCCTGCCGGATTCCTTAGCCGAATACAGGGAGGAATCGGCGTCTTCAATTAAATCTTCTTTTGTCTGAGCTCTCAGGGGAAAAGAACTGACTCCTACAGATACAGTCACGGAAAAAAATCCCTCGGTGCCGTCGTTCCATTTCATGTCATCTATGCCCTGTCTCAGTTTCTCGGAAATTATTACAGCTTCTTTATAAGGGCAATCGGGCAGAATGACAGCGATTTCCTCGCCTCCGTATCGAGAGACGGAATCGAACTTTCTAACCGAATTCTGCAGGTAAGCCGAAATTCCCGAGAGGACTTCGTCTCCTGTTCTGTGGCCGTATGTGTCGTTGATTTTCTTGAAATAGTCGATATCCATTATGAGCAGACTGAGGGAAGCCGATGTTCTTCTTGACCTCGATATTTCCTCGTCCATCAATTCCTGAAAATGCCTATGATTGTAAAGTCCCGTTAAACCGTCTCTTAAAGCAAGTTTTTCTTTTTCTTCGAACAATTTTGCTCTCGATATAGCCGCGCCGAAAAGCCTCGAAAAAACTTCGAGCAGTTCGAGTTCTTTTTTCTCGTAATTATTAAGATATCCGCTCATCAGGAATACCGCCCCGCAGGGTTCATCTTTTGACGGCACAGGAACAGCGATAAATGACAGGATATTCGCGCTTCCGTCTTCCGGATGCAGTATAAACCTCGAAACAGAAGTGTTTTTTTGAAAGTTACTCTCCACGAGATTCATGCTCTTGTTTATGACAAGTCTCGCTATTGACCTCGGGCTGAGTGAAAAATCATCTCCCGTCCTGTCTGAAAAAAAAAGGTTATTGAGGCTTTTGGTGTAGATTACCGAGCCGTATTTGTCGGAAAGAACTATGAGAAAGTCATCGAAGCTGAAAGTCTCCCTGAGTTTATCTAAAAATATATCTGTCACGTCTTTGAAATAAATAGAGTGGACAAGTTTGTCGGCCAGATCATTGATTATCTGCAGAAAGGTCGAAGTCATCTCTTTTCTGTCGAGATACGCCGATATTTGAAGCAAATCGGAGAGAATAAGCGAATGCCTGTGTAAATCAGACGCGTCTTCTTCGGAAAAGGCTTCCGGAAAATCACTGTCAACGCATAGCAATCCGACAGGTTCTTCTCCAATTTTTACCGCGGAAGCGCAGAAAGACTTTACTGCTACATCGTCCGTGTAATAACCGAGATTGAAAGCGGGACGGTTGAAATTACGAGAAAGATAGTATTTTGGTTCTCTTATCGCTATAGATAAAAGACTGCCTGAATATTTTATTTCTCTCGAATTGTCTATGAAATCAGCGGCTGAAGATCTGAGGTCGAAAATCCTGAAAACAGCCCCTTCGAAGGAGTTTTCAAGGAAAAGGAGAACTGCCGTTCTCACTTTCGGATTGCTGAATATTATGTTAAGGGAGTTAGAGACGTTTCTGGATATTATTTTCTTTGAGTGATTTATGTTATCCAGGGGCGGGATAAAAGCCGATTCGGAGATTTTTTTTCTGACAGCGGGTTTTCTAATGATGAAAATTCTGTGAAAAACCTCCAGTGTGGCAAAAAGACAAAAGACCTGAACAAGGCGGATGGAAAGAGGGTTGTAATCTCCCGAAGATTTCTGCAAAGATCCCGAAAATACTGATGAAGATATTTCCGAAAAAGCTATTAAAAAAAACCCGGCAAGTGTTTTTTTTTTGTCCGCCCTGAAAGACAAAAGAACGAGCAGTGGAAAATAAAACGGCCAAAGGGCTCCCGCCGAAAGCTGGACAAGGAGTATGAAAGCCGAAGAAACGGTCGTAACGCCGTGAATAGAAACGGGTTTGTAAAAATTTTTCTGCGATTTTACGAATAGCATTACAAGAAAAGCCGAACATACAATAAAAAGAAGGACTATAACAGCTCTGTTAGAGTTCCTTTTCCCGAAATCGTAAAACACTCCGTTGGATGAAAAAAAAAGAGAAAAAAACATAATAGAATAGAGAAGAAGATAGTAATGGATTTTTTCCGGTTTTTTTAAGGATTTCATGCAATTAAAACTCGGCTGTCAAACCGGATATTTTTTCGTATATGCTTTCAGCGTCGAGACCTGCTCTTTTTATCAGAATTTCTCTCTTCCCGTGGGGCTGGAAAGAATCATCGGCGCCGAAAAAGATAAATTCTCCTTTGTAGCCTTTTTCATGCAGAGCGGATGAAAGAAAAGCGCCGAATCCGTTGATTTTTGAACCTTCTTCGATACAGATTACAGCCTTTTTGTCCATACAGACATTAAAAATTTCTTCGTCGAGAGGTTTTATAAAACGAACATTCACTATAACCGGGTCTTTGCCGTCACGCTCTTTCATCATCTCTCCCACGTCGACTGCGGTATAGACGCAAGTTCCGACTCCTATGATCAAGATCGGACTCTTTCCCGCTCTGACAGAAGGTTTGCCTATTCGGACTTCCCTCGGCGTGAATCCGATGAGATCGTCTCTCATTTTATCTCTGGGATATCTCAAGAAAGAAGGTTTGCCGCATTCGAATGAAAGCCTCATCATCTGTTTGAGGTCGTTTTTATCCGCCGGAGACATGAATACTATGCCCGGAACATTGAGAAGAAAATTTATATCAAACAAACCGTGATGGGTGGGTCCGTCTTCTCCGACAAAACCGGCTCTGTCTATAAAAAATGAGACAGGCAGTCCCTGCAGGGCGACATCGTGAATCACAGGGTCGTAGGCTCTCTGAAGAAAAGACGAATATAGAGCGAGGGCAGGTTTAATGCCTCTCGCGGCGAGACCTGCGGCGAAGACAGTCGCGTGAGACTCAGCGATTCCCACGTCAAAAAACCTTTGGGGGAATTTTCTGCAGAATTTATCAAGTCCGGTGCCGAGAGGCATTGCCGCGGTTATAGCGACTATTTTTTCGTCTTCTTCCGCTAATTCAACCAAAAGATCAGAAACTTCGTCGGTCCATGAGGATTTATTCACAGAGACTGCCGACTGTTCTGATTTGGCGATGAACGGGCCTACTCCGTGGAAGACTTCCGGATCGTTCTCCGCTTTTTCATGCCCTCTTCCTTTTTGAGTCAATACATGAACAACTTTCGGTCCTTTAAGCCTTTTGACTCCTCTGAATACATCAATGAGAGACTTCATGTCATGACCGTTCACAGGACCTATATACCTGAACCCGAGTTCCTCGAAGAGAATCGTCGGTATCAGAAAATTTTTTACGCCCTCCTCAATTCTTCGGGCTACGTCCCTCGCTCTTTTGCTGAGAAAAGACGGCAGAAGACCCAACAGCTCCCAGACATCGTCTCTCATCCTGTTGTAAACCGGCGCAGTGACGAGTTTGTTCAGATACTCGGAAATCATACCGACGTTTTCGCTAATGGACATTCCATTGTCGTTGATTATAATTGTCAAATCGCCCTTGAAACTGCTTGCATGATTCAGCCCTTCCCATGCCAATCCGCCTGTGAGCGCTCCGTCTCCTATCACCGCTATTACTTCGTGTTTTTCTGACAATGCGTCTCTGGCCACGGCCAAACCGACAGCGGACGATATCGCAGTCGAAGCATGACCTGCCCCGTATGAGTCATAAGGGCTTTCGCTGATCTTCGGAAATCCGCTCAAACCCCCGTAGCATCTTATTGTATGGAAAAGGTGTTTTCTCTCCGTAAGAATTTTGTAGGCATAGCATTGATGGCCGACATCCCAAACTATTTTATCATGCGGGAAGTCGAATACTTTAAGCAGGGAAAGAGTGAGTTCAATGACTCCCAGATTCGAAGCTAAATGCCCTCCGTTGGTCGCGATTACTTCTATTATCATTTGTCTCAACTCTTCGGCGAGAATATTGAGATCATCAATAGAAAGGTTTTTAATATCCTTCGGGCAGGAGACGCCGGGTAAAATTTGCTGTCTTTTCGGATTCATGACAAAAACCTCCCGAAAAACCATGCTATGCCGAACCCTATCGCGGAACCTATTAAGACTTCAAGAGGGGTATGCCCCAAGAGCTCCTTCATCCTTCCGGCTTTCATGTGCCCGAGTCTGTTGAGTTCGTCTATTATATGGTTTAGTATCTGCCCCTGCCTTCCCACTGAGCGTCTGACACCGGCGGCGTCATATATTACTATCAGAGAAAAGAACAGAGTCGTTCCGAAAAGCAGACTCGAAAAGCCGTTCCAGAAACCTATTAAAAACGACAGTGTTATGACCGAGGAAGAATGCGAAGAAGGCATCCCCCCCGGTTCGTTTATTCTTTTTATGTTTTTTCCGAGAATGAATTTCTTGTATTTTCTGAAATCCTGAATTATTCCGATAATAACTTTTATAGCCTGAACAAGAGAACCTGAAAAGAGTGTTATGAGGATAACGCTGATTCCGTTTTGCGGGATTCTCATCAGTTAGATCTTTTCAGTATGTATTCTGTCAATTCGAGGAAACTCATGCACCTGTCGTTTACCGACGAAAAAGCTTGGTAAGCTTTTTTAGCGTATTTTTGGGCTATAAATTTAGAGGTATCCAGTCCGTAATAATTCGGATAAGTCAGCTTGTTCGCCGAAGAGTCTTTTTGGACTTTTTTACCCATCTTCTCTTCATCGCCTGTCTCGTCGAGTATGTCATCTACGATTTGAAATTCCATGCCGAGATAAACTCCCGCTCTTTCCATCTTCTCTGTGATTTCGTCTCCGGCTCCGGCGCAAACCGCTCCGCAACCGAGGGAAGCAGAGATCAAAGCCGCTGTTTTATGCCTGTGTATGTATCTGAGCATTTTTGGTTTTGGCGTTCCCATCTTTTGCCAGTGCATGTCCGCCACCTGTCCGCCTATCATCCCTCTTGTGCCGACCGCCCTACCTAACTTTTTTATGACTTTTGAGCAGACCACAGGTTCGGTGAAATCCGCAATCACCTGCCAGGCGAAGGTGCATAAAGCATCGCCGGCGAGAATTGCCATGTCTTCACCGAATTTTTTGTGGGATGTGGGTTTGCCTCTTCTGAGATCGTCGTCGTCCATAGCGGGAAGATCGTCGTGTATAAGACTGTATGTATGAAGCATTTCTATCGCTCCGGCGACGGGAAGGGCATTTTCTCTGTTTTTCCCGAGAACCCTGCATGCTTCAAGGACAAGAAACGACCTTAAATATTTTCCCGCGCCGACACATGAGTAGCGGACAGCCTCATGCATCTTTTGCGGAAATTCTTCAGGAGACGGAAGATTTTCTTTAAGCCAGTTTTCAACTAATCTTCTGTTTTCCGAAAGCCGGTCTTCAAGGGAAATCAAATATCAGTTTCCTCGATTTTATCTTCTCCGTTGATGATCTTTATTCTCTTTTCGGCTTCTGAAAGATAAGACCTCGTATCCTTTATCAATTTCATCCCTTCTTCATAGAGGTCTATGGATTTCTCGAGAGGAAGATTCGAATCTTCAAGAGCTTCAACAATCTCTCCTATCCTCGCCATCATCTGTTCAAAAGACAATAAAGCGGATTTTCTCATGTTTAACAGTTATCATCATTGCCCTGCCGTGTCAACGCTTTAAGAAATTCACCCGCGGTTTTCATGCTTCCCGTTGCTATGGAGTCCGATAAATTTCGGAAAAAATCGTAATAAAATTCATACCCGCCGAGAACACGAAAACTTTTTTTTATTTTTTTGGCGCAAAGGGAGAGTTGATTCACATCTGCCGCTCTCAAATATGTATCTCGGGAAAAAACAAAATTTTCTGTTATAGGCTCCAGGGTTTCCAGCATTCTTTCAAAATCCTTATCTTTCATCGCTGAAAAGTAAACATCGAATTTTTTATCTGGGTGATATTCCAGAATAAACAGAACTGTCTGTCCAACTCCCGCCGGATTATGACTCCCGTCAATTATCTTCAGGGGGCTTTCGGTTATATATTGGAGCCTTCCCGGGTTTTTAACTTTCATAACACCTTTTCTGACGCACTCATTGCCGATAGAAAAGTCTGTTCTTAAAAGTTCAAGCGCACCAAGAGCAGTCAGGAGGTTGTCTTTTTGAAACCTCCCCCTTAAAGGGCAGTAAATCTCGCCGAATTTTTCACAATTCACCGAGGTTCCCCCAAAATCATGTTTTTCAGAAAATACTCCTATCAGGTCTTTGGCGGACAAATATTCCGAAAAAGCAAGGCGTGCCCTCAACTCGAGAATATTCCTAACCGGACCGACGAGCGACGAGACAACTTTGGATGAAGTGTTTATGGCGCCGGCTTTATCGAGAGCTATCTGCAGAAAAGTCTCTCCGAGGGCTTCAGTGTGATCTGTTGATATTGAAGCAAAGAGGATTAAGTCGCAGTCCACGCAATTTGTAGCGTCGAGTTTTCCTCCCATGCCCGCTTCGAGGAGAAGGACATCCGCGTTATGTTCTTCGGCTATACGGAGCGCGCAAAGAAACATCGTCTCAAAATACGTAAATCTAATCTCGCTCCCGCCGAATAGCGAAGTAAAGACTTTGGCAAAAGATTCCTCTGTTACATTTTTGCCGTCAATTCTTATTCTTTCAAGTTCATTCAGAAGATGAGGCGAAGTAAAAGACAGAGTTTTAAGACCACACTCGGCAAGTGAAGATTCTAAAATAGCAGAGATTGAACCTTTTCCGTTCGTCCCCACGATTTTAATCCTCTTCCTTTTTTTTAAGCGCAAAGACGTCACTTTTGAACGGAGCCTATCCAGATCCGGTTCAAAAAACCTTTGGACTCCTTTTTCATAGTTTTCGAGGTTATCGAGAATGCTTTTTACTTTTATGAAATCCAAATCAATTATTCAATTCCATAAATAACTATTCCCTTTGAAGTCGCCAGCCAGAGTTCGTCTCTTTCCGGGATAAAAATCATGTCATTTATCAAAGCACCTGAAATATTATTTTCTTCTGCCGTGTCGAAATCCGATAAGACTCCGCCGTGCAGGATTTGAAGAAAACCCGCCGTATTGTAGTTTGATTTCGCGTAACTTGCTATGAGAAGCGAATCTCCAATTTTACATAGAGAACTTATCCCGTAGTATTTGATGCCGGAATAGACATCTATTCTGAATAAAAGTTGATGACCTCCGAAAAGATACAAACCGCCCGGAGAATATCCTTCATGATAATCCTCCAGCCCTATCCATATCCATCCGCTGTCCTCGAGCAGGCATTTGACGGGAAAAGAGGATTCCCCTTCGGCAGAGAGAATTTTTTCAATAGAAAAATCAGCCCTCATCACGTGAAGCCCTTCCATGGTTCCAATCAGAAGAGAATCTCCTGCTCTTAAAAGACAAGATACGGGCACCCCCAAAAGCCTTTGAAACGACGACCCGTCTTTCAATATGACAAGCCCCGAGGGAGTCCCGAGAACTACAAAATCTTCAAAGAATTCGACTGAAGTGATGAATCTTTCGTAATAATCCGGCGAAACGTAAAGATATAACGACCTCCCGTTATCACCTACGCAGGAGAAGCCGTTGAAAGTTCCGACAAGGCGGGAATTTCCTGCTTGATTTATTGATGATACATAAGGGCATGCAACAGCTGAATCGTCCATTTTTTTTAAGAGAAAATCTTTTAATTCAACCTCGTAAACTCCTCCGCCGTAAGTTCCGGCAAAAACACTGGAAGAGTCTTTGTGAAGACAGGAAATATTGTATGAATCGAGAAGCGATACGACAAACAAAAAAAATTCAAACATATCTGTCCTCTCTTTCAATTTTTTTCATTTCAAAAATTATCTTCAACGCTTCCATAGGAGTCAAATTATCCGGATTGATAAGCCTTAACTTTTCCGAGAGTCTGTTTTGAAATTCTTCATCGCCGTTTTCTGCCCCTCCCTCATGAATGTCTTCGTGAATAAGTGTTTCATTCTTCTCCAGTATTTTGAGTATTTCTTTGGCTTTTTTCACTATTTCACGGGGCAGGCCCGCGAGTTTTGCGACTTGGATTCCGTAACTGTGACTGCTCGAGCCTTTTTCAACCTTTCTCAGGAACAGTATTTTATCTCCTTCTCTTTTGACCGCGATGTTGAGATTTTCAACAAATTCATATTTTTCAGCAAGTCCCGTCAGTTCATGATAATGTGTCGCAAAAAAAGTTCTGCATCTGATTTTTGAGACAAGATATTCGGCGACAGACCAGGCGATTGATATTCCGTCGTATGTACTCGTCCCCCTGCCTATTTCATCGAGTATAACAAAACTTTTAGACGTCACATTGTTCGTTATGTTGGCAGTTTCGATCATCTCCGCCATGAAAGTGCTAATTCCTTTTGATATATCGTCGCTTGCGCCAATTCTCGAAAATATCCTGTCCGTCAGGCCAATCTTCGCCGATTTCGCAGGGACAAAAGACCCGGCCTGCCCCATCACGGTCAGGAGCGCCGCCTGTCTCATATAAGTTGATTTTCCCGACATATTAGGTCCTGTTATTACGGCAAGTGAAGGGCCTGAATCAGCGCATAGTTTTATGTCGTTGGGCACAAAAAAATCTTCCCCTGTATTTTTCTCCACAACAGGATGTCTCGAATCTGCGGCTTCAAGGATCGGTCTATCTGTCAGTTCCGGCCTGACATAGGCGTGATAAGCAGCGGCTCTGGAAAAAGAAATCAATACGTCAAGACAAGACAAGAGCTCTCCGTTTTCACGAGTCCGGGCTGAGCCCATTGAACCCAAATCCCTTATTTCAGAGATAATTCTGTCTTCTATGGTTTTAATTTTTTGCTGACCTGTAACAATCCTCTCTTCGAGTTCGTCAAGTTCCCTGTCGCTGAACCTCTCGGCATTCGAAAGCCATTGTTTCCTTCTGAATTCCGCAGGGACTAAATGAAGATTCGGTTTGGTCACCTCATAGTAGTATCCTATTACTATGTTGTATTTTATCTTCAGTGAAGAGATGCCCGTCGTTTTTTTTCTCTCTTTCTCAAGAGAAGACACCCTGGATAGAGCATTGGCGACGTCTTCCCTCAGATTGTCCAATTCGACGTCAAAACCTTTCATTATGCTCTCTTCTCCTGTGTCATTCAGCGATTTTTTGAGAATCTCGAGCAGTTCATCCTGCGTGTTTAAACTTTCGGATATCTCCTTGAAGAGTTTCGAACTTAAAATGCTCGTCTTTTTCTTCAACTCCGGAATACAACTCAGAATGCTTTTCAACTTCAGAAGTTCATAAACGGTCGCTCTTCCTGTTCCGAGGCGCCCGGAAAGGCGCACAGGGTCGTGAATTTCTTTGAGGATTTCCCAGATGGAATCCCTGATCTGTTTTTTTTGTGTAAGTTCTTCCACGGCATCGTGTCTTTCGGAGATTTTTTCCGCGTTTTTGAGCGGTTCTGAAAGCCATTTTTTAAGAAGCCTCCTGCCGCAGGCGAGGACGGTGTAATCGAGCGCTCCGAAAAGAGAATCTTTCGGGTTCCCGGATGAAGATTCGATAATTTCGAGATTTCGGACAGTCGTCTTGTCGAGAATCATCGAATCGGTGAAGTCGTGTCTGCGGATTTTCTTCATATGGCTCATTCCGCTGTTTGTAGTCCTCGAAAGATATTCGAAAAGAGCCGCGGCCGCGACAGCAGATGGGGAAGCGTCGTCTATGCCGAATCCGAGAAGTGTAGCCGCCCCGAGGTTTTTTTTAAGTTTTTCCAATACTGCGGGGCTGAAATATGTCGCGTCGAGCCGTGAAATAAAATAGTTTTCTGTTGGGGTTTGAAAACCTTCGGGCAGTAAAACTTCGCGCGGAGAAATCCTCATAAGCTCTTCTTCGAGAAGATGAGACGGAATTTCTCCGGTCTTAAACTCCCCGCTGAGCGCTTCGGCGAAGGCAATACCGGTTGTCTTTCTTCCCGGGACAACACAGCATACGTAAAGATCTCTGTCAGGATGGACAAGAGAAGGTTCTATGGCGGTTCCGGGAGTAATCAAACTGACTATACCGCGTTTTATAAGTTTTTTCCCCGGAGGCTCAAGCTGTTCACAGACAGCCACTTTATAACCTTTTTCAATAATGGTATTTATATAATTATCCACAGCTTTAACGGGGACTCCGGCGAGAGGAACTCTCGAATCCTTCCCCGCCGGTTTTGAAGTCAGAGCTATTCCCGTGAGCTCGGACACGGTTTTGGCGTCGTCAAAAAAAGTTTCATAAAAATCACCCATTCTGAAAAACAGTATTGCGTCCGGAAACTTGCTTTTTTCCCTGTAATACTGTTTCAGAAAAGGAGTCTGTGGCAGATGATAAGAATTATCAAACAAGCCGTCCAAAAAGCGTGGCTCCTTTTAATTCCGTCAACACCATTTCCGCTTCCTTCCCTCTCTGATAAGGAGCATCCACGAGGACGGGTGAAAAATCAGACAAAATTCCCAGGGCGAAATCACCTTTTCTGGATACGGATTTCATCAAAACCGTGTCCTTTTTATTAAGTTTCTCCTTCTTTTTTTCCAGTGATATGGAATTCTGAACTTTTATTAGGTCTGAAAGCCTTTTTCCGGCGGTTTCCTTCTGGACTCTCTCCGGGACGAGATTTTCGAGCGTGCCTTTCCTCGGAGAATAAGCGAACATAAACGCTTCGTCGAACCTTATTTCTTCCGCCATTCTGAGCGTATCCCGAAAATCTCTTTCCGTCTCCCCCGGCAGACCGACCATTATGTCGGTCGTCAGCCTCATGGACGGATAAATATCCCTTATCATTCTGATTTTATTTCTATAATCCTCAGAATTATAACCTCTTCTCATGAGGTTTAGAAGTCTGTCTGAACCTGTCTGATACGGCAGGTGAAAGTTTTTCAGAATTTTTTCGTTTTCCGCGACTGTCACGACAATTTTTTCTGTGAGGTCGGCGGGATGGGATGTGAGAAAGGTCAGCTTTTTCACGCCGTTTATGTGAGTCGCGTCCTTCAGAAGCGTTGAAAATTTATATCCCTTGTAATCATACCTGTTGACGTTTTGTCCGAGCAAATTGAATATCGCCCCTCCCATCGCCGCGCATTTTTCGATGTCGGAAAAAATCTCTTCCGGTGAAAGGGATTGAACCCCTCCTCTCAGGTAAGGAACTATGCAGTAGGAACAGAATCTGTCGCATCCCTTGACAATCGAAATTTCATAATCAATGGGAAGATCCTCTTCTTTTAATGTCGAAAATTCTTCATCTCCCGCTGGAGGAAATTCTTCCCATTTTATTTCTCTTGAAATAAAATGGGCTCCCGCATTTTTCAGTTTTTGAGGGACATGTGCCGCAAGACAGCCTACAGCGTAAATCTTTGCTTTTTTTGACGAAACTGAACTTATCCACCCAAGAGCTCTTTCTTCGGCGTGCTCTCTCACCGAACAGGCGTTGACGACAATCATATCGGCTTTTTCAAGGGCATCAGTGATTTCGTGACCCAGAGACTTGATTTTTTCCCCTATGAGCCGGGACTCTGAGAAGTTCATCTGACAGCCGTATGTCTTTATGAAGCATTTCATAGGTAAAGATTATAGCAGAACACAGGATGTAAAAAAAACCGCGATCAGGGAATTTTCTCCAAAAATTTCCCTGTCATGGATTTTCCGTTCGGGTATATTAATCACGGTAACGTTCTTCTCCGCCTTCTTTCCTGCCTTTAAAGATAAAGTCGTCGAGAATGAAGTCGGTATCTTCGGGCTTCACCCTCTCATTATGCTTGTGAATTATAGTCTCGTTCATTTATTCAACCGTCTCAAACGGCCGTTTGCAATACCGGATGATATTGACATGTAAAAAATGATAATCCGATGTCCACCAGTAGTTCATTGTTTTATTTTTCCTTTTCTCCAACGCCCATAGCCCAATAAAAATATGCTTCAGGGACAAATTTTTTAAGTCGCTCAAGATTTTTAAACTTTTCCGGAAAAACATAATTTTTCGCTATGTCCATATCAACCTTTTTGATGAAACTTCCTTCGTTAGCACCCCGTAATAGGCTGATGACATAAACAATTCGAGAAAAAGCAGTTTTGATATCTTCGGGACGCAATCGTTCTCTTAGATGATTTACAACTCTTGTATTCCCCTCATTAATAAAATTGATTTCTTCAAAGCTATTATCGCCACCTTTAAGAAGAGATTGTGAATACTTGAAGGCGACATCTATAATATCGTCAAAGACATCATCTGCACCATAATGCTCTCCCCTAAAACCATTCTCAATCGAAAGAGTCTTCAGAAAGGCTGAATTTAACTCTTTGGTATCCTCTATTACATTAAAAAGTTCTCCTAAATCAATAATCTGTTTGACAAATTCCATGTTGCGATCTTCTAAAGAAATTCCGACAGTTTTAGGTGAAATGGCTGTCAACTTATCTCCGAAAAGTCCTTCAATTGAAGGAATTTTTACGTTACCTTTTGCTCCTGAAAAAGTCATAGGGTTATCTTTAATATCCTTACGAACCAATTTGCCATAAGGAGAATCTGTAAAAACTACATCCAGCAAGATATATTGAGGAACTTTAGAAAAATGCGAAGTAAAAGCAAATTTAAAATGAGCTTTAGGAATCTTTTTACCGGCTCGCTTATTTTCCTCGATCCCCTCAAACCATTCCGAGTTTTGAGATACAAGTTCCAATTTTTTAGAAAGTCCCTCTTTTTCTTTAAGGGGAAGCAAAATATCAATATCAATTGATAGCCTTACAGGCGGATAAATATGTAAAAGTATCGACGTCCCTCCTTTAAAAACAAGATCCGGATAAGCTTTTAAAATCTCGCTCAGCAGGTTAAACACATAAACACTCTTCTCAAATATGCCCGGGTCTTTAAAGCCCGTCTCTTTCCGCAAGGCTTCCAATTGATCAAAGTTAAGAATTTGCTTTGCCATGAATCCCCTTTTTGCGGGTAACTTTTGCCGCATTTTTTAAATATGCGGAGAAAGTTACCTCTTCAAACTCTTCATTTACAATAAGTTGTGAATATAGCTCGTTGTAGTACCTCCGCACTTTAGCATATGATATAAGATCCGTCACATTAATTCGATAAAACCTGTCTAGACTTGACCATAGCTCCCAATAATCGGCGTTCGGCATGGTGTAATACTTATCTTTTATAACAAACAAATCAACCAGCATTTTTTCTAACGTTGCGGCATGCCCGCGACGTGGAGAACGTTTAACTAATAGCCTTATTACAATGGGATCTTTAGTTATATCAAAGTTCTTTGGCGCTACGCGGCTTGTTTTTTCGACCAAAACATACCTATAGCTTCTTGATATTTTACTAAAAACCGGAAGAATAGCGTCGGATTCCACTTCCACGAAAGTGATATTGTGAGTTTGCTGGTGATGATAATACGGCTGAAAAGAAAGAGTATTCCAAATAATAAAGTCAAGCTCAGGAAATTCCCTTGAAAGCATCTGACGAATTTCTTTTACACGACTCTTTTCTTCAATTAAAAATGTTTTTGAAACAGGGCTGTATATTCCTCTACCAGCCGAAAATATGCCGCCTGATTCCTTCAATTCATAAAGATATTTCTTTGCAAGAGATTTGCTTACTCCAGATGCTTTTACAATTTCCGAAAAACTAAAATAGCGATGATTTTTTGCATAATCACTAATAAAATCTTTTTTATTCAAAGCACACCTCTATTTTCATTTAATCTTCGCAACACCTTATCTATCCAAGCCGGAGCGTAACGAAGATCAGCCATAAGTGTTTTCTTGTCTTTATCTGATAATTTTCTTTTTAAAATATTTATAACCCTATCATCCACATTCTCCTGCCCCATATAACGCAAAGCCTGAAAGACCAGGCCGCTAATACGCCCGGCCGTCGCCATATTTTTAGGAGTGGTCTTTTTTAATTTAATATTTAGTTTACCAACCTGAACCGTCCGGGAATGTCCATCCGTTAAATAAACAATCTTTGCCGGAACTTGATCTGTCAAGCCCAGCATATTGGCGGCATACGCTCCGGAGGATTGAATTTTAATATTATCTCTTCTCACTAATGCTTGAGCGATGCGCTCATAATTCGGCGGCAGATATCCAAAATCTGGATGAATTTCGGGGTAATCATATAAACCTCGTGCTAACCTGCGAATAGTGCAGGATTTGACCAAACGAACCAAAATCTGATCAATGGCTGAGCGGCTTCCTAAATCAAGAAAATTAGCCGGAGTAAAGATCCAACCCCTTTTATTTCCGTATATTCTGCTAATTACTTTATTATATATACTTTGCGTCATAATGATCATCCTTTATTTGTCAGAAATAGTATATATTTTTTCTGACAAAATGACAAGATATTTTTCCATTTACCGTGAAAAAGCTGGTATTAGGTAAATAAATGGAAACAAACTTGAGTAAGATCACAAAGTTAAAACGAATAAGATAAAGTTGACCTTTTTTCGCCGTCTCGACAACTACAGGTTAAAATTGAGCTGTTTGTTGCAAAAATGTAAATACTAAAAAGCATTTTTATCATTTTCACGGCAACTTCTCCAAAAATTTCCCTGTCATGGATTTTCCGTTCGGGTCCGGAGATATTAAAAGGAGTTTTGCCCGTGAAGATATCCGGATGTCCTCACTGCTCTGAAAGCGGACTATAACGTAATTGTCCGTCCTCGCTGTGTAGATGTCGCCGCGCTTTCTCTCTATGACGGCATGTCTTTGGGTTCCAGCGAGGCTATGGAGAAATTTTCGGGTAATTTCCGATGTCAATTCTCTCAGTTCACGCGCCCTTATTTCTCTTTCCTTATCCCCCACCACGTCAGTGTAGAGATTCGCGAGGGTTTTTTTTCTCGGAGAAAAGGGGAAGACATGCGTGAAAGAAGGAGAAAGTTTTTCGATGAAATCCAGAGTTTCCCGGTGGTGTCTTTTTTCCTCTGTCGGAAAACCGGCTATTAGGTCCACTCCGACTCCGGAGCCGGGTTTTGTCCTTCTCAGGCTGCTGACAAGCTCCAGGACATCGCCGGGCTCGTATCTTCTCATCATATCCTTGAGCACGTCAGCCGAACCGCTCTGAAGGGACAGGTGAATGTGCGGCATTATCCTTTTCTGGGACAACACAGTTAAAAAATCCCTGTCTTTTAATATGTCGCCGGGGTTGAGAGAACCAAGACGCAGGCATATAGATTCGGTTTTATCGAGAATTCGGAAAAGAAAAGACCCCATCCCGCCTTCGATGCGGCCGAGGCTGATGCCGGATATAACCGCCTCCGAATATTCCAAACTCTCAAGATATGAGAGTTCCCCGGAGACGCTATCAGCGCTTCTCGACAACGGCCTGCCTCTGAGGTAGTTTACGACGCAGAAAGAACAGAACGAAGAACAGCCTTCCTGAACGGAGACTACAGGTCTTGCAGATTTTCCCGGATCCGGATGTCCTCGAGGCAGGACATTCAGCTCTTCCAGAATTTCCCCGCCCCCGAACGCCCTGTTCCCGAAACAGCCGCTTACAAATACTTTTTTTGAATTTTTTTCCGCTCTTCTGAGCTCTGAATTGCATTCTCTGAGGGCGTTTTCAGTGACACTGCAGAAAAAGAGGACGAAAATGTCGGGATTCTCTTTTGCTTTTTCCAGACCCGCCCGGATTAGAGCGCTTTCAGTTCTATCCGCGTTGTATCTATTTACCTTGCAGCCGAAGGCTTTGATTGAATATGTCTGAGCCAAAATAAATCTTCCGGAACCGGTCTGAAAACCACCGGGATCCGCATACCCGCCGAAAAGAACCTACAGATATTTTTCCTCTTCCTTAAACGCCATCCCCAGTTTTTCCAGTTCAGCGAGAATGGGAATATATAACTCCGGAATCACGGGAATTCTGACGCCCGTGAGATTTATTTTTCCGTCGAGGAAAAGCTTTGCCGCTATCGCTACGGGAAGGCTGACGGTTTTGGCCATTGCCGAATCTCCGTCGGGAGTCCCGTAATAGACAAAATATGACTCTATCTGTTTTGTCTTTCCGCCGCTGTATTCAACTCTGAATTTGTGTTTCATCACTATCATGTCAACTTCGCCTGAGGTAAATTCCATTTTCTTCTTCATAATGTCCGTCATCAAGTCAATCGGAGCGGCAGTTGTATCCGGCAGTTTTTCATCTTCGAAAAGCCCGAGCCATTCGAGTTTTTTAATTACCTCGCCGTCCTCTCCTGTCTTCAGGAAATCAGCGAGAGCTTTCTTCAGATTCTCTTTATTTTCCAGCGGCAAAAGTTTATAAATCATGCCCCGGTATGTTGGGTCAGCTGAAAAATCCATTTTTTCCTTGGAAAACAGTCCAAGTTTCACCATTCTGCTGAATAGTTCGCAGTGTTCGGGATACCTAAGCGTTCCCCTGAGAAGAGTCTTGATGTCGTCAAGGCCGTAAATCTCTTTGTAAACGGTCGAATCTCTGTTGGGATATCCGTCGAATATGCCTATGTCGCCGACCTCAACGCTTTCGCAGTTCAAAAACAGGTCGGAGCCGTCTATCTCCACTGGCTCTCCGTCTTTAAGATATTTCGCGGGGCTTGTCGCCGCGACGAGAACTCCCCTGGGGCTCCATGAAAATTTATAGTTCAAAGGGTTGTTGCAGAAATTGGGAGCAGGCAGTCCTCCGCAGAATGATATGAAGGAAACAATCTTTCCTCCCTGAGTTCTTTCCGAGTCTATTATCTTCATCGCAGACATATGGTCCATCCCCGGGTCCACTCCGCACTCATTTAAAAACAGAAGATTCTTTCTCTTCGCTTCCTCGTCGAAAGATTTCATTTTAGGGCTGACGTATGAGGTAGTCATCATGTGTTTCGACGATTTAAGAGCGCATTGGGCGACAGTAGGATGATAATCTGCTGGCAGAAGACTTATCACAAGATCGTGCGAATCCACAAGCTTTTGAAGAGATGGAATATCTTCAACATTCCACTTCTGGGAAACGCCTCTCGGCCTTCCGGCTAAAATTCCTTTGTCGCCGCTTCTGCTGGCGACCGTGACCTGAATGTCGTCAAACGAGAGAAAATAATCAACCAGCGGTTTCGCGACCAAACCCGCTCCGAGTAAAAGTATTTTTTTCATGCCAGTTCCTCCCTGAAACTATGAGACCTTTTTCTCTATTTACCGAAAAAACGGCTGCGGCAGAAATGCCACAGATAACTGCTGTCATTGTAACATTTGACGGAAAGATCAGGAAGAAATATTTTTACCGCGCCGTCTCTGTCTGTTCTGAAATCAGATGAACCTCTCTTTTGAAGAAACCCTACAAGATCTTCGGCTGGATGACCATAAGGATTTTTTCTCCCCGCGCTTATCACCGTCAGGTCGGGGTCTATCAATGAGATGCTGTTAAACGGATTGGCTTTGAAATCTCCGTGATGAGAAAGCAGAAGAATAACACTGCGGGAGCCGGCAAAACTTTCGTCGTAAAAAAGAACCGCGTCTCCGGGAAAAACAATGAGGCAATTTTCGAAAACAGCCGTCATAAAAATTGAATATCTGTTCTGATCAACTGAATATTCGGGTTTTTCGCTTTTCTGGGGAGAGTGAACCCTAAACGCGAAATTTCCGGCGTAAATGGAATCTCCCCGTGAAAGTTCTATTAAACTTCCGCGGGCCAGCGACATAAATTCCGAAATGGAATCTTTGTTCTTTAAGACGCCGTTGAAAAAAATTCTCCCCGGTTTGAGACGTCTTATTATCTCCGCCATGCCTCCTATGTGATCCATGTCCTGGTGAGTAGCGACAGCCGCTTCAATGGAGCCTCCGAGCTCAAGTTCGGCGTAATGGGCTATTAAACTTCCTGTTCTTTCGTTTTTTCCCGCGTCAATCAGTAAATCAGTCCCACCGGCTGAATGCAGAAGACAGGCATTTCCCTGGCCGACGTCGAAAAACAAGACCCAGGATTTTTCAAGAAAAGTCCTGCGGGCAAAAAACAGAAAGAAAAAAACTGCCGCTGAGAGGAGGCTTATACTTAAAAACCTTCTTTTGACCAAGGAGATTTTCAAAAAGACGAGAGTCGCGACGAAAAGCACTGATTCTGCGGGAGAAAACGTCCTCGTAAAAACAAAAGGAGAAAAAGAAGAAAAAGTTTTCGCCGTTAGGATTATAGTCCTTCCGGCAAGCCAAAGGGCGCCCGCAAACAGTCTGAAAGGAAAAAGCAGATAGAAAAATAATGTGAAAATAAAGACATGCAAAAACGGGATTACAATAAGGTTTGCCAGCGGAGACAGCAGGAAAATTTTTCCGAATGTAGCCGTCGTGACAGGCAGAATACAGATGTTGACGATTACAGGGGCTGAAAGTCCGCAGATAATTACAACAAAAAACTTTCTCGCTCCTTTTCTTTCAGACCATGCGATTACCGGCGGAAGAAACGAAATTAATCCCAGGACACTGCCGAAAGACATCAGAAAACCCGGATTCCAAAGAGAGAGCGGATTTTTTGCTAAAACCACGAGCCCGGCTATTCCGGTTATCTGATAGGGATTTCTCTCCCTTTGAAAAAAAAGGCTCGATAGAAGGACAAGAGCTCCGATTGAAGCTCTCCAAGCGGAAGGATGCCCTCCGGAAATTAAAAGGTAGAAAACAACAACAGCCCCTGTCAGAAAATAAGATGGTTTTACCGGTATCCCCGCGGCTCTGAAAGTTATCAGCGCCATCAGCAGTATTATACCGACATGAAGACCGCTTATAGCAAGAACATGCGATATTCCGCCCCCTAAAAAATCCTCTCTTAATTCATCGTCTAAAAAAAGTCTGTCTCCGATGGAGACAGCGAGAGCAAAAGCTGCGACAGCGCTGTCGTCATTGAATTCTTCCGTTATTGTTTTTCTTATGTGATTGCGGAGCACATCAACCGGTCTAGAGCTGTTTTCGAGAATTTTAAGACTGTCGCTGTAAAACAGGATTTCCATTGAATTTTCCAGAAGAAATCTTCCGTAATCGAACTGATGCGGGTTAGTTGAAAAAGGCAGTGGATAAAAACTCCCGAAGGCTTCGATTTTCTGACCGTCTTCGAGCTCATAATCGGTGATAATGCAGGCGTTGAACGACACGTTCTGCCCTTCAAGAGTTCTGACTGATACTTTTCTGCTTTTTCCCGTCACAGGACCTATTGTCCCCGTTATACGGGTTTTTCCCCGCTTTGTCATCGGGCTCATGTCCCTGCAGGGTATTCTCAAATATCCCCAGAGGGTGAAAAGAAATACAGTTGAAATTAAAAAAGCGATTCTCACCGGCAATTCACACTTTTTTAGAAGAAGGAAAGCTCCTGAGGAGAGAGAAAAAAGCAATAATATTACTGCAAGCCAAAGAGGGAAAAGGACACCCGAAAAATAAACACCTGCGCAAGCGCAGAGAAAAAGCCAAAAAGCTATCTTGTCTCTGAAAATATCAGTCTTTTTTAAAAATATTCTTTACTTTTTTGAAAACCCCTTTTTTTGCCTCTCCGGGAAAATCCGCTTGAAAAACATCTTTTAAATCAAGAGCTTCCTGGCAGTCCGGATCCCACTTAAAAGCTTCGTTGAGTGAAAAACGGGACTCATCAAACCTTCTCATGCCGTAAAGAGCCCACGCGTAAACCGCGTGAAAAAAACCTTCAAATATCCTGTCTTTGAGTGATCTCTGGATTGATTCAAGATTTTTGGCTAAGTCTTTTCCCAAAAAAACCCTAATCATGGAAAGATAGACGAGATACTCGGTCTTCTTGTGAATTTTAATTGCCGCGTCGAGCAGCATCTCGGCTCTAGCCCAATTTTTTATTTTTACTGCTGTTCTCGCCTGAATATATAAATTTTTTGCCTGAATGACGTGGCTTTTATCCACTTCGCCGGAAAGTTTTCTGTCATATTCAGATCTTTTGTCTCTGTCTATGAGAGTTTTATAGGCTCTCGTTATTTCGGCAAACCTGTCGTT
Source organism: uncultured Desulfuromonadaceae bacterium (assembly GCA_964397545.1). Classification (GTDB taxonomy): domain Bacteria; phylum SDB-A; class SDB-A; order SDB-A; family SDB-A; genus JAFGIG01. The sequence continues at coordinate 3,639 of CAYNIW010000016.1, read as the reverse complement.
GGCTTTTCTCCAGGAGAGACCGGTTTTATCTTCTATATGATCAGGGTGATGCTGTTTAGCGAGAGAGATGTATCTTTCTCTTATTTCCGTATCCGTGGCATTGAATGTAACGCCCAGGATCTCGTAGTAATCTTCCATTGACAAATATTAAATAAAGCTGTGATTTCTGTCAAGTTATTATCTTGCCACAGCCTGAAGACTTAAAGTATAATTTATGTTTATTTAGATTTTTTTTTGATTTTCTGTCAAAAACGGAGGGAATATGAAACAGGGAACCCCGGCTCAGATATCAATTGAACTTCCGGATGATGTCTCCGACGGTATTTACAGCAATTTCGTCATAATTCTTTCATCCCCCGCTGAATTCGTCGTGGATTTTGCCAGATTGGTGCCTGGAAAAAACAAAGCAAAGATTAACAGCAGGATAATAATGCCTCCTCAGACGGCAAAAAGACTTATAAAACTGCTCGAGGAAAGAGTGAAGGACTTCGAAGATAAATTCGGAGCGATTAAAACGGATGAGCCCGAAAAAAACGTTATGGGCTTCAACAACGCATAATGAGGTGAAAAATGGACATCAAGTCGGTTATAGCTGATTTTATAGTCAGAGTTCAGAAATGGAAATCCGGAGGAGGCGAAAAATCAATCAAGAGACAAAAAGATAAAGGAAAAATGACCGCCCGGGAGAGGATTGAACATCTGCTCGACGAAGACAGTTTTTTCGAGACGGACCTTTTTGTGGAGCACAAAGCGAGAGGTTACGGCCTTGATGGAGTTCTGCTGGCCGGGGACGGCGTCATCACAGGAGTCGGAAAGATTTCGAGCCGGCCCGTGGCTCTTTTCGCACAGGATTTCACTGTGGCAGGAGGTTCTCTGGGAGAAGGGCACGCGTCGAAAATCACCAAAGTTATGGACATCGCTAAAGAATCCGGCATTCCGCTCATCGGCTTAAACGACTCCGGAGGAGCGAGAATACAAGAGGGCGTCGGAGCGCTGGCAGGATACGGTGAAATTTTCTACAGAAACACAAAACTCTCAGGTGTCGTTCCCCAGATATCCCTTATACTCGGACCTTGCGCAGGAGGAGCAGTTTATTCACCTGCCCTCACCGACTTCGTTATCGTGGTGAAAAAGATTAGCAATATGTTCATAACGGGACCTGAAGTTATAAAAACCGTCATAGGCGAAGAAATTTCAATGGAAGAACTTGGCGGAGCAATGACTCATGCAGAGATAACGGGTAATGCGCATTTTGCCGCTTCAAACGAAAAAGAAGCCTTTTCGATCATTAAGGATTTACTGTCGTATATTCCTGCAAACAACAGGGAAAATCCTCCAATAATCCCTTCCGAAAACCCCAAAAAGCAGTTTGACATAACGAAAACGATACCATCCGACCCTAAAGCGACATACGACGTCCTGGAAATAATTTATTCTCTGACCGACAATTCTGAATTTCTTGAAGTTCAAAAGGAATGGGCTAAAAACATAGTTGTCGGATTCGGCCGTATAGGAGGCCGCTCTGTAGGAATAGTCGCAAACCAGCCCTACTATCTCGCGGGAGTTTTAGACGTAAACGCCGCGGACAAGGCGTCGCGTTTTATAAGGTTCTGCGATTCTTTTAATATACCTCTCGTTACCTTAGTTGATATCCCCGGTTACCTTCCGGGCATTGACCAGGAACACGCGGGAGTAATACGGCACGGAGCCAAAGTCCTCTACGCTTTTTCAGAAGCAACGGTCCCTAAACTGACCGTGATTATAAGAAAAGCATACGGAGGCGGTTATATCGCCATGTGCAGTAAACATCTCGGAGCGGACTTCGTCGCGGCTTGGCCCACGGCTGAGATCGCTGTCATGGGGCCCGAAGGAGCCGCGAACATTCTTTTCAGAAAAGAGATTGAAAGCAGTAAGGATCCGGACACGACGAGAAAAGAAAAAATTTCAGAGTATCAGGAGAAGTTCGCGAATCCATGGGTCGCCGCTTCCAAGGGTTTCGTTGATGCCGTTATTGAACCACAGGAAACCCGTCAAATCCTGGTGAACATGCTCAGTATTTTCAGCGGGAAAGAGAGACAATCTCTCTGGAAACACCACGGCAACATGCCTGTATAGGAGAGTAAATGTCCGAAGAAAAAATTAATCTCAACGTGGATTTCTCTACTTATCTCACTTGCGATTTCAAGAGGAAAAGTCCGGGAGTCCATTTCGCAAAGAACTCCCAGAGAGAAGAGAGGGCGCCCATTCCCGGAATCATAAGAGAAGTATTCGTCCGCGAAGGGTCAAAGATAGAAAAGGGAGACACGCTCTATATCATAGAAGCCATGAAATCATACAATAAAATAGTATCAGAATACCGCGGCAAAATAACAGCGGTTCAAATCAGCGAAGGCGACAAGGTCAAAAAAGGGGATATAATCTTATACAGGAGCGATAATTGAAAAAGGTCTCTCTGTCAAGATTAGCATGGTCTTGCCCTGAAAATATATTCAAGTTCAGAACAACAGCTGAGTTAAATCCAGCTGAAGACATAATCGGACAGCGCGAAGCGATAGAATCCATAAAAACAGGCATAGAAATCGGCGGGCAGGGATACAACATCTTTATCTCAGGGCTCGCAGGAACAGGAAGAAAAAGCACACTTTACAAATTTCTCACAAAAAATATCGGCAAAACGACAAAAAGTCTCGAAGATATTGTTTTTTTGTATAATTTCGACGTTCCGGAAGAGCCCGTCTCACTGAAAATCCCCAAAGGAGAAGGAATAGTCCTCTCCCGGGCCATGGAGGAACTTCTTGAAAATCTCGAAAATCTTATATCTGCTATATATTTCAACGACAGGTATTTATCTGAATTGATGTCTTTTGAGAAAAAAGAGAAAAAAGAAGAAAACAGGATTTTTTCAAAAATCGACAAACTGGTTAAGACTTCCGGTTTCAGGTGGAAAAAACCCGAAGGCGAAGGCTCTAAAATGGAACTGATGCCTGTCCATAAAAAAAAGGTCTTAAGTTTCAACGAATTGTCGGAACTCGTGGAAAAAAATCAGCTAAAAAACAGGAAATTAGAGGAATACCTCGACAAAAAAGACCAAATCGAAAAGACAATAGCCCTTTATCTGAATGATTTTAAAACCCTTAGAACGGATTTTTCAAATAAAAAGAAAAAACTCGACATAGACACGGCTTATCCGTTCCTGAAACTTATTTTTGACGATCTGAAAAAATTGACCTCAACGCAGGAAATGAAAAATTATCTCGATTGTTTTCTTGACTATATGCTGACAAATATATCGCTTTGGAAAAGCTTGCTGGAAACCGAACAGGACAAGGAAAAATGGAAGTCCGAAAAAGAAAGCATTGACAGCATATTGAGCATAAATCTCGCCGTCAACAATCATAAAAAATTAAAACGCCCGGTGATAATCGAAAACTTTCCTTCGGAAAACAATCTTTTCGGAACGGTTGAAAACGTAAGCTCAAGCGAGCGGATACACACAGGCATCAAAGCCGGAAGCTTGTTAAAGGCACACAGAGGTTTTCTTATTATAGATGCTTTCGATTTACTCCAGGAAGAAAATTCATGGCAGAGGCTGAAAAGGACGTTAAAGACCCAGAGGCTTGAAATAACCCCCGTGGTTAA
>CAYNIW010000015.1:0-59746 GCA_964397545.1 uncultured Desulfuromonadaceae bacterium | reverse complement strand
TTATTCGAGCTCAGCGAGTTAATTAACTCAAAACAGTGCCGGCAAGAAAAGAAAACAAACAAAAGTAAAGGAGAATGAAAATGGAATGGATATCAAACCCGATGACAATGGAAGTTGAAATGTCAATGTATCTAAGCGATGATATTACACCAGGATACAGACCTAAATGCCCGTCACTATGCTCATGCTTTAATGATGGGGATTGTACGCCACACGCATCTTATTATTGATGAACTGTAAAGGGAGGGTTAAAAACCTCCCTTTAACAAAAAGAGGTAATTAATGAAAAATCAAGATTATAAGCTTTCAAGATACAATATAACAGTTGATCTAAATAAAGATGAGAAGCTTCTATTCAATTGCATGAGTTCGGGATTGATTAAATTGGATAAAAAATTTTCACATTTATTTGAAACTGTTTCGTCAAAATTAGGGAAAAAATCATTAAATGAAAAAGAAAAAATGTTTTTAAAAAAATTAATAGAAGGTAGATATATTGTTGATAAGAATTTGAATGAAATAGATCTTTTAAGATTGAGATGTCAAGAGTCAAAATTTCAAAAGGATCATTACGGGTTAACTATTTGCCCTACCTTAAATTGCAATTTGCGATGTATTTATTGTTATGAACATAGAAAAACGAAACACATGGGGAAAAAAGAAATTGAAAAAATAAAAAAGTTAGTTGCAAATAAAATTGAAAAAATTAAAAGTCTAAATATAACATGGTACGGAGGAGAACCTTTATTATATCCTAAAATAATCGATGAACTTTCAGATTTTTTTATTAAAGAGTGTGAAAAATTCAATGTTCTTTATAACGCAAAGATTGTCACAAATGGAACTTTAATTGATAAGTTAGATGAAAGTTTCTTTACTCGTAATAAAATTAACAATGCACAAATAACTATTGACGGACCTCAGATAATCCATGACCAAAGAAAACCATTTGCCAATGGTATGGGATCATTTAATAAGATTCTTAATAATTTGAGAACACTTCTTAAAAAAAGTGTATCAGTTTCTGTTAGAGTGAATGTTGATGAAACAAATTTAAAAAAGATTGAACCACTTTTTCCAATTTTAGAACCATTAAAGAAAAAGTATTCTGAAAAATTTGTAATATACTTTGCGGCTGTTGATACAACTGGATTTGGTGCTTGTAGATCATTAGAGGAAGGAATGACGAGAAAAAATTTTTCAGAATATAAATTAAAATTAATAGATTCATCAAAAAAGTATGGTTTTACATATGAGGTTAACCCAAAAACAAAATTTACAAACTGCATGATATACTCGACAACATCTTTTGTTGTAGATCCTGAATGCAAACTTTACAAATGTTGGTATGTTGTCGGAGAGCAAAAACACTGTGTAGGAGTGATAAATGACAAGGGTAGCATAGATATGACTAATTATTCTTATTGGCTCGATTGTGTTATGAATGATCCAATACAAAGAAAAGAATGTTTAGATTGTGAGATTCTTCCTCTTTGTTTAGGAGGGTGCCCAATGAAAGCGTCAGAAAATTCGAAATTAGGACCTTGTTTAGAGTATAAGTTTCAAATAAAAGAAGTTCTAAAGCGTTATTACGAAAGTAAAACTGAACAAAAAGCTGTTTCATAACTGATATGAAAGAATCTAAATCTGGTCATTTGCTTCTTAAAACCTGTCGTTTCCTCAAACCCTACTGGAAAAAGGGCGTGGGGGCGCTGTTTTTGATGCTCCTTGCGACACTACTCCAACTGCCCCTGCCTTTTCTCACGAAATACATAATAGATAAGGTCGTTGCTCTAAAAGATTTTCGCATACTTCAAAAGAATTGTTTTAGAATAGTAACCAGTGCAATTATTCATTAAATAAGGAAAAAATATGTATAAACTGTCGAATTATAACTTTTTAGAAGATTATCCAGAAGAAAACTGTTTTATTTTGTTTAATAGCTTAAGTGCAGGCTTATTGAAAATCCCTAAGGATGAATATTTTAAAATTCAAGAAATCTTTCAAAATATGGAAACAGATGAAATACCGAAAAAAAATCAGGAATTATTTTTAAGATTACTTAATGGACGCTTTATTGTAGAAAAAGATCAAGATGAAATAGAATATATTAAGTTTAAACAACAAAATGTTGCTTTTAACAAACATCAGCTAACTTTAACAATTTGTCCTACATTGGAATGTAACTTGAAATGTGTATATTGTTATGAAAATCAAAAAAAAGGAATGATGACCGAGAAAGAAATTAACTCCATAAAGCTTTTAGTTGAGAAAAAATCAGATCTTATAAATAATCTAAACATAATATGGTATGGCGGTGAACCACTTTTGTGTCACGATATAATAAATGAATTATCAAATCACTTTATTAAAATTTGTAATGAAAAAAACATTAAATACAATTCCTCAATTTTAACAAATGGAACATTAATAAATAATCTTGAGGATAGATTTTTTGAGAAAAACAAGATTTCTTTTGTCCAAATAACTATCGATGGAGATCAAAGCTTACATGACAAGATGAGACCGATGAAAAACGGGAGCAGTTCGTTTGAAGAAATACTGCAAGGGCTGAGAAATATTAAAAATCAGTTAGTAAATATTGGGATAAGAATGAATATTGATAAAAAGAATTATTATAATATAGATAAATTAACAAGTTCAATAATGTTAATAAAAGATAATTTTAAAGGAAATTTAGGGGTGTATTTTTCAAAAATTGGCAGTGGCAAAAGCGGAGAAGGGTGTTTATACAAAAATAATTGTTTAACTGATCGAGAATTTGCTGAGATTCAAATTAAATTAATTAAGGAAATATGTATAAAAAAATCAATTAATTATCTGCTCCCACTTAAACAATCTAAATCTGTATGTTATCTCCCCTCAATCTCGTCGTTTGTTATTGATCCAAAATGTGATCTATATAAGTGTTGGGAACATGTTGGTATTGATCAATATAGGGTCGGTATTATCAATTTGCATGGGGACATTGAAATCAGAAATAATTCATTCTTTATAAAATGCTCTTTATTTGATGCGACAGAATATGAAAAATGCAAAGTCTGTAAAGTTTTACCAATATGTTTGGGAGGATGTCCGATGAAATTTTTCGAAAAAGGTTCGACTACAGAACCAGAATGTCAAGCTATAAAGTATAATATAAAAGATAGAATAAAAATTGAATTTGATTTAATGAAAAGTAGAGCGAGAGTGTAAATAAAACCGTGGAATTACCCTGTATATTCTCTGGATCCTTAGTATACTCTATTTTGGGGATTATATTATTTTTACGATCGTTAGAAAAAAATCGATTAATTGTACAACTTGTGCTTTCCTATTTAATTTCTTATAGGTATATACAACAAATTTTACCAAGCGTTATTTAAGTTTATTATTTTTAAATGATGTCTCATTAAATTCAATTGTTTTTTATTATAATAATAGTAGATGAATCTTATTATTGGCGCGGTTATTGCATATTATTTTATGAGCTCAGCGAGTTAATTAACTCAAAACAGTGCCGGCAAGAAAAGAAAACAAACAAAAGTAAAGGAGAATGAAAATGGAATGGATATCAAACCCGATGACAATGGAAGTTGAAATGTCAATGTATCTAAGCGATGATATTACACCAGGATACAGACCTAAATGCCCGTCACTATGCTCATGCTTTAATGATGGGGATTGTACGCCACACGCATCTTATTATTGATGAACTGTAAAGGGAGGGTTAAAAACCTCCCTTTAACAAAAAGAGGTAATTAATGAAAAATCAAGATTATAAGCTTTCAAGATACAATATAACAGTTGATCTAAATAAAGATGAGAAGCTTCTATTCAATTGCATGAGTTCGGGATTGATTAAATTGGATAAAAAATTTTCACATTTATTTGAAACTGTTTCGTCAAAATTAGGGAAAAAATCATTAAATGAAAAAGAAAAAATGTTTTTAAAAAAATTAATAGAAGGTAGATATATTGTTGATAAGAATTTGAATGAAATAGATCTTTTAAGATTGAGATGTCAAGAGTCAAAATTTCAAAAGGATCATTACGGGTTAACTATTTGCCCTACCTTAAATTGCAATTTGCGATGTATTTATTGTTATGAACATAGAAAAACGAAACACATGGGGAAAAAAGAAATTGAAAAAATAAAAAAGTTAGTTGCAAATAAAATTGAAAAAATTAAAAGTCTAAATATAACATGGTACGGAGGAGAACCTTTATTATATCCTAAAATAATCGATGAACTTTCAGATTTTTTTATTAAAGAGTGTGAAAAATTCAATGTTCTTTATAACGCAAAGATTGTCACAAATGGAACTTTAATTGATAAGTTAGATGAAAGTTTCTTTACTCGTAATAAAATTAACAATGCACAAATAACTATTGACGGACCTCAGATAATCCATGACCAAAGAAAACCATTTGCCAATGGTATGGGATCATTTAATAAGATTCTTAATAATTTGAGAACACTTCTTAAAAAAAGTGTATCAGTTTCTGTTAGAGTGAATGTTGATGAAACAAATTTAAAAAAGATTGAACCACTTTTTCCAATTTTAGAACCATTAAAGAAAAAGTATTCTGAAAAATTTGTAATATACTTTGCGGCTGTTGATACAACTGGATTTGGTGCTTGTAGATCATTAGAGGAAGGAATGACGAGAAAAAATTTTTCAGAATATAAATTAAAATTAATAGATTCATCAAAAAAGTATGGTTTTACATATGAGGTTAACCCAAAAACAAAATTTACAAACTGCATGATATACTCGACAACATCTTTTGTTGTAGATCCTGAATGCAAACTTTACAAATGTTGGTATGTTGTCGGAGAGCAAAAACACTGTGTAGGAGTGATAAATGACAAGGGTAGCATAGATATGACTAATTATTCTTATTGGCTCGATTGTGTTATGAATGATCCAATACAAAGAAAAGAATGTTTAGATTGTGAGATTCTTCCTCTTTGTTTAGGAGGGTGCCCAATGAAAGCGTCAGAAAATTCGAAATTAGGACCTTGTTTAGAGTATAAGTTTCAAATAAAAGAAGTTCTAAAGCGTTATTACGAAAGTAAAACTGAACAAAAAGCTGTTTCATAACTGATATGAAAGAATCTAAATCTGGTCATTTGCTTCTTAAAACCTGTCGTTTCCTCAAACCCTACTGGAAAAAGGGCGTGGGGGCGCTGTTTTTGATGCTCCTTGCGACACTACTCCAACTGCCCCTGCCTTTTCTCACGAAATACATAATAGATAAGGTCGTTGTCGCAAAAGACTTTCATCTCCTTCACATAATAGGTTTTTCACTTATTGGACTTATTATACTGCAATCTCTGACAGGTTTCGTGAAGGGAGTATTGCTGACAGTCTTCAGTTCGAGGGTTCTTTTCGACATAAGGGTAAAGCTTTTCGAACATCTTCAGGACTTGTCGTTGAAATTTTTCAGGAAAAACCAGACCGGCTATCTGATGTCCCGCATAAGTTCCGACGTTCAGTCTCTCCACGGACTTTTGGCAGATACGATTTTGAACATAATCCAGAACGCTTTGACTTTTGTTGTCGGTATAGGAGCCGTTTTTTATATCCACAAAAAATTAGCCCTAATATCTTTGGCTATTCTTCCTTTTTACGCGTTGCTGACATGGTTTTTCAGCAGAAAAATCCGATCAATGTCCTGGGAACTGAGAGAAAAATACGCGGAGGCGCAAAAAGAAATTCAGGAGTTGATTTCCGGTATATTCACGATTCAGTCTTTCAGCGCGGAGAAGACTTCATTGCTGAGAATGTTCAAAAAGACCAAAGGCGAGACCAAACAGAGTATAAAGCTCAGCGTCTTCGGGGCTTTATACGTTTTTCTGACTTCAATAGTCTCGTCTTCGGCTCCACTCGTTATCCTGTGGTATGGGTGTTTTGAAATAATGAGGGGGAATCTTACAATCGGCGGACTTATAGCTTTTAACTCTTTTGTCAGGTATCTTTTCGGGCCGACGAGCGCTTTTGTAAATATAAATCTTACGGTTCAGCAGTCCCTGGCTTCAGCTGAAAGAGTTTTTGAAATTATGGACACCGAACCTGATGTAAAAGACGCCGAAAACGCAGTCATGCTGAATGATTTCAAAGGGGATATCACCTTTGAGAATGTTTCATTTTCCTACGAAAACGAGAGTGTTCTTGAAAACATTTCTTTAAGAGTGGAAAAAGGAGAGAAGGCGGCGTTGGTCGGTCCGAGCGGCGCCGGCAAAACTACTATTGTGAACCTGTTGATGAGATTTTATGATCCTGAAGAGGGGAGAATTCTTTTCGACGGAATTGATATCAGAGAAATTAAACTTAAATCGTTGAGAAACAACATAGCTGTCGTATCTCAGGATGTTTTTTTGTTCAGAGACACCGTGAGAGAAAATATAAGATTCGGGTCGCCCCTCGCCTCTGACGAAATGATATACGAAGCCGCTAAAAAAGCTTTCGCCGATGATTTCATATTAAAGCTCGAAAAAGGTTACGACACAATTATCGGAGAGAGAGGAATGACTCTTTCCGGAGGAGAAAGGCAGAGAATTTCTATTGCAAGGGCTGTCCTAAAAGATGCCAAAATTCTCGTTCTCGACGAGGCGACTTCCCAGTTGGACTCGGAGTCAGAAAATTATGTGAGAAAAGCGCTGGACGGAATCTTGAGGGGGAAAACTTCCGTTGTAATCGCCCACAGGCTTAACACAATTAAAGACATGGACAAAATAGTCGTTCTGAATAAAGGTAAAATAGTCATGACGGCTAAACATGACGAGCTCTACGAGAACTGTGAGTTCTATAAAAACCTCTACGAGTCTTTTTCAGGGTCTGTGGCTTGAAAAAGTTAAAAAACCTAAAAACCCATAAATTTCTCTTTTAATCTTTTTATACAAGCGTATAAAATAGTTCTTTTATAAGGGGTATCAAATGAAATTTATAGACCTTCGTTCCGATACGGTCACTGTGCCCACGGAAAAGATGAGGAGAGCCATTTTTGAGGCTGAAGTCGGAGACGACGTTCTCGGAGAAGATCCTACAGTTAACGAACTCGAAAAACTCTCTGCTGAGATACTCGGAAAAGAAGCCGCCCTCCTCGTGCCCTCGGGGACTTTCGGCAATCAGCTTGCTGTTTTGACTCACTGCAGTCGCGGGGACGAGGTAATCCTTTCGGAGGACTGCCACATTGTAGTCCACGAAGCGGCGGCGAGCTCCATAATCGGCGCGGTTCAGCTCAGAACGGTGAAACCCCTTTCGGGGAGACTGAAAGCTGAAGATATCGAACCTCGGATTAGGAAAGAAAGAGACATTCACTTCCCGAAAACAGGCCTTATCTGCCTTGAAAATGCTCTATCCAACGGAGATGTCCAGACTCTCGCTGAAATGGAAGAGATTGGGTCATTGGCTCAGAAGTGGAATGTCCCCGTGCACCTCGACGGAGCAAGGGTTTTCAACGCCGCGATTTCTCTCGGTGTCAAACCGGCGGATATAGCGAAATACTGCGACAGTGTCATGTTCTGTCTTTCCAAGGGACTTTGCTGTCCGGTCGGATCCATATTGGCGGGGACGGCAAAATTCATAGAAAAAGCGAGAAAAAACAGAAAAATAATGGGCGGAGGAATGAGGCAGGCCGGAATAATAGCCGCACCGGGCATCGTAGCTCTGAATGAAATGGTGGACAGGCTCTCAGAAGACCACGAAAAGGCGAGAAAGTTCGCCGATACCCTTGCAAAATGTAAAGCATTCAAAGTCGAACCGGAGAAAGTAAAAATAAACATGGTTTTTGCTGATTTTAATGAAGACAAAATAGCGTTGAAGTTCGTAGAAGAACTCAGAAGAAAAAATGTTCTGGTCTATCCTCCCGAGAACGGGTCCGTGCGTTTTGTCTTTCACAGAGAAATAACGGAAGAAGATTTGGTTTACGTTTTGAGTGTTTTGCCGGAAGTTGCAGAACATTGAAAAAAACAAAGGGGGATGCCATGGAAGCCATGGAATGCATTATGACGAGGAGAAGCATAAGAAAATACACAAAAAAAGAAATCCCTGAAGAGGATATCCAAAAAATACTCGAAGCGGCGATGTTCGCGCCTTCGGCGAGAAATCTGAGGCCGTGGCATTTCATTGTCGTCGATGACAGAAGCATTCTTGAAAAGATGGCAGAAGTCCATCCCTACGCGAAAATGCTCCTCGATGCTCCCTGCGCGATAGTCGTATGTGCAGATGAAAAGGTTCAGGAAAATTCAGGCTACTGGGCACAGGACTGCTCGGCGGCTCTCCAGAATATTCTTCTGGCGGCTCATTCTCTCGGAATCGGGTCTGTCTGGCTCGGAGTTCATCCGAGAGAGGAGAGGACGGTGGGGATTGTGAAACTTTTCGGGCTTCCCGAAAAAATTAAACCTCTCGGCATTGTTTCTCTCGGTTATCCTGCCGAAAAACCTTCGAACCCTCAAAGATTTGAAACAGAGAAAATACACATAAATAAATGGTAGAAAAAAACTCTTTGAAATAAAAAAAGGGCGGCAGAAGCCGCCCTTAAACTTTTTAAGAAATAGTCAGTTCATTATTGTGGCGACGAAAAGTCTGTCGAGTCCGACTGTGTCCTGCTTCGGCTCTTCGATTCCGGGGATAGTGTAGTCGACGACATAGTTGGTCTCAACCACTTCGGCTATAGCGCCAAAGTACCAAACAAAACTTGTCCCTTTGGGGGCTATCATGACGGGCGTTCCGGCTACGAAGTGGTCGGCTGTGGCTTCAGTATTCACAACATAGTAGTATTCGTTTGTATTGGGATATGTCCTGCCATCTTCACCTTTGGCGTAGGTGTCAGCCCAGTTGAATGTGACTGAATCTTCGGTTAGAGCCGTGACGTAAGCAGAGTCGTAGTGGAAAGATGTGGTCGTTGTCGTGCGGGCGAAAATAAAAGATCCGACTTCTACGTAAATGTCCTCTACGACGACAACGGTTGTGTCAACCACTGTAGTGTCAACGGCTGTCGTGTCAGTCTGTTCCTGTGGTTTCTGACTGCAGGATATTGCACCCAAATATAATACAAGTATTGCTGTCAGAGCGAGTGTTAGAACTGTGCTGTTCCTCTTCATTTCTGTTTTTCCTCCTGTTGATATACTCTTTTTAAGCACATAAAAATATGCTTGTCCTTATGCAACAAACGCTTTTCACCGAGAAAAGCGATGATACATTCTGAACAGAAAACCAAACGGTTTTTTATAAGCGTGCATTATATAACTATTTGTCTAAAAAGCAAGCATAATTTTATTGATGTCAAGCACTAAAAAGCAATATAATCTAAAACATGAAAACAGTTATTTTAACGAGAACTTTCAGAGCCGACGCCGCCCACAGAATAAAGGGAGTGCCGGAAGAACACAAATGCAGTGCCGTCCACGGCCATTCTTTCAGGATAGATGTCAGCGTTAAAGGAAAAATCGACCCTGAAAAGGGATGGCTCATGGATTTCGGCGACATCAAGGAAATAGTCGATCCGACGATTAGTGAAATTGATCATACACTTTTAAACGACATAAAAGGCTTGGAATCAGGAACGAGCGAAAATCTAGTGATTTGGCTCTGGGAAAACTTAAAACCCCTGCTCCCCCAGCTCTATGAGATAACCGTCTGGGAGAGTGAAAATTCCCGCTGTTCTTACCGCGGACCCTGATATGAAAGACGTCCAGAACGACGAACCCGAACACGGCATAGACGTTGATTCGGTGGGAGTAAAGGATATTTATTATCCGATTTCCGTCGAAGACAGGGCAAACAAAAAACAGCAGACAGTCGCGAGGATTTCAATGTTCGTCGAGCTTCCCAAACATTACAGAGGAACTCACATGAGCAGATTCGTCAGCGTCCTTCATTCATACCAGAAAGAATTCTCGATGCTCAACATGAACGAAATTCTAAACCATATCAGGGAGGAGCTCGAAGCCGAAAAAGCAGTAATGGAAGTCGCTTTTAAGTATTTTGTAAGAAAAAAGGCTCCTGTGAGCGGGACTGAGAGTTCCATGGATTATGACTGCGTATTTTACGGAACTTCCGGAAAGAAGGACGACTTCGTTCTGGAGGTTAATGTCCCTGTGATGACTCTTTGCCCCTGTTCGAAAGAGATTTCGGAAAGGGGAGCCCACAATCAGAGGGCTTCGGTGAAAATCAGGACCAGATACAATGAATTTGTCTGGATCGAAGAGCTTATTGAACTTGCTGAAAAAAATTCGAGCGGGCCTGTTTTTTCACTGCTGAAAAGAGAAGATGAAAAATTCGTAACTGAAAGAGCTTTCGACAGACCGCGTTTCGTAGAAGATGTTGTAAGGGGGGCGGCGAGGGAGCTTCTCGAGGACGGAAGAATACTGTGGTTCAAAGTCGAATGCGAAAGCATGGAGAGCATTCACAACCATTCAGCTTACGCCGTCATAGAGAGAGATAAAATTTCAAAGAGAGTCTGAGAAGACGAACATCCCGAGAGCAGTATCTAAAAAGCAGAAATAGAACTCTGAAATGCCCGTTATTCGCCCGGGCATTTCTTCAACTATTGAGGTTATTCTTCTTTTGTCGTAAGGAGAAAAAGAGGTGATGACATCAGCACTTATAAGATCGTATGCTCTGAGTGCGTCTATAACCCTGACGTCGTATTTTCCAGAAGAAGGTCTGAACTGGACATAAGTGGGAAGAAAAGATATTTTTGAGATGACCGTCTTTCCCCGGGGATAGCAAATCAAGTCGAGTCTGAGAATTAAACCGGCGTCTCTCGGAATTGTCCTCTGTGAGGATATGAAATTCCCCAGAGAGTAGGCGTAAAAAGTTTTTCCTCCATTTTCGAGTTCAACCCCGCAATTTGACCATGCCATGGGCTGGACTACGTGCGGGTGCATGCCGATGACAGCGTCGGCGCCGAAAAAAGCCAGAGAGTCGAATAAAGCTTTTTGAGTCCCCGAAGGGCTCATAGCGTATTCGGTGCCGTAATGGAGGACGACAAAGACAAAACTCGCTCCGTCGGCTCTGGCGTTTTTTACATTTATGGAGATATCTTCGGTTGAAATATAATTGATCATGCAGAGACTTTTTTGTGGGAGAGAAAGTCCGTTTGTCCCGTAAGTATAGGAGAGAAATGCGATGTCAATGCCGTTTATGCTCACCAACGCGTATTTTTTTTCGGAAGAATCTGAAAAAACTCCGGTGTGCAAAATACCAAGCGAATCGAGGACGGCGGAAGTCCTTAAAAGGCCTTCCTCTCCCCTGTCGAGGCAGTGGTTGTTAGCCCTTGTGAGAAGGTCAAACCCCGCCTCCTTAAGGGCGAAAGCCAGTTCGTCAGGAGAGTTGAACAGCGGGTAGCCCGAGAAAATTTTGTCTTCGCCTGAGAGCGTGGTCTCGAGATTGCCGACGGTAAAGTGCGCTTCGGATAAAAATTTTGAGACGTCTTCGAAGCAGTCTGAAAAAGCATAAGTCTCCATAGGTCTGTCGTAAGCGCCTTTTAACTGTTCGTCGTGGACCATTATGTCGCCGACGAATACAATGGACGCACGGTTTGGCTTAAATTTATTCAGTATTTGGATTAAGTTGGGGCCGAGAGACGAGGGGAGATAAAAAGAAAGAATAAAAGTAAGGGTAAAAATCAAGGGATGGACTCCTTATTCTGAGTAGTTTTCGGGGAAAAGGGCGTATTTGGATATTTTTTTGTTGTTTGCCGTATAGAGCATATTGTCTTTGTCAATAGAGATTCCGTATGTCGGCCTTTCAACGGAGAGCTGAGTGATAAATCTGCCGTTGCTGTTAAAGACTTCAATTCCGTCCGAATCGGTGATGTAAATATTGGATTGATTGTCCGCCGCTACGCCTGAAGCTCCAAGTCCCAAAGATCCCGGGCCGTCTCCTTCAGAGCCTATTCGCGTCAGAAACTTGCCTTCAGGTGAAAACTTAAAAACAGACTTGTTGAAGACTCCGAGGACGTAAATGTATCCTGCGCCGTCAACGGCTATGTTGCACTGGAGTTCCGAGTCGTCGGAGTTTGACGATATGGCTTCTTGGATAATCCAGATTACGCTGAAATCCCTGTCGAGTTTTGCGAGGTTTTCACGGTCGTATATAAGATAGATACTGCCGTCTGACGGAGATATAGCAATGTCTTCGTAACTGAAAGCCGATACTATGTTTTTCGGTATGGAATCTGCGTAAGAGCCGTCTTTTATTTCGTATATGTGAATCCCTCCCTTATAGACGGTAAAAAGCCTTCCTCGATTGTCGGTGGCAATAGACTGGACATAGCTTTTGCGCCCGGTTGACCATTGTCTTAAGTGATTGCCTGAGGAATCAAAAACCTGTATCCTTCCGTTTTCGTATTCACAGGTAATAATGTCCCCGTCATAAGTTGTCTCTATATACCGGACATCGTCGAAATATCCGGGTCCGGTGCCCTCCGATCCGAGTTCAAAGACTTTTTTAATCTCCTTGTTCCCGGCAATAGGCAAGGTTGACTTGACTGTATTTATGAGAAGAAAAACACCCCCTGACAAAAGCACTACCAAAGCAAAGCCGATGACGGCGAATATTGTCGCAGTGTTTTTGATAGGTTCTGTTTGGACGGTGGAGAAAGAATGGACGGTTTCTTTGAAGGCTTTTGAATTTATTGAAATCTGAGGTTCGTTATACCGGTTTCCGCTTTTGATCTCCAGCAATGTCCTGCAGTAAGGGCATCTGTATTTTCCCTTTGCTTTATCCGGATCGAGAGGTCCGCCGCAGTTTGGGCATTGAAAGACGTTTTTATCTATCATAGAGTTATCTCTCCGTTTTTTTGTATTTGTAAATAAATATTCCGAAGGGCCTGAAAATCCTCGCTTTTTGCATAAAATACAGAGGGAATGAAGATTCGACAATTACTTTTTTTTTCAGAGTAAAATGTGAGAACAATCGTGAATTTACGTATTTGTCGTCGGCTCTTCCGACAAAAACTATTTCGGATTCTTTATCTGAAAAATGTTTGATTTTCTCGCAGGTTTTATCTATTTCGCAGGGTCGAAGATAATAGAGAATTTCTGAACAGAAAAAAAGGTCAAACTTCCTGTCTGTCTCAAAAATAGATACATCTGCTCTTTTGAATTCGAGCCGCTTTTCGTCTGCGTATTTATTTTTCGCCTCTTTTATCGCTTTAGAGGAAATGTCTATGCCGACTACATTTTTTGAAACCGAAAGAAGCGAAGAAGAAAATAAACCGTTGCCGCATCCTATGTCGAGAGTGTTTGAAAAATTATTTCTGCCGATAGTTTCTATCACTTTATGAATCTTTTCATGTTCGTAAGAAGAATTTTTTGTTTTGAAAGGGTCATTCACGGCCAGATACAGCGCGTCGAAGAAAAAAGAAGAGTCGGTTGTCCTTACGGCGAGATAATAAGCTTCGGTTAAAAATTTTACTGTTTTATTTCCTATGATGTTTACAGTCATCGCCGGTATGATAAAATATATTTCAGTTAAAAGCGAGAAGTGTTGACGAAAGCTTTGCAAAAGCCCGCTTTACAAAAGCCCGCTTTTCAAAAGCTCTTTTAGTTATTATAATAAAACAAAAAAACAAAGAGGCGCTAATGGAAAAACCCAAGAGTGATATTCAAAAGGGAAAGTTGAAAAAAATGTCCGAACTTTCCAAGATAGACCCCAAAGATATAATAAACATAGATCCCGCGATTGAAAGAGGAATGGGAGTCGCCTATATTCTCAGCCTGCAGAAACTGACGACAAATATCATAAAAAACAACTCTCCGCGAATGAAGAGGATTGTAAAAGACACCATTGACGTGTGCCTTAACGCCGCGGTTTCTTCCGGAAAGATAAACGTCATACTGTTCGACGATCAGATAGAAAAAAACACCGCTCTTCTCGAAAGAATTCAAAAAGACCTTGAAATAAGTTTCGACCGCATAGGCACGGACAAACTGCATTTGGACAGCATCGTCCCTTATATGCTCGGCCTTCTCTTCGACGAAAACGTCAGTATTTTAGAACAGAACGAATCCAAACTGAAGAGCGCATACGCACTGATAGCCGGTTTTTGGACAATATTTCAGACATACCTTATAAAACTCGGTTACGGAAAAGTAGACAGGGAAAATTTCCTAAAATATCTCGAAAGCATTGCAAAAAAGGAAGACAGGGCGGATCTTATCGAGAATGACCTTTCAAACTGCGAAATCCGGTCCAACAGGCTGATAGAGGAAATAAACAGATACATACCAAAGTCGAAAAAAATGCTATATTCAATAGACGATAAAATTGAATACACCATTAAAAAGATGAGGTATCAGAAAGAATCGCTCTCGAAACTTACTAACATGGAAATGAGCTCTCTGGAAAAATTATCCAACGAAATCTACACAAAGCAAGACGACGATAAAAAAGAGATGTTCACCGCAGAATCCGACACTGAAAGAGGATCTGCGATATACCCGATACAGGCGAAAATTGAGATAATCAAGGAGATTTTCAACATACTCAAAGTTCTCGGAAGTTCAGACAAAGAGATTCTCGCCGCCACCGATAAAATTTCCATTTCCGAGTTCAAATTCTACATCTACGAGAAAGCGCTGGATCTGGTCAGGGAAATAATAACGAATCCTGATACGGATAAATACGAAAAAGAAAAGAAAGAACCGATAATCGATTTCGGCGAAGTAGCGATATACATAGACGAAATAGTCGATTTTAACGTGATAATGCTCGACGACAATCTAAGAGAGATAATTGAGGAACTCGGCGGCAAGGCGATGGAAAAGAAAAAACTCGAAAGAGAGAAAATAATAATCGAATCCATAGAAAAAGCTCAGGAGTATCTGGAAAAACCGACGGAAAAGAACATCAAGGGAGTGAATGAGCTGATGCTGCTCGGCAAAGAAATTTTAGAGAGTTATTTTACTGACGTCGAAATGGTGAACTTCTACAGAAGCGAATTCATAGGCAAGGACGAGAGAATGGTCCGTTACGCTCTGGGATACAAAGCTGCGCAGAATATATATATGTCGTCCATACTGTCCAAGGACATCGGTTATACATTCAATTACCTTCCGACGAACATATACAATCCGTTCAACATGATCAATGTCCTCGGGAAAATAGAGGAGATAATAAGCAGAACAATCAAATCATCGCGCCAGAAATCCCAAAAAAGCTAATCGCTGTTTTCCAAAAATTCCTGCGCTGATATTGCTGCTATTGCTCCGTCCCCGACCGCCGTGGCGACCTGACGGACAGTTTTTTTTCTGACATCGCCGGCGCCGAAAATCCCGGAAACGGAAGTTCTCATTTCATCGTCCGTCAGAAGATAACCTCTCTCGTCGAGGACGTCCAATTCATTGAAAAGAGAAGTATTTGGAACAGAACCGACAAGAACAAAAACCCCGTCTATTGAAATTTCTTTTTCCATGAAAGTTTTTACGTTTTTCAAAGCGAGGGACAAGACTTTTTTATCGCCTTTTATCTTTGTCACTACCGTATCCCATTCAAAAGAAATGTTTTCTCTTTCGAACGCTTTTTTCTGGATTACCTTTTCCGCGCGGAGTGCGTCGCGTCTGTGAATTATAGTTACTTTTGAGCAGATCTTCGAAAGAAACAGCGCTTCTTTTACGGCCGAATCGCCTCCTCCGACGACGGCGACATTCTTGCCCCTGAAAAGCGGGCCATCGCAGGTTGCGCAGTATGAGACGCCTCTTCCGGTGAATTCAATTTCGCCCGGGACTTCGAGTTTTTTGTCTGTTGTTCCCGTCGCGATTATGACAGAACGCGATTTTATTTCGTTTCCGGCATCGGTGAGTATGCTGAATCGCGGGTTGGCGTTTTGGAGAGTCAGCTTGTCTGCGTTTTCCATGACGAGTTTCGCACCCGCGGAAGAAGCCTGATCGCGCATTATCTGAGAAAGATCGAATCCCGATACGCCGCCTGCCACGCCGGAATAGTTTTCGACTATATCCGTCAGGCTGATTCGTCCGCCGGGCAGATTGCCCTCCAAAACGATAGTATCTATATCCGCTCTCGCGGCGTATAGAGCGGCGCTGTATCCCGCGGGTCCGCCGCCTAATATAACAAGTTCACTGTTTTGATCCACAATAAAAAAAAGCACATGATTTTGATAAAATCAAGCCGTAATTTTTTGAGTTTATTCTAAATCTTCAGTTGACAAAATATGCCAAAAGAGTTTATATTTTGTGTATGAAAAGATTCATAGTTTTAGCAGTGTTTCTTATCCCCAGCTTTATATACTCCGTAGTCAACATCAACGAGGTGTTTTACAGCATACCCGAACTTTCTGGCTGGAACAGTCAGGATCAATGGATAGAGATTTTCAATTTTTCATCCTCGGGCGCTTCTCTTAATTCCTGGAAGCTAAAGACATCGGCGGGAGAAGTATTCACCTTCTCCGTGACTCTCGAACCCGGACAGAGGATACTTTTTGTCGCCGACAGTTCGAGATTCGTCGCCCATTGGGATTCTGTCCTCTCGTCAACCACAGTTATAGTTCAATACAGCGGGGCAATAAACATCTGCAGAAAAGTAGGATCGCTGACTCTCCTCGACTCTAACGGATCAGAGGTGTCTTCAGTCGCTTGGGGAGGAACAGGGACTTCTCAGGGGGTCTCTCCGGGATATTCTCTCGGCCTTTATCCGGAGTCGAACCCCGAACCATATCCTGATGATTATACCGTCTGTTATCCAACTCCCGGTAATCCCAACAGGGAACTGCCTCACTCTGTAATCAATCCGTCAACTTGGGGACGGATAAAGGCGATGTTTTCAACTGAGCGCAGGTAATTTGAAATTCAGGATATTTTTCTCTTTAATATTTTTATCGGCATCGTGCGTCTCTGCGTCAAAATATGCGGGTGAGTTTCTTGCGCTCGGTTTTGGCGCAAGATCCCTTTCAATGGGACAACTCGAGGGAGTCCTGACGGGAGAGCACTCTTTCTACGGCAACCCGGCGGCGATGTGCTTTTCGTCTAAAACCTACAGCGCGACTCATGCTTATGTTTTTTCTGGAAACCTTTCATACAACGGTTTTTCTCTTGTCTTTCCCGAGACAAAAAGAGCCGTCGGATTCGGACTGGTTCATCTCGGGATCTCGGGGATTCCCTACACCCTCGACGCCTTGAGAGATTACGGTGAAGACGGCATACCCGGAACGAACGACCCGGGGGAGAACAACGGAATACTGGATCCCGGAGAATGGCTCGATTACGACAGAGTTTCCTATTTCAGCGACGACGACTACACTCTCTATCTTTCATACGGACATAAAGCGGGAGAAAATTTTTCGATGGGGGCGTCCATCAAAGCTGTCTATAGGAAGATAGGAAGCTATTCAGCATACGGAGTCGGAACCGATATAGGCTGTTTTTTCAGGACAAAAAACATTGATTTTTCCGCTGTCCTCAGAAACGCCACGACTACGATTATTTCTTGGAGCACGGGAACGAAGGAATTTGCATATCCCTTTCTAAAGACGGGCGTGATGGCAAAAGCTCCTCTTTCCTGGAGAGACGTGAACATCTCTTTCGGCATAGAAACTGATATTTATTTTGAGAACAGAAAGCTCGCTTCTCAATGGGATATTTCCTCTATAAGCGCAGATATCCATTACGGCGGTGAGATTTCAGTCAAAGAAAAATTTTTCCTCAGAGCGGGAGCGAATTCCGGCCATCTCACGGCGGGAGGCGGAATAATCTTCAGTTCTTTTTCAGTGGACTACGGATTTATGAGCCACCAGCAGCTTGGATCTTCGCACAGATTTTCGCTTTCTTATTTTCCGCGCTGATCCTGCTGAATTCAGTTTTCAAACCATTTTACGAAACCCGGAACGAGTTTTCTCGTGAGGTATGTATTCCTCGGCATGATTCTCAGGGAAAAACCGTTTTTACCGCTCTCGAGACAG
Source organism: uncultured Desulfuromonadaceae bacterium (assembly GCA_964397545.1). Taxonomy (GTDB): domain Bacteria; phylum SDB-A; class SDB-A; order SDB-A; family SDB-A; genus JAFGIG01. The sequence continues at coordinate 41,815 of CAYNIW010000015.1, read as the reverse complement.
GGGACCCTTCCTCTGAAAACATATATCCCTTTGCCCGTATTCTGGACTGAAGACATCGCAAAGCATGTGGAGTTTTCGATTTCGCCTTTATAATTGAGTTTTCCATGGCAGACCTCCACCGTGACGTCGTCGGGATTGAGGCCGTCCATGTAAACTGTCGCCATGACTTCTATCTGGGTTCCCATCTGCGCGGGTTTAGAGGTGTCTGCCGTCAATTCAGTTATCTTTACGTTGCCCCATTCTTTTGAAATGAGATCGAATCGCTCGGAGAAATCCCGGACTCCGCGGAAATTGTCTTCGCTCAATATCTTCCATGAATTATAAGCCGGGATGTAGAATTTTTCGGTGTATTCGTAAATCATTCTGTTTGTGTTGAAAACAGGGCATAGAGTCCTCATAGACTCTTTCATCATTTTTATCCATTCCCTGGGCAAGCCGTCTCTTCCTATGTTGTAGAATTTCAAAACGACGTCGTTTTCGAGAGTGTCATACAGGGATGAGGATTCGACTTCGTCTTCGGCTTTATAATCCTGATAAACTTCGCCTCTCCCGATAGACCATCCGTTTTTGCCGTTATAAGCTTCGTTCCACCATCCGTCAAGAACGCTTAAATTCAATCCGCCGTTGAAGCAGACTTTCATTCCGCTTGTTCCGCTCGCTTCGAGAGGTTTTCTCGGCGTGTTCAGCCATACATCACAGCCCTGAACCATGTATCTGGCGACGTTCATGTCGTAGTTCTCAATAAAGACGATGTGGTTTTTAAGATGCGGCAATTTGGAAACCTGGTAAAGGTGCTTTATGATTTCTTTGCCGGCGTCGTCCCGGGGATGCGCCTTTCCTGCGAATATGAGCTGAACAGGTCTTTCTTTGTCCGTCAGTATTTTCGATATTCTGTCGAGGTCGCTAAGGATGAGAGAAGCTCTTTTGTATGTCGCGAATCTCCTTGCAAAACCTATAGTCAGAGTGTCTGGATTCAAGACCTCATCGGCTTCCTCTACCTCTTTAGCCGAAGCGCCTCTTTCCGTTAGTTGTTTTTTAAGTCTTCTTCTTATGAAGGCGACGAGTCTTTCTCTTCTTCTCTCATGGGTCCGCCAGAGTTCGTTGTCGGGTATGCCGAGAACTCTTTCCCAGATTTTCTGGTTCTCAGGCTCTTCGAGCATTTTCGGTCCTATGTATCTTAAAAACAACTGCTGCATTTCTCCGGAAGTCCAGCTGTTGGGGTTGATGCCGTTAGTGATGTGCGTAATAGGGACTTCATCGGCGTCAATACCCTGCCATATACCTGACCACATGGATCTTGAGACCGAAGCGTGAAGTTTGCTGACGCCGTTGCAGTAATGAGAATTTTTCAGGGCGAATATAGTCATGCAGAATTGTTCGGCGCTGTTTTTTGGGTCCTGTTTTCCAAGAGAAAAAAGTTCGTCTTTTGAAATTCCTATTTCCTGCCGTATATGGCCGATGTAGTGTTCGACCATATCGTTGTGAAACACTTCATTCCCCGCCGGAACAGGCGTGTGCGTGGTAAAAACGCAGGAAGAAGATGATAGGAGCTTTGCCTGGCTGTAAGAGAGGGAGTTTTCCTTCATCATCTGGCGGATTCTTTCGAGAATTATAAAAGCGCTGTGTCCTTCGTTCATGTGGACAACGGTGGGGTTGATCTCCATGGCTCTGAGGGCTTTCAACCCGCCTATTCCGAGAAGTATTTCCTGCTTAATGCGCATGTCATTGTCGCCGCCGTAAAGCTTTTCGGATATGTATCTGCCGAAAGAATCGTTTTCCTCTATGTTTGTGTTCAGCAGAAAAAGTCTTATGTTTCCGACGTCGGTTTCCCATATTTCGGCCAAGACTTCTTTTTCAGCCATTTTAACCGATATTTTCAAAGGAGTTCCGTCCTGTCCGTTGACTATGCGGACAGGCATGTTGCTGAAGTCGTTCTCGGCGTAAACTTCGTGCTGCCAGCCGTCATTCGAAAGATACTGCGTGAGATATCCCTGTCCGTAAAGAAGCCCCACGCCGACGAGAGGTATGCCGAGTTCGCTTGAGGATTTTAAGTGGTCGCCAGATAGAACTCCGAGGCCTCCGGAATAAAGAGGAAGACAGTCATTAAGACCGAATTCCATTGAAAAATAGGCAATTGCGGCGTTTTGAGACTCAGGATGCTCTTTTTCGAACCATCTTGTCCTTTTTATGTATTTGTCGAGATCTTCTTTTACCCTGTTCATATGGGCGATGAAGCTCTCGTCCTTTATGAGAGCAAACCAGTTTTCCTGAGGGACCAGAGACAGCAAAGCCACAGGATTGTGATTGGCTTGTTCCCAGAGTTCTGGGGAAATTCTGTGAAAAAGTTTCACGGCTTCTTCGTTCCAGCCCCACCAGAGGTTGAAGGCTATTGTTCTCAGGCTTGACAGCTCCTCCGGCAAAGAAGGAATCACTTTGAATATTCTGACGGGTTTCATTTTAACTCCCCTCATTGAAATTTATATATGTCTTTGCGGCTGTTTCGAAAAAATCCGCGAAGATCTTTTTGTTTGAACATATCACGTTTCCCGTCTCGTGCGGGTTTTCTCTACCCTCGAAATCCGAGACGATGCCGCCGGCTTCCCTGACAATAAGCATTCCCGCGGCAATGTCCCACGGTGAAAGGTTGTCTTCCCAGAAACCGTCGAATCTTCCGCAGGCGACAAAACACATGTCGAGCGCTGCGCTTCCGCAGCGTCTTATGCCGTCTGATTTAGAGAAAACTTTTTTAAAACTCGCCAGATATCTATCGAGTTTTAGGTGGTCCCTGAAAGGAAACCCCGTGGCGAAAAGACCTCTCTGCATATTATCAATGCCTGATACGGATATTCTGCCGCCGTTTATGTAAGCGCCTTTGCCTTTTGATGCGTAGAAAAATTCTCTTAACCAGGGACAGTAAACGGCTCCTTGAGTTATTTCTCCATCTTCCTCAAGAGCCGCTGAAACGGAGAAAAAAGGAAATGAATGGACGTAATTTGTAGTTCCGTCGAGGGGATCGACGATCCATTTAAATGCCGTGTTCCCTTCATGGCCTTTTTCTTCGCCGAAAAAACCTGATCTGGGGAGCATTTTTAGCAGTTCATTCCGCAGAAAACTTTCAGACTCGAGGTCTTTTTCGGTCACATAGTCGGCGTTTTTTTTAAGAGAAATTTTTCCTGTATTTCTCATGTTTTCAAGTAGAAAATCTCCCGCTCGGGTAACAATATCGGTAAATGTTTCCCGCGGTGCGGTCAATTGATGAGCCTTGAATGGATGTCCTGATAAATTTTCGACATTTTTTCTACAAGACTGTCCGGGAGATTCGGAGGAGTAGAATTTCTGTCCCAGCCCTGTTCATCGAGCCAGTCCCGGAGAATCTGCTTGTCGAGAGAAGACGGGTTTTCGCCGGGGACTATTGAATCGGCGGGCCAGAGTCTCGAAGAATCGGGAGTGAGGACTTCGTCCACGAGGTATAGTTCGCCGGATTTTCCGCAGGCAAATTCGAATTTCGTGTCCGCTATGACTATTCCTCTCTCTGTTGTGTATTTCAAGGCTTTTTCGTATATCTTGACTGAGATCTCTTTTATCTGCATTGAAACGTATTCGCCGAGGGTCTCTGAAAGCTGATCCCACGAGACAGGCTTGTCGTGACCCACGGTCTCTTTAGTAGTCGGAGTAAAAATCGGAAGAGGAAATTTTGAAGAGAGCCTAAGCCCGAGCGGGGGGACAACATCGACGATTTTTCCCTTTTCTTTATACATTTTCCACGCCGATCCGCAAAGATAGCCGCGAACTATAAACTCGAATTTGAAGACATCGAGTTTTCTGACTAAAGCGCATCTTCCCTTGCATATCTCCTGCTCTTCGGGAGAGAGAAAATCTATTTTCGAAGAATCGGTTTCCACTATGTCGTTTGGAATATCCTCATGGAACATGTTTTTCCAAAAAAGGCTGAGTGAATTGAGAACCGCCCCTTTTCCGGGTATTCCTTCTTTCATAACTTGGTCGTAAGAACTGATACGGTCAGTCGTCACAATCAGGAGTGTGTCTTTGCCGCCTTCGTATATGTCCCTGACTTTTCCTCTCGACAGAAGCTGAACGGACTTAAGGTTTGTTTCAGTTAAAACGTCCATATACCCTCCAATTCATAAATAGATGTCTGGTGTGTTTTTTGAAAACTGATCAAATAAGTATAACTCAAGACTTTTTATCAGGGCAACCAGTGTTTTTTTTTCTGTAAAAGCGCGGATCCTTTTTCTCTCTTCGGGGATCATAGTCAATTGCAAAAGTTTTACGTCGACGGATTTCGAGTCGGATATTTTAATCGAACACGCCGAGCAAAGAAAACCTCCTTCCGATGAAGAGATTCTCCTGACATCGGAAGAACCGCATTTTTTACAAGAATTAAGAGGAAACCCGAATCCGAAATGCTTCGCGAGTGTTGCCAGATAAGGAGGAACGAGAAGAAGGGAGGCTGTTTCAGAATCAGAGGAATCTATGGCTGAAAAAGCCCTGTCTGAAAGCTTGAAAAGAAATTCGTCGGAATCTCCGGGCTGAACTATTTTGACAAGCGGCGACAGTATATGCAGGGATGTTTTGAGTTTGGAAAAGTCGCTATGGATATTCCTGTAAAGGTCTTTTTCGGAAGACTCCTTGACATATATACGGTTTCTCGTTGTCCTGTATAGATAGAGATAGTATTTTGAAGGGACGCAGGAAAAGCCCGTGCTCTGGATATTTCGCGAATCCGGTCTGGCATGAGCCCAAATCAAGCCGGACTTTTGGGTTAAGAAACACAGAGATCTCGATCTTTCGCCTGCTGTCACAGAACGAAGAAGGATTCCTTCGGTTTCGAAAAATCTTTCAATTACCATGTTAAAAAACCAGGTCGTTTAAGTGAACATATACCGTTTCTTTTTTTTCTTCCAATTCTATCTCGACAATCGGAATGTCCGAATGGGAGTTCAAACGGTGTGTTTGAGTGTTTATTACTTTCCCTGATTTATTCGCGTGCCTTCCAGTTAAAATTAAAACTTCATCCGATACACCTGGAAACTGAGCAGAGTATTTTTCAGGGGTTTCCTCTTTATCCGGAATGAAAAGAGTATAAAAATCTTCGGTATCTATTTTGGAAATAGAGGCCTGTTTTGAAAGTTTGTCCCTGAAAAACGCGAGTGTGGTTGAGGGGATTTTTCTTATTCCTTTGAAAAACAAAACAGCGACGGTGAGGTCGAAAGAAGCGTCATCTGCCGCCTTCCTTGCGTCATCGTCAATAAACGGACAGACAATGGCTTTTATGCCTTTTTCTCTGGCCCATTGGGCTTCTGCCAGGGAAAGTGTCTTGTCGATAACCGCAATTATGTTTTTTCTCCCGTTTTTCAAATGAGCGTCCTCCTGCGGAGGGATTTCAGAAGGCATTAAAAAGATTTCACCGGAGGCAGGTTTCCCTTGAAAAGAGGAGAGTTTGACGAAAAAACCGCGTGATTCTATTGTCATGGATGCGCAAAAACCGGCTTCCATGGTTCCCGTTACCCTTCCGGGAAGAGGTATTAACGTGCTTTTTTCGAATTCAAATCTTCTTATGAGTATGTTGCCCGAAGAGATGTCAATATCTTCAACTGTTCCTTCGATTGGAGAAACTGCATGCAGGATTGTCAGGTTGTCCTGCAGGCGTCTTTCAGCGAGAACGGTTCCTTTGAGAACTTTGGAATTTTTAGCTACTTTCATGAACTTGAGGAGTTTTCGAGGAGAAATTTCGAGAGGGTCGCTTAGGTTCACCGAGAGATCTTTTCTATTGACAACGGTGCAGAGGGAGTTTCCGTAAGGTAATATAAAGTAATCCACCCATCCGTGAAAAGGTGACAAAACCTGAGAGTTAGGAGGCAGAAATTTCTTTTCGAAAATTTTTTTGTATAAGGGAAATTCCTCTCTGCAAGAAAAAAGAGCGCTCTTTTCTATTGAAGAAAATTCTGCTCCCGCGAGCATTGAACGAAAGTCGACGAACAGTTCTTCTTCGTTGGGAGAATATGTAAAGGCAGTTTCCCCGAAAAAAGCTTCATCTCCTGCCGAAAATTTGGGTTTTGCCGGAAAAGGAGCTGAAAGACTGTATGTTTTTCTTCCGTAATATATTAGGCTTCTCAAAGGACAGACCTCAGTCCGAGATTTTTTTTCCACGATTGAAGAGAAGGAAACCAATCTGAGCCGTATAGGCTTGGTGAAAAAGGTCTTCCTCGCGAGTCAACAAGTATTCCGTTTTCAGATAGACGGACAAAACTTTTACAGGGCATTCCGAATCCTTCACCTGCGTCTGTAGATTTGCTCGGCAAAACCGTGATTTCAGCTTCGGAAAATCCGGGGTCTATGAATTTCAATTCGCCGGCTTTCAAGGAAACGGTTATTGTTTCTTTGTTTGACGAGAAAATCATCTGAGCTATCTCCGTTCCGGGGTTCTTGAAATTGAATTTAAGTGAAAGGCTGGGGCAGGAATTTTTTAACACGGAAGAACATGAAAAAGTTTCGTCTATAGTTTTTATTAAACCGTAATTGGCAAGATAGCCTTCGTCTATGTGCAGAACAGCGAATCCCGTGGGTTGAATGCAGTTTAAAAGAGTTTCGTAAACTTTTTCCGGTTTAGACGCCGTAAAAATATATGAAGCAGCCAGAATATCGTCGAAAATTCGGGATTTTCCCCTAAAAGATAATTCCGCGAGCGGAGAGATGATTTCCACGGCAAGGGCGTGGAGAAGCTCCGTTTCAAATATACCGGGAGAAATAGACGGGAAAGCGGCGCGTTTTCTGACAATGTTTTCAAGCGCGTCGGATTGGATGAACTGCTGAAGCCACAGAGAAGTATTCTCGGAAAAAAACCTCTGATATGCTTCATATGCTTTTATGCCCACGCCGTAGGGAGATGAGTATCTTTCCATAACAAAGGATTGGTTTTTATTTTTTGCTTGGGCTGTAATCAATTCAGTCGCAGAACTTCCGCAGCAGACTACAGCGAGATGCCTGTGATGTTCAACAGAAGAAGCCGCCTTGAGCAGGCAGATCGAAGCCGGGATAAGAGGTTCCGAAAGCCTGTCAAAAAAGGTTTTCCAGCCGGAGTTTTTCGAACATAGTATTTCATTGCCGATGCCGCGGATTTCATCAATAGCTGGATAGATGTCGTATATGTCTTCTTCAGGCATTATATTTGGAACGAATACAAGCCTGCACAATCTGCCGAGCATTTGTTCGATTTTTCTCTGAGCTTTGCTGTTCCCTCCGAATATTACAGTGAGGTTGCCTCTCGGGCTCAAAAGACGCGCAGCGTATGCCACTGATTTGACCGCCTCTATAACGGGAGCGACGCCTTCACTCTCAGTGCCGCCGGCTATGAGTATTATGTCGGGGTTTAATGTGACTATTTTTTGGACATGTTCCTGAAAATTTAGTCCGTCGTCGTTAGAGACTGAACCTATTACGTTTGAACCGGAATGAGAAAGAACGAGATAAGCGATTTTACCGCTGATGGATCCGACGGATGAAACAGCCACGGCTTTGAGTCCGCCGCCTATTGAAGAACAGGCGACAGACGGGATGAGGAAACCGCCGGAAACGTCAAGTAGCCTGACTCCCGATTTTTTTTCAAGATGATAACACGCGCGGTTAGCGGAAAGTTCAATATCGCCGTGAGGGTCGGATGGGACTATTACCTTTGAAACTTCTCCTTCCTCCTGAGAATAGAGCATAGCTTTTGTAAGGGTTGAACCTATGTCGAAAGTCAGAATCACGGCTTTTGATCCCTTGCGGATAAAGACACCGGAGTCATGTCATTTTCCTATGTTGAGAAGCAGAGCGCCGAAAATGACAAAAACAAAACCGACTATCTGGATTAAGGAAAAAGTTTCTTTAAGAAAAATGACGGACAAAATGATAGTCACCGCGGGATAAAGAGCGGTCAAGGTAACTACTATTGAGGGACTGCCTTTTGAAAGCGCGACGTAAAAAGCAAGCGTTCCGAATGTTCCGGCTGTCATGACGAGAAATATCAAAATTAGGGCGGGGTGTTTTAAGTTGATATCGCTGAATCTGTTTTTCACGAAGAAGAAGAGGAGTATTCCGAAAACTGGAGCTATTAGATTGTTAACAGCGGTTATCACGATAGGGCTGTTGTATTTAGTCGCGAGTTTTCCGAAAAATCCCCAGAGTCCCCACATTAAAATGGACAAAATGGAGAAAAAGAGCATTTACATGACCTCGACCGGTTTTATTCCGAGAAGAGAAAGACCTTGAGATAGGGTTGATTTGCATGCCTTGAGAAGGTTGAGGCGCGCATGCCGGATGGTTTCATCGCTCGAGAGGACTCTGTGAGAGTGATAGAAAGTCGAAAAATCTCCGGCTAAATCGAGCAGATATCTTGAAACGACAGAAGGCTCGTATTCTTCCGATGCCTTCAGGACGTGTTCGGGGAAAGAGTCAACTGCGAGGGCGAGTTTTTTTTCCTCATGGGATTCAAGGGACAGGCATAAAGAAGGATCTTCTTCAAAATCACCGGCTTTTCTGAGTATGGAACAGATCCTCGCGTGGGCATACTGCAGATAAGGGCCGGTTTCCCCCTCGAAAGAGAGTGCTCTGTCCCAGTCAAAATCGACGTCTCTCGTGCGTTTGTTTTTAAGGTCGTTGAAGATGACGGCTCCCGCTCCTATGCTGAAAGCGAGTTCGTCGAGGTCGGTTCCTTCAGCTTGCGCGTGCTTTCCTTCTTCAATTTTCAGTTTTGCCCTCGATGAGGCTTCTTCAAGAAAATCCTCCAGAAAAATGAGATTTCCTTTGCGTGAGCTCATTCCCTGTATATGGCCGAAACCGGCGTGGACGATTTTTTCTTTTTCGATTATTCCGGCTTTTTCAAGCGCCGCCTGCAGCTGCTTAAAGTGAAGTTCCTGAGGAGTTCCGACTACATAAAGAAGCTTGAAGGGTTTGAACTCGCTCAGCCTGTAAAGGGCGGATGCGATTTCCCTTGTCGAATAGAGAGTAGATCCGTCGGACTTTGTCAGCAGGACAGGAGGCAGTCCGTATTCTTCGAGAGGAACAATAGTCGCTCCCATGTCTTTCTTTGAAAGGTTTTTTTCGGCGAACATATTTAATACAGAGGAAGTCTTGTCGAAATAAAAACTTTCTCCGAGATAGCGTTCGAATTCAATTCCAAGTCTGGAATATGTCTTTTTGAATTCATTAAGGCTTGAGTCTCTTATTGTCTCCCAGAATTTTAGGGCTTCAGTGTCATTCTTTTCCAGTCTTGAAAACCAACTCCTCGCCTTGTCCATGAAAGCAGGATTCTCTTTGGAAACAGCAGAATATTTGACGTATATTTCGTATGCCTTTCTCAATGTGCCGGAACCTAAAGACGAAAGATCTATCTTTTCTTCCTCTAAACCGGCAAGGATGATGCCGAATTGTGTTCCCCAGTCCCCCAGGTGGTTTATTCCGACGACATCATATCCGGTGAACCTTAGTATCCTGCATATACTAGCCCCTATAACTGTGGACCTGAGGTGGCCCACACCGAAAGGTTTGGCTATGTTCGGAGAGGAATAGTCAATTACAATTGTTTTACCTCTGCCCTTGTCCGATTCGCCCCAAAAAGAGCCTGCTCCGAGAGATCTTCGGACTGTATGACTGCAGACAAACGGAGCTTTGAATGTAATGTTCACGTATGGCCCAGCCGGTTCTACAATAAATTCTTCGACATCTTCAAGCCCTCTTGAAATATCAGAAGCGAGAATATGAGGCGGTCTCCCTGTTTTTTTGGACAGTGAAAAAGTTTTGAAAGAAAGGTCACCGAGTGAGGAGTCGGGGGGTTCTGCGAAATTCTGTGTCACTTCTCCGGCAGGCAGGCCGAGAGATTCGGCTATCTTCTGAGCCGTGTAGTCTTTGACGCTCATGTCTTTCAATTCGTGAAAAGCCATACTACTCCATAGTCTATGAGATAATCTTCTTTTTCAAACTGAATTCTCCATTCGCAAAAAAGATTCAGGACGCGAAGCTTGATCCTAAACCAGGGATAGTAAGTGTTATTTTCGTCTCTTTGGGCTATTAAGCCGGGGGAAACGAAAACAGAGAGGTCATCCTTGAAAAAATTTTTCGAGAAAGATGTAAAAAAACATCCTCTTTCGATAGTGTCAATAACCGCAAAAACCCCGACCGAAAAATTATCCGAGGGAGAATACAGTGAATACAAAGATCCTCTGAATCCCGATTTCTCTTCAGATGCAAGCCATTCGTTTTGAGAAAAATTCCAGGAAGTTTTATGAGCGTCATAGCAAACAGCAGCGTCGAATTCCGCTTTTTCCCCGAGAAACCTTGACCCCGCGTAGAAAGATCCGGACGATCTTGAGATTTGAGAATTTCTCAGGGGAACGTTGAAAGGCTGTTTGTAATAATAATCGGAGAAACCTGAATAGACGGAATAATTGAGAGAAGGTCTGAAAATAAAAAATATGTCCGCAGAGCGGGAAGAATCACTGCGTAAGGTCAAGTCGGCTTTGAGCCAGGCGAGCCGGAAAATCTCACGCTGGATTTGGGCTCCCGCGCTGTAAATAACCGTGTCTTCCCTGGAGCTGTAGTAGTCTGCTTTTAATCTGACTTTGACAGGGCTGAACCCAACGAATATTTCTGCGCTCTGAGTTTTTTCAGCCGCAGATTCGCCGGATTCCTCCAAATTGGAATAAAAATAACCGTAGGTTGCTCCGAAGAAAGATTTAGTCAATGTGATTTGACCGATGTCGAAAGTAGTCTTTGAAGGCAGAGAATCCTTTTTTCCTGTCCTTTGGTAGGCGTGAACGAAATATCCGTCGAAGTGAAAATACCTAAGAGGGGTTCTGAGCCTTAGATAACCTTTTTGTGATTCGTAATCTGTAAACGGTAAACTTTCATTTCCTCTGGCGAGGTGCCCCCCGAGGCAAATTTCGGAAGTGTCGAAGAATTCTCTGGAGAAATTTAAGGAAGAATACTCAGATTCCTCCCCGATTCTGCCGTGAGAAAGACGGGTTCTGGGAAGGCGTGAAGGGTCCTGAGAGATTTTGAAAGCCAGGGATTGCCTCATCGCGGAAAAACCGATCCTGGGGTAGAAAGAGAATTCGCCGTCGAAAAGATCCGTTCCGAATACTCTGTCAGTAAGATAAAAATCTTCTATGAAATAATCCCGGTTTAATGAGAACAGGGATTTTTGGGCATTTGTCCTCGGGTTGAAAAGATAAAAAAAACGTGAAGGATCAAAATCGGGAGTCTCCAGCCATGAATAAGTATCGGTGTGTTTTTTTCGGGGTTTTATCGGGACAAAATCTTCAGCGGTAAAACCGGTTATAATAATCTCCACCGACGCGCTGTCCACAAAAACAGCCGTTTCAACAAACGCCGCGGCAAGGATTAATATCAGGGCTGGGAGTCCGATGGCTGTTCTTCCATGTTTATGTCAAGGAATGACTCTGAACATTCAATATCAACAGATAGAGTCTTTTTGAAATACCCTCTCGATGAATAGGTCGGTTCGAGATCCGCTTCAACGGTGTAAATGCCCGGTGGAACTATTTCAGAATTATTGCCCTTCCCGTCCCAGAGTATCTGAGTGTAGCCCGGTGTTTCCTTAAATTCAGGCAAGAGATTCCTGACTATGTTTCCGAAGCTGTCATAGACAGTCAGAGTAATTATGGAAGGCTGGGTTATGAATATGGCTATAGTAGATCCCGGCATCAAAGGGTTGAAGACAGAAGGGAATGCGCCTTTTATGTATCCATCGACACCCGCCCAATAGTATTGCGCGGAAGAGGATTCAAGGATTATGAATTGTCCGAATCTTTTCCAAATGGCTATGCCTCTCGGGGAAATAAATTCTTTTTTGCCGGAGCCCTCTCTTCCGAATGAAGTTATGTGGGTCAGTTCCCTTGAAAATATATGAATTTGAGAATTCTCGGTGTCGGTGACGTAAATCAGGCCGTAATAATCTATAGCGGCGTAATTGAGGGATATGTTTTCGAATCCCAGGTCGAGTCCGTCAACTGATTTTATCCTGTTGCCTGAAAAATCGAACATTGTGATGCGTTTTTTCGAATTGTCCGTGACTACGATATAGTCCCTGTCCCTGTAGTAATTCCAGACATCTTTTCTGTCGATAAGCGCTATCCCGAAAGGGTCGTTAAGAAATCCGACTCCCATTACTTTGACGAAATTTCCTGTTTTGTCGAAAACGGAAATTCTGTCGTTCCCGATCTCCGTCACATAGACATTCCCCGATTTGTCCAGAGCGACCCCGCATGGAAAAGACAGCTGGCCCGTGGCAGTTCCGAAACCGTCGCCGAGAGCAGAGGTGTATTCGAGACTACCTCTTGAGTATTTAAGGCGAACAACTCTGTGGTTGTTCATGTCGGCCACATAAACGTCCCCTTCAGGATTTGCCGCTATGCCCATGGGTTCCCAGAGATTCTCCCTTCCCGTCCCTACGCTTCCATATGAGTTTACGTCTTGAAAACCGATATTGAAAATAATCTGTCCGCGATTGCTGTTCACGGCGAAAAAAGCGAGTTCATCGTCGTCTCTGTCCGTGGAAAGATCATCATGTTCTGTCAGCTTTACTATGCTGACGCCCTGAGGATTGTCAAAAGCGAGGTGGGATCCAAGGACCATTCTGATCGTGAAATTGGTTATTTTGTTGTAACCCGCCGAATGCCCGGCCGGAGGAAAAACCAAAGTGCTCGGGTCGTAATTTGAGGCGGCGCTAAACGCAAATAAAAATATTAAAGCAAGCATGTTTACTCCGTTTTTTATTTTTATTCATAACGAAAATGAAACGAATAAGCAACCTTAATTTTACCTTCTCTCGAAGATAAAAAGCAGAGGTCTTTTTGAAAAAAGCTCGGCAGTGGCGAGATTTTTTTTGTATTCTAGGAGCTCATCCGAAGCTAGAGAATCTTTTTTTATCTGAAAACCGTGGAAGACGAAAATGCTGTCCGCAGTTCTTTCATAGGTATAGATGATTTTCAACAGGCGGTCTTCAAAAATATAATCCGAGGGCAAAACTGAGTAAAGGTTTTCAGGGACGGCTATTTTCATTTGTGAAGAAAAATCCAAAGGTCCCTGAGTGAAAAAACCCGAGAGCATGGGAGGAGAGATATATAGAAGCGGCATGTGGAAGTAGTTGACTTCAGAGGGGGGTATTTTTCTGAAAATTCTGGCTCCGAGAGTCGCAGAACCCTGATAGTTCGAGTATGCCCACGCTCCGAGAATTTTCCAACCCGGAAGTCTTGAGGAAAACCAGACATACGCTGGAGAGGAGCCGTAAGAGAGGATTTCTTTTCTGTAAATAGATGATATTACGCCGATTATAGTGTCTAAGACTGTGAATTCAGCCGCTCCCTCAGAGGATATAAAACCGGTTATTATGCGTCTGTAGGTGTCTTTGAAATCCGATGGCGTCCTCATCAATAAAAAAGTGTCTTGGAAAAGGACAAGAGCGTTGACAGATCTGTCTCTGAGGGGTAAAACGCCGAAAGGTGTGCCGAAATCAGATGGATCGCAGAATACTGATTCGCTCTTTATTTCGACAAGAGCGATTACATGATTGAAGAACACAGCCGGAGGCGACAAAGATATGTCCGGAAAGTCTCTTGTGGCTAAAAGAGCCGGCCACGCCCTGATGCCGGCAGATTCAAGCATTGCTATGAGAAGTGAGACTTTGTCTTTGCAGTCCCCTCTTCCAGCGGAAAGAGTTGCTGAAGGCTCCTGGGGATAAAAACCTCTCCATCCCCATTCTATCGCAGTATATGAGACGGAAGAAGAGACGAAATCGAAAATCCGTCTGGCTCTTTCTTCTCTTGAAAACCCGGTCGAGAGTTCAAGGGCTTTTTGCCGGACAACAGCGTCTGCACTGAGTTTCCCGCCGAACAAAACGAGGCATTTACGGGCGATTTGCGAGAAATCATAGAAAGAACTCGCTGTAAAAAAAAGACCGTCAGCCGTAAAATAGTCGTCCTCGACAGCGTCAAGTGAAAAAAAAGAAACTGAGAGCGTTTCGGGGATACCCGGCAAAGGAGCCACATCTCCGGTTCTTTCTCCGCATTTCCACGCGAAAGGTTTCAGGGAAATTACCATTACGCGGAGTGAATCTATCGGCAATTGGTCGCCAACCGGAAACGAGAAAATGAAGTCATCTCCCCATATAGTGCTGTCCGTCAGAATTGAATACTTGATTTTTATTACAGCCCGGCCCCAAAAATCGGGGAAGAGGGCGTATTCTTCGACATAACCGGAATATGAAAATGGCACTCCGGAGGACGCGCTGATTTTTTCAATCTTCAAGGGCAAAATTTCTTCGCCGGTCTCCATTGAGAAACCTGTGACTTCGTATGTGCTGAGAGATGACCTGCTTGCGTCGTAGGATATTCTCGACAACCTCCCCGCTTCTGAACTGGATAAAACCGTGTAGGTTATCTCTCCTTGGAGTTTTTCGGCTCTGTCTGTTTTTTCAAAAGTTATTACTGCCGAGATAATTCTCTCGGAAAAATTATTGTCAACAACAGACGAAACAGACGTAAAAATTAAAAAGAGTAAAATCAGCTTCAGTTCCTCCCGAAGACCAGAAATTCCGGGAAAACATCTTCCCGGACGGTTCTGTCGAATTCTTCCCAAGCCGCAAGATGCTGTAAGGAGATCCTTTCACTTCGAAAAACGGCATAAGAAGCAAGGACTGTTTTTCGGTTTTCGATCCGGGTTACAAGTGACGCTCTGCCGAAAGGTGTTTCCAAAAGAATATCGGAATAGGGCAGGGGAGCATTATCGCTTATAACGGTTGTCGTCTGACTCACTGTGGCAGAGAAAGGCATTAAAATTACGTCTATTCCGCGCGAAGCCCTCAGCAAGGAAGTAAAAAAGGTGGGTTTAAAAAGTCTGACCGAATAATAACCCGACTGATAATCGAGTTTGGGTTCGGAATACTCAATTCTAATTATTTTTGAACCGGAAAAATTTTCTACGGATAAATCTGAAAATACCGTGCTCCTGCCGGAGACGAGAACCCCATTTTTTATTTTATCTTCGAGAAAGGGGTCGTTTTCGGCGATTCTCATAAACTCTCCGGTCAGCGTTATACTGAGAGAAATCCTGACAGCATGAGGCTCAATGTTTGCTTCTTGTATTATAAAACAGCATGACCTGGAAGGTTCGAGCCATGGCGTAGAAGTGATCTTTCCGGTCAAAAGATTAAGAGCCGTCGAGTTCTGATACTCACCGGGGATGTGACCGAAAGGAGATTTCAAAGAAGCATCTATCCACAGAGTGTCGTCCGCCACAAGAAAAATTCTGTCAAAATTAGGTAAGGACGAAACCCCGTCGCTGTTTTGAAAACCTCTTCTTTCTACGGCAAAAATATCTGCCTTTCTGTTCTCTGCGAAGGCATTTAAGAGCAGAAGGGCTATTTCAAAAGGCGTCGCCCGTTTTTGTCTGATAATTTCTGATGCCTTTCTCGACTTGAGCCCTGACATGCCGACAGGAATGTCCAAAACACTAATTTCTCTTCTGAGGAAGGCAAAGGCTGTTTCGGGAGAGGAAAAAATCAGCGAATCCTTCTTTAATAAACTGATTTCTTCAAGGACTTTTTCGGGTATCAGATTAAAAAGCTCGTCAAAAAAGACATGTTCATAAGAAAAATCCGCTCTACGAAAAGACATGCTGTATGAAACCGGATTATCTGAAAAACGCGGCATAAGAGGCAAAAAACCTGAAAAAACGCCTTTAATTTTTATCTCCACAAAAGCTCCTCGCGGGGAAGGAAGGAAATAAAAGACGGAATAACCTCCTATGACTCTCTCTTCCGGGATGACATTAACTGAGAACATGTTTCCGGGGACGGATGAATCGGGTGTCCATGCTTTTTGCAACTCGACATTTTCAAAGAGGGGGTTGTAGGGAATTTGGATTTCCTTTTGCGTGAAAAGTTTTATGTGTCTGACTAAAGAATCGCCAGTTAGGGTGTCTGTTATGAAAACCGTGTCGGATGTAAAAGAAACACCTGGACTCCATTTCAGCAGTTCTTCCCTCGCCGCCAGTCCCGCGGAGTTTTCTTTTCCGCTTATAGATCTCAAAAGATCGAGAGAAGAAACAGTCTGTCCTCTTTGGATGCCTATGATTGCCCTAGTGAATATCTGGTCGTCTGTCGCTTTACCGTGAGCTATGAGAGAATCAAGTTCGAATATCTGGGAGGAAAAAACGCGGTCCTCGGATAGAGGATCCGATTTCGGCACCGTGTTTTCAAAAACTTGAAAATACAGAAAGAAGAGTATAAAATAAAGAAACATCGATTGTTATAATAGGTTTTTTTCGTTGACAGGTAAAGTTTTATCTGTTAGCAGAAAGATTAAATATGCGCTGCTAGCTCAAATGGCAGAGCAACGGATTCTTAATCCGTGGGTTCTGAGTTCGATTCTCAGGCAGCGCATTTATGCGCCCGTGGCTCAATGGATAGAGCGTCGGACTACGAATCCGCAGGTTGCAGGTTCGACTCCTGCCGGGCGCGGTTTTCCCTTAAAGTATCGGAACATAGCATGACGGACGAACATTTTATGAAAATGGCTTTATCTGAAGCTTCAAAAGCTTTGGGCGAGGACGAAGTCCCTGTCGGAGCGGTTGTAGTCAAGAACGGCGCGTTATTAGGGAGGGGATACAACAGGACGGAGTCTCTTCTCGACGCGTCCGCTCACGCCGAGATTATTGCTTTGACAGCGGCGGCAAAGACACTCGGTAATTGGAGGCTCGAAGGCTGTGATCTCTATGTGACGGTCGAACCCTGCATAATGTGCGCGGGGGCTTGTATTCTCTTCAGAGTATCGAGAATAATCTTTGGGACTGAAGACCCTAAATTCGGCGGATGCGTGTCGCAGGCGAAAATCCCGAGTATCCGAACCCTGAATCACAGGGTCGAGGTCAAGGGCGGAGTATTGTGTGAAGATGCGGCGCAGTTGATGCGGGATTTTTTCAGAAAAAAAAGAGAAAAAAAGTAGCTCTCAGGTTTTTTTGTAGCACTTTTTGATTTACATAATCATTTTTTAGTATAAAATATCATTTTTTCAGGAGAGGTGTCCGAGTGGTCTAAGGAGCACGACTCGAAATCGTGTGAACGGAGACGTTCCGTGGGTTCGACTCCCACCCTCTCCGAAATTAATATTTCGGAGAGCACACTCGAAGAGTGTGTTTACGAAATCAGGTAAAAATGCAAATAAATTTCTTTGAGCTTTATTTGACAAGATAATCTGTTATTAAAACAACCAGAAAACCATAAAGATTGAATACAGGAGAATGAAGGCAAAACCTTCCCAGCGGTCTAACTTCCTGCCTTTTCCCGTGAAAACAAAAAGAAACAGCAGAAAACTTGCAAGTATATTGAAAAAAAGATCTGTGTTGGTAAGATGAGTCAACGGCAAAGGCTTTATTAGGGCTGAAACGCCGAGGATGAAAAAGACGTTGAAGATATTCGATCCCACGATATTACCGATTGCGATGTCGACGTTGCGTTTATAAGCCGCGACGGCGGAAGTCGCGAGCTCGGGAAGGGATGTCCCGGCCGATACGACAGTCAGGGCGATTATCCTTTCTGAGATACCGATTCCTTCGGCGAGCAATACAGCATACCTTACGATGATCTTTCCTCCAATTGTGAGCAGAACAAGCCCAAAGACAATGTATAAAACGGATTTTCTTATGGAATAATTTCTGACTTTTATGTCTTCGGTGAATGTCCCTGTTTTCATGAGCTGAAAGTTGTAACTCATGAAGATTATAAAAAAGAGAAGAAGAATGATGCCGTCGATACGCGTCAGAGATGAAGAAGCCGCGTTGTCTATTACTGCGTCATTGGAGATGAACAGCAGGATTATTGCCGAAAGAAAGCAAAGTGGAATTTCAATCCATGTCGTATTTGATTTTACACTCAAGGGATAAATCAAGGCGGAAACTCCCAATATCGCCAGAATGTTGAAGATATTACTGCCAATAATATTTCCAAGCGCTATTTGCGAACTGCCATAAGAGGATGCGAAGACATTCACGACAAACTCTGGCGCGGATGTGCCGAAAGAAATTATTGTCAGGCCGATTGCAATACTTGGTATATTCAACCTTTTAGCCAAAGAAGACGCGCTTTCGACAAGAAGGTTGGCGCCGGCGACAAGAGGGGCGAAACCAAGAACCAAAAAAAGAAGGTCAATCATTCCAGCGCCTGCCGGATTGCACTCTGGTATGAATATTTCTGCATATACAGTTCTTGAATTTCATTTCGCTCTACTGCTATAAAAGACTGAAACAAACAGCTATGAAACCCGGGGCGTTTAATCCGCCGTGCATTATAACACCAACCCATGAATTTTTTATCCTCGGCTTTCTGTCTCGGCAATAAAACTCCTCTCCACTCGGGTGGATAGGTTTTATTAATTTCTCTTCTTGATTTATTCTATTGAAAACCGGGGTGTATGAAAAACCGGAAGCAGACATGGTCATCGCAGAAAAGGTTCGTCAATCCTTTTATCGAGAAGACCTTTGTATGCGGAGACTTTCCGATATGTATTTCCCATCATCTCATTGCGCCGGTAATTCCGAAGTTCATCAATATCAAATTCAGCGATAAAAACGCCTTCGGTCGTCGCGTCGCACTCTACTATCGTGTTGTCAACTGGAATCTCATTTTCATCCCACACTATCGGGCTGTATGCACAAGAGCATCCGGCATTTACTCCCGGCGCGTTTGCCATGACCATACCGGTCATGTTCTCGTATGCTCTCGTAGAAAGAGCTTTCAGCCTCGGGGCCATGGACTTACAGTCGTTCGGAACGAGAATGATTTCAGCGCCTTTGAGCATCAGGCATCTGGCGCTTTCCGGATATTCTCTGTCGTAGCAGATCATTACGCCGATTTTAACACCGTCGAACTCGCAGACATTGAATTCTTCGCCGCTTTCGAGCAGTCTCTCGTCGTCGAAATCACAGGTGTGAACCTTGTCGTAACGCATTAAAATATTACCTGACCTGTCGATGACGAATGCGGAGTTTCTCGGTCTTTTTATGCCATGTGCGAATCCCGTAATGACGATTCCGACTGACGACTCTTTGGCCGTTTCACAAAACTTTTTAAGGAAAACGCTTTCTTCATTCAGTGAGAGAGCCGACCAAGAGGCGAATTCATTTGATTTTATAGCATCTTCAAGAGGCTTTATTTCAGAAAAGCAGGGAAAGGAATAACCTGTGATCCAGCACTCGGGAAACAGGACGATATCAGCTTCCAATGATTTTGCACGTTGTATGTATTGAATACCTTTTTCGGTGTTTTCAGCAAGGCTCCCGAAATCACTTTTCGACTGAACTATTCCGACGCGAAATTTGAACGACATTCATGCTCCTTTGTATCACTGCCGCTGTATTCGGTTCATGCGCATGTAGAAAGATGTATAAATGATACCCTCTTCATATCTGCAAATACTGACATTTCAATTCTTTCCAATCGGGCAGACGGATATGCAGATTCCGCATAAACTGATTTCTTTTTGAATTCTTGTTGCCGATATTTCTCTTGCGTATTGCCTGCATTTGAATGGGTTGTAAAAAACATCTCTGTCAACAGTGCTGTCCCAAAGAAAGCCGTTTGCGGCTTGTGCCGGACAGTTTATCACGCATAAATTACAGTCACCGCAGAGGCTCCTATTTATCGGAACGCCGACCTCAGTAATTCTCGAAGAGGTTAAAACACTCGCCAATCTGATCCTTGGACCAAATCTGCGTGAGATCAAAAGATCTGTCTTTCCAATCCAGCCGAGTCCTGCTTGGGTCGCAACCATTTTGTGAGACAACGAATACCTTAAGGTTTTGCAGTAATCAAAATCTATTTCACTGTCGTCCAATGTAGCTTTAATTGCCGCGGCTTTAATATTGTTTTTTTTCAACAAAGAGGTGATTTCTTCTGTTTTTGCGTTAAGTTCTGCGTTTATGCTGTTGTATAGATTGTAATACTCTGTCGTCGGACCGTTTCTGATTCTTTCAATTATTGAACAATCAATTTTTCTCATTAAAGATATTCCGAAATAATAACCGGTCCATTTCAGATCCAAGAGTCCGGATAATGAAGCAAATCCGATTTCGTAAACATCTTCATCGCAGAAATGCTTTATTTCGTCAAATAATGTATTTTTCATTTTTCTATCATTGTGTGTTTTGAAGAATATCGCAAAATGTCTCTGTTCTCAAACAGCTCTTTGACTTCATATTTTATCTTCCTGCAGAAAGAGTTCTTTCAAAACCGGACGCCATTCTTTTGGATGACGGGGATTTTTAATTTTCTAAATTCCTTCAATTAAAGCCGTAACCTTTTCAATTGTCCGTTCTGTAACTTTCCAGTTGGGTTTTATTTTGTCCTGGACGACCTTACGCAGTTCGGTAAATTCTCTCACAAAGGTGGTCACCGACTTTTTTAGAGATGAGTGAGTGGGTTCAGGAAAAAGGTATGCCCCAAGTCTTTCTTCTTTGCTGTATTCTGTTTCTTTATGCCTGGCTTCAAAACGCGCGTTGCCGTTAAGGCGCGCGATCCATGTTTCCATTATCCCTGCAATCTGGGGGAATTCACGAGCCGCTCCGTAGAGCTCCCCACGTTTTATGTGCGCCGAAAGATAGAGGTTCCATGCCCAGAACCTTTCGTCTTCGTGGGCGGCCTGGCTCCAGTCGGGTTTAGGCGGACTCCAAGTTTTTTGATTTTCGATCCATACTTTAAGGTCTCCTTCGTCGTCACGTATGATTTTGTAGATTCCGCCCTCCGGAGGAGGCAGGTCTTTTTTGGTATAAAGGTTGATGTCTGCTTTCACCCAAGGTTCAAAAAAATATATCACGAAAAAGGGCTTTATATGGTCGGCGTCAAAGCGGTGAAACCAGGGTAAAATATTCCAGTCACACCTGACTTCCCAATCTTTTAAACGTTCTTTTTCGTTTTTATAACAGATGCCGATGTCAATATCGCTGAATTCGTCCATAGAATCGCGGGCAACGCTCCCGCTGACAAAAACACCTGATACGCTTTTGTTATTGATAAAGCGGTCTAAAATGGCGTTCATCACACGTCTGTGGTATTCGAGTGATTGAAGTGTTTTGATCTCTGTGATTTCTTTTTTCATGCTTTTGTCCTTTTTTCAAAAAAATGAATTAAAAAAAAATTCTTCTGTCAATTGAGCTCGACAAAATTGTAACAAATTCATTTAGAAGACTTTTCGGCGTTTCAATCCCTCTGTAAGATGGCGTTTAAGATCTTCCTTTCCAGTTCCACCACTTCAACAGTTCAGGGTCGTGTTTTTTGTTTTCGGCATAGTAGACCGCGCATCTGAATACGTATAATACACACTTGTCAACAGCCGTGTTTTTAGAGGCGCATAATTTATTGTATAAATACTCTGGTTCTTTGCCTTTCAGATCGTCAACGCATTTGATGCCGATGTCCTGCAAATCCCTTTCAATACTCTTTCCGATACCAGGAATATTTTTCAGATCGGATTTATTTTGTGGAGTTAAAATTTTTTTATTCATCACAACTCCTTATTTATGATCTGAACCATTTCAATTTGTCCCTATAGCCGTCGCTTTGAGGCTGAATGTGCACGGGTAAAGCTCCACTTTTTCAGTGTCAACATCACAGGGCGTGTAGCCATTGTAAAAAAACCGGGGGAATTCATGTAAGAAATCAATGCGCATACCGGCTTCACAAAAAGCGGTGATCACATCACCCATGGTCCAGTTCCATTCGTATGACTTCTTGGGCACTTTCAGGTCGGGATCCGTGTAATCCTCCATGTTGTCATATTCCCATACTTTTCTGCGAAAATAATCACCTCTAACAGTGTTATCTGAAAATTCAACCCAAGAGTCAAGAAAGACACTTTTTAAAGGATGTCCGTCAAACAGGTAAAAAAAACCGCCGTCATTAAGCAGATATCTTACGCTTTCGGCAAAAACTTTAATGTCGGGTATCCAGCAGAGCACTCCGGTTGACGAAAATACTATGTCGAACTTTTTTTTCACCCGGTTTTTTACATAGAGTATGTCTGATTCTATAAAATCCGCTGAAATGCACATTTGTTTGGCGATAATCCGCGCAAATTTAAGCGAATTAGGCGAAATATCCACGCCTGTCACTTCAGCTCCGAGCAGAGCCCAGGAGAGGGTGTCGGTTCCGATGTGGCAAAGAAGATGGATCAAGGATTTTCCGGCGACATCACCGACTTCTTTCCTAATTATTTTGTTGATCAGAGGAGTTCCGGAAACGAGTTTATCTATATGGTAATTGTTATAGTGAGTTTCGGCTAATACATCCCATGCCATCCGATTTGATTCTGTCATTCTGTTCATACTATCATTTCCCATGTTAGTCAAAACCGTTGTTCTTCCTTATAATTCTTGCCGATAAGGGGATGAAATGTTTCAGTTGCGTAAGGACTTATTGCAAACATTTTTCTAAGCATTGCCCCTTCAGAATAAATTTTTATAAAGAAAATTTTCTTTACATTTCTTTCTTCCCCTTCGGGGTGGATATCTTTTTTTCTTTCTTTTAGTGTTTATTCGCGTTAATTCGCGATTATACTTCCTTTTTCTTTCCTTTAGTGTTTATTCGCGTTAATTCGCAGTTAGAACTTCTTTCTTCTTCTTAAAAGATTTATCCGCATTCTGTCGTTTTGATTCAATCGGAGACCTCTTTGATCTCAACTTAGTGTGGAAAGAATAAACTAATCACATCATTTTCATCGTGCCCCTCGCGAAGCTGACATCTACCGCGAAAAGCATGGCGCCTTCCTTTTTGTCGAGGTTTCCAGTAATCTCCTCGATTCCTTCGACGATATCATTGAACCTGTCCTCAGGTATCATAGCGACAATAGTGTTACTGTGGTTCTTGGCTTCATTCATAAAACCGATGAAGCTTGCAAATAGTGGAATATTCGATATATACTGACCCATTCCCGATGAATCAAGTATAGTGGCTCCTTCAATTCCTTCCTGAATGAAAAACTCAAGAATATCATAGAGGAACTCGTCAAAGTATAGAATGACGAAAAGCGCTTTGAATTTCTGTTTCGAGTCGTATTTTGAATCCGCGATGCGCACGTTGCGAAGAAAAGCTTCATAAAGAGCAGTGTTGGTTATTGCTCTGCGAAGTTCTTTTTTGACGTTGGATGATGCGAGAATGTGGGATATTGCCGCGAGTATTTTGAGGTGGTCGTTGACGCGTTCCTCCGGGCCTATTACGACGAAAAAAGTGTGCACCTTTTTTTTATCAATGGAATTGAATTCGACTCCCCGATGAGAGGTCACAATGAAAAGAAGAAAATCCTTCATGCCCTCGATGCGGGCATGCGGAATGGCGATAGCGTTTCCAATTCCCGTTGACCCCTCTTTTTCGCGCGACATAAGTTTTTCGTATATTATTTCGGGATTAACTCCGGTCAAAGTTTCTGTTTTAGAAGCTATCATCGCAATCCTTCTGATAACTCCTTCCCGATCACGCTCCGGAATGTTAAGCACGCAGGCGTTTCTGTCGAGTATGGAAATGAGATCCATTATTCCTCCATTTCGTTGCCCTTGATTACCGCGAATTTCGAAAGCGGAGGGCCTATGAGCTCATTGATGAACACCGACAGCAAAACTATATTGACAATGCCAAGTATGAACTGCTGTTGGTGCAGAGCAATATTGTTTATGAGGGGTGATGCCTGGATGAGAAGGACAAGACCTATAGCAACTCCGGCTTGAGGAAGCATAGATAATCCGAGATAATTACGTATGCTCGACGGCGCTTTTATCAGGTATGATCCGAGAAAAACACCTCCGTATTTGCCAGCCGCTCGGAACAAAATATACACTGCTCCGAAAAGGAGTGTGCCGGACTTGAGTAAAATTTGCGGCTGAAGTTCTGTTCCGGCAATGACAAAAAACAACGCATAGAGGGGAGGTGTAAGAGGTTCAAGAATTCTGAAGATACGATTGTTGCGCGGTGAGAGATTGATGAGAAGACATCCCGCCGCCATGTTCGTTAGAAGAGGAGAGAGATGAAGGACAATTGAAAGTGCTGTTGAAAGGAAAATGACACCGATAGAAATAATCATAATTTCATTCGTTTTTTTCTTTCTGCGCGTGCCCCAGTGAATGATAAGCGCGCTAAGAAGTCCGACAATCACAGAGAATATAACTTCTCCGAAAGCTTCAAGAACCATACCCGCATATCCCATTGAGCTGGAAGGAGCCAACAAAGACGAAGCGAACGCGAAAATGCAACCGAACAATACCACACAGCCGGCGTCGTCGAGGGCTACTACACCGTAGAGGTAATCGACGAACAAACCGTGAGCCCTCAATAACTGAACAATCGCGACTGTAGCTGCAGGGGCGGTCGCGGTGGCAATGGCGCCGAGAAGCAAAGCGAACGGCAGCTGCATTTTAAAAACAAGCAAGGCGGCTGTCACAAGAATAAAAGTTGAAGAGATTTGAACAAGGGTTATTACCAATACATTTCGGCCCAACCTGCGCAGTTTTGCCAAAGAGAATTCACCGCCGATTGTAAGAGCTATCAATCCGAGCGCAATTTCTGTTGTAAACCGGAAAGATTGTCCCATTTGACGCGGAAAGATGCCCGTTACCGCGTCGCTGACGAGAAGCCCGGCGACAATGTAACCTGTTATCTCCGGAAGAGAAATCTTCGAAGCGAGCCTGCCAAGAATATAACCGGCTATAAGTAGTATACCCGCGGCAAACATGGGATGATTGCTCAGGAGCGTCTTGAGAGCCGTCAAATCTTGAAATACCGTGCTCATTTGAGTATTCGTTCGCCTGAGCAGGAGTCTATGATTTTACTGAAGTAAAAATTATTGTTATTTAATGTATATTTTTTACACACTTTTTTCGGGCATCTTGTCTTTGTTTACCTATCAGGCTTGTAGTAGAAATATAATGCATGAAATATAAGACAAACCCATGTTTATATCAAGAAGATTAAATAAATAACTTTTTATGACAGAAAGGATTTTGTAATAACAGCTTCGGCGCCGAAGGACAACTGTTATCGTGCGAAATATTTTATTTGATTCTTTTCTGTAAAATTTTTTAATGCGTTACATGATAATTAGTGGCAAGTCATCGAATTTAGATCTTACTAAAACGGACTCTATAAATATTGCCCATGCCATTGAGAATTCCTTTCGAAAAATCTTCCAGTTGGTTTACATTCTCCAATTTTTCATTTATAGGAAGAAATCTTTCGCTTGTAAAATAGAAATTATCCCTGGGGACATCAATAAAAGGGCAATAATCCAGATACTCGGAGTTGACAATATCTCCCATGTTCACAGCAGTCTTCCAATTTCCGGTTTCATCTTTTATGCTGTAATAAAGATCGCCTCCGCCGAGGCCGTCCTTCCTCCCGAACGAACTGAATATTATTAAATCTTCATCAGGTGAGATACAGGCATTAAATTCATAGATCGGTGTATTGATACTTGAATCCAGTGGTTCAGGGTCTGAATATATGCCGTCAACGCATCTGCTGACAAAAATATCTTCACCGCCGAATCCGTTTTCACGGACAGTGGTAAAATATAAATTGCCGTTTCGGCTTACCGAAGGATAGAACTCATCATGTTCCGTGTTGACATTAGGAGGCAAAGGTTCAGGTTCGGTCCAAGACGATTCAGTTCTTTCTGAAACCCAAATATTAAAATCCGTTCTCGTTGTGTCGTAATCTAAAGGTCTGTTGGAGGCAAAATACAATTTGTTTCCGTCCACCGAAAAGCTGGGCTCAATATCGGCATACTTCCCTGAAAAACTCAATAACTCTCTATTACTCCGTGCATCGCCGATCTTCAATATCCTCACAAGGCACATTATTGATCTTTTATAATCACACAAAGTATAAATTATTTCATCTCCCTTTGGCGAAATGGCGATATCCCTTTCATATAAATCCGTAGATACGATTCCTTCGGCGAAAATTTCTACTTCAGAGGGAGACCTTTCCAAACTAATTCCGGTAAAACCAAATAACTGCGATGATAATATTATGAATAAAAGAGGTTTAAAAAATTTATTTTTCTCCATCTTTCGACAACTCCTGTTTGATTTTTTTTCTAATTGTTTTGTTTGGGTCAATAGTATTCATCAATTATGCCTTCGTAATTAACAGCCGCTGTTACTATAGGCCCTTTTAATGCAAATACTTGAGCGACATTGCTTCCTCTTATTGAAAGAAGACGATCGCCCGGTTTTACTGCGAAAGATTTCATTGTCTGATCAGGTAATCTCAGGATTCCCTCTGGATTTATTTTCAGCCAGCAATACAATCTTTTTTTATACATTATACAATGACCTTCATCGGATGAGTAATCCTTGATTTCAGGATGATCGGTGAATAAAGCATTAAACACTGTTCTTTTCATCAATGTATAATTGGAAACACAAAATCCTCTTGATTTTATACTTCCGGAAATCAATATTACCTTATCATCGGTATAAAGATGATATTCCTGATATACCGCCTCAGGGATTTTTACACACCCTTTTTGGCTAATTATCGACCAGCCAAAAACAAATTTCCCCCCTTTTGCGATTTGAGGCATTGATATACTCCTTTTTACTCTATTTGGGAGACATAACTCTAATTGGAGGACTAGAATTGCCGTCTCCCTTTTCATGACAGGAAACTGCTTACTTGCGAGCAAACCAAGAGATTGTAATGGAAAATACTACTTCTGCCAATAGGTGTTAAAGATGTTTATAAATATTATTTTCTGCTCACAAATTTTTTAAAACTTTGATGATGCGGGTGACTTTGTTACTTTTTAAAAGCTTTCTTTAGTGTTTAAGACAAGACGACAATTTGCTGGCAGTTACTTTTAAAAACTATTCTCTGGGTTATTCGGGATGTAAGCCCTGCTCTATCCAAAATTCCAATAATCCCGTCTGTAGAAATATATGATTTGAAATTATAGTAATGATCCCTTCCTATGGTCGCGTCAATCATGCGTATGACGAAACCGACAATATTCTTCGGTAAAGGAGCGTTTGAATCAAGAATGATTGTTTTTTTGGCAATTCGTATTATTTCTTTTAAAACATTTTTCTGCTTATCTGACGGCAGTTCATGGATAACCTGACACAAAATTGAATAGTCAAAATGTTTTTCTCCGAACATTTTTATGTTTTCAAGGTCTATATGCATAAATTCAACATCGTTGTAAAAGTTTAGATTTTGCGCAAAATTTATCATCTGCAGGGACAGATCAGCTCCTACGACTTTACAGTTTTTCTTTTCTTTCAGTAATAGTGATAACCTTCCTGTCCCGCATCCTGCGTCAAAAACAGTAGATTTTTCGGGTATTAATTTGACAATATTAACCCTTGCTTCATTCAACAATGGATCAATGAAGAGATGATAAGCTTTTCCATAATGACTCAGGCTTTTATCATGAATCGCTGGCTGTTTGTTTTTTACCAGGTTAGTCAACGCTATTATTTTTCCTTATAAAATTAATCTTGCCGACAAGGGGTTTTGGAATTTGTCGAATATGAAGGCGTTTTCCCAATATTAAAGCTTCAGAGAATATTTCAAAAAAAGTATTCATAGTCAGTAAAAGTCCATGATAATAGTTAAAGATGCCGTCTGTTAAATTTGTGAGGAATTTTGCTATTAGTAAATCTGACTTTTTCTTTCTTTTCCCGCTTTTCAAAATTATCTATTGTTTCTATATCTTTTAGATCTTCATATAAATCAAGAATAGATTTTTTTATCAAAGCGGATTTATCTTTTTCAAAGTGTTCAGCGAGAAAAGACAATTTTCTCTCTTCCTTTGCAGTGAGCCTTACTGAAACTACTTCATTTTAATAATATATCACGTAAATATTGTAATACAGAGGGCGTGAGACGTCAATAACAACGGCAAATTGATGTTTGAAAATGGCAATGAATAAATCTTCTTGACATGATTCACGTTACTATATTAGTATATTACTAAATGAGTAAAAAGAGAGGAAAAATGAAAATTCCGACAGATTTAAAGCACAAACCGGTGATAGTTTCAGAGGATTACGACAAAATTGACGGAAGATCGGCTTACAGGAGTGAAGCTAAGGGTCTTTCATTGGGTTTAGCCCAGTGGAACGACAGAGGGAAAGTTGATATATCGGCAAAAATTTGGAGACACACTGGAAAAAAATGGTCGCGTCAGTCCGAAGAACTTCCCTTTCACAGAGTGATGGACCTTGCGATTCTCATCTGCAGGGCGAAATTATTTTTCAGAGACAGGTATATGAAAAATGAAAAGGATTTTCCGAAATATCCTCTCCTGGACAGGATTGGACTCCAGGGAGGAGCTATGAATTTTTCCATTTGCTCTGAAAACGAGCAAATAGAAGATGACATAAAGCTCTTCGATGAATGCCTCCACAAGGATGACGAAATTTTTAGCGAAAGACTGAAAGTCCTTGCGGATTTGCTAAGAGAATTGGGAATGGTGTAAAATGAATAAAAATCAATGTTTGCAGATTGACGGCAGGAGATGTAAATTTCACTGCAAAAATATCAGTGCCAGAACAAGAAGTGCTGAAAATCAGGTCTAATGAAAAAACACTGGGCTTTCTCGGCGATCATAATATTTTCTGCTCTATCTTATTTCTGCATTGTCCTTTTGACCGATAGATTTTTTATTTCTTTGAAAAAAGCTGAAGACATGGAAAACCGCGCCGCAGTGGCAATACGGGACGACGTGACGCCGTTCCAGAAATGGGGAACGGAGAATTTTACAATTCCCTACCTGGAAAGGTATTACGGTTCGGTCACATATTTGACGCAGTCCTTTCCCGGCGACAAGAAACAGGAATTTCTGTCGGCGCTGGTTATGAGTCTGAAAAAATACTCCGAAGTCGACGTTTTTATACTCGCCCACGACAATGATTTCGTCTATTGGATGTGGGATATAGATTCGAATTTAACAGTAAATCTTGGGATGGTTTACAACACAGGTTGCAACGATATTTACCAGGCTCCTGTATGGCTCGATCTGGGTGCGGAAGCATACATAGGCCACCCGGGAGAAAGCAAATCGCCCGTTTTCTATTTCTTCTTTCTGAGACGATTGACGAGCGGACAGACACTTCAGGAAACCGTCCGGGAGTCAAACAAAAGAATGAAGGTGTTTCTTGAAAGGCTTGAGTTTGTGAGCGGCGGAAGATTCGACGCCGAAAAAGCGTGGACTCAATCCAAAGCAATCCTTGAGGAAGACGATAGAATCAGATGAGAAAAACATACACAATTCCCTTGTCGGCGCTGTTGTTTCAGATCATCCCGCCGTTTTTGATCTACGGTTTGTCATGGGCGATTTACTCCGATCAAGGATTTATCCCTCATTCCTTGAACCGCTTTCTCTCTCTTTCTCTCCTTATGTTTTCATCGTCTGTGAGCCTTTTTCTCGGAAATTACGGAATATATCTCCTGTTGAGAAATGCAAACAAAGTCATTGTTCCTTTCATGATTCTCTTGTGCTGTGTCCCCGCACTTCTGGCCGGATCTTTTTACCTTCACGCGCTACTCGTTTTTATGGCACTTGTTTGATTTGAGACGTAATAAATTAAATATATTTAATACACAAAAAATCCTGATTTAATTAATTCAGAAAGTGAAGGACCTGAATGTTCTGACCTTGTATGTTTCGAACATTTCAACTGCAAAGAAATTCTACAAGGAAAAACCCGGATAAGCTTTCACTGTTTTTCGTAAGTCGTCGGGCCTTCTTTCCATCCAGCCTGCTCCAACCACCACTGCGGATATCCTACTTCCTGAGCCATGTGGCCTTCGGTGTTGACGTATCCGTCGTCGTAGCTGACAATCAAATACGCCAGCAGTTTCCACCATCTTTCTACGACTGTTTCTGTATTTTTGAAACATTGTTCGGTCAGATAAACTTCGTCTTTTTCCGTGATTTCGCCTGATTCACTGTTTTTTAAGATCATTGAATCAATCGAAGACACCAGTTGGATTTCCGATGTTTCAATACTGTCCCTGAGTGTTTTGATGTCTTCTATCATGTAGGAGTATTTTATCGAAGTGCAATTTGAGACAGTGTTGAACGCCCACCAAGCGCTTTGATCGGAAAACTCTGCGGTGTTGCAGTTTTGCAAGGAAGGCGGGAGATCGCTGATTCCGGCGAAGAACGGTATGAAACAAGTCTCTGAGGGCCGATCCAAACCCATCCAGCAAATTCCGCCGACGGCGTCGGGAAGCCATTTCCGGGCTTGGTTGACGTAAACGTAGCCACAGTAGCTGACCGAGAGTGTTCGTTCCCACGCGCCTTCAAGAACTCTTTTAGGATCTCCTACATCGCCCTGACCGTCGTAGGGTCCGTAATAGCGGTATGGAAAACCGAAAGGCCCTGCAGCTGTTCCTTTGGTCATGTCGAATTCGGTTCCCTCATAACAGTCCCTGTGAAGGTTCATCACTTCAAGGAGAGACAGGGGATGATCAGGTTTCACTGAAAAAGGATAATACCTGGTGCAGCCGTCTTCGACCCACGGAGAGAGATTTAGACCGGGAGCCGCGAGGCTTTGAACTCGCCACACTCTTCTGAGAGAGTAATAGGGGTGATTATATTCCCCGAGACTGACGGTTTTAAGCCAGTCCAGATAGCCGTCTTCAGGCTTCCACCATTCCATGGTCTGCACCGTTTCAAAAAGATTTTCACAGTAAAGAATGTCCGGATTTCCCGGAACAATGTCTCTGATTCTGAATTCGTTCGCGGCGACGAATAATTCTCCGTCGGGAACACGTTTGGCAACCCACAAACCGCCAGAACTGTCAGGTGTGCCGCAGCACATTTCCATGACCCAACCCTCGTTCGGATCACCCAGCAGAAGCGTTTCACCAGTCCCGTAGTAGCCGTATTTTTCTATCATGTATCCTATAAGTTCGACAGCTTCCCTTGCCGTCCTGCACCTTTCGAGGGCTATTCTCGAAAGTTCACTCGAATAGAATATTCTCTTTCCAGGTTGACAGTTCAATTGCATTTTCGCGCCGTTTGTGCACTCGCCTATCATGAGTTGATGTTCATTCATTATTCCGTAGCTTCCGTCGAAATATGCGTATGTGTGACCGACCTGGGGTATTGAATCCAGAGGTATTGTTCGCGTGTATCCGGGAGTGTCGTATCCGGGTCCGCGTTCGGAACACACGAGGCGGGGTTCGAGGAAGCAGTAGTATTCGGGGATTTCACCCATGGCGACAGCCGTTGGATAGACCATCCTCCACGAACCCTGGGGGTGATCCATAGCGGGAACGTAAATTATTCTTTCGTCGCAGAGTTCGTTGTCGTCGGAATGAGTGACGAGGACGGATCCGTCCCCGGAAGCCCCCGATGTCACAAGTATGGTAGTGCAGGAGAAAAGAGATTTAGAATTAAACAATATCAGCAGAGTCAGAAATAGCGCTGAGAATAATTTCATTCGTCCCTCCCTGAGAGAATGTTATTCGATTTCAAAGCAGATGTGTTTCATTGCCTCCGATGTTATCGAAAACTGGTTCCGTGGATCTAGTCATTTAACTCTGAACAACAAACGTGACGGATAGGACCGCAAAATACTTAAAGCAGGTTTATCACTCCCGTGGTCTGGTTTTTGTCCGTAGAAAATCGGTAGAAGTATTTCCCTGACTTCAGCGGGAATCCCTGATCGTCTGTTCGGTCCCAAATCAGCTGATAAGAGCCGGAACTTTGATGTTGATTTTTCAGTATTGCCATCTCCCTGCCCGTAACATCGAATATTCTCAGGCTTACGTGACATGCAGCGGTTAGTTGATAAGATATTACTGCGGATCCCCTGAAAGGATTGGGATTTATTGATAGGACAGGACCGGGTGTTGAGATAGAGACCGGGTTTTCTTCAACTCCTCCAACTGAGAAGCCGGTGACCTTGAAAAAGGCACCTGGACAGCCACCTCAACCGTCTGCAAAGTTTGTTATCCAGAGACTGCTGTCTCTGGGGTCGAATTCAACTCCTCTTATGTTGTCGTTAGCGGAACAGGTAAACCTGAAATCCGCAATAGATGCGCCGTTCCCGGGGTTTAAAAGAAAAACGGATGAAGAATCGAGACCTGCTGTGCTATTGAAATACGTGAAAACATTTATTAGCCGTGAACTGTAACCTGCCTGTATTGCCGCGAGGCACCTGGGTCCCGTATACCCCTGACCGGGATGCGTCATCGTGCTGAGAAGATTTCCAAGAGTGTCGGTTTCGTATATGTAGTGGGGAGAGTTGGCCATTCTATCGACGAAAAACAGTGTTCCGGTGTTTTCAACGTATGTGATTCCCGCCGCGTATGTCGTCGCAGGGCAGATGAAAGATCCGAGAATATTTCCCAGTGTGTCAATATGATATGCCATGTCATTGTTGCAGTTGACGAGCCAGAAAGTGTTGTCATGACTGCAAAAAGTTATGTCGGTAAAGTGCGTCATGCCATTTGGAGTCGGAAGAGTGCCGTAAGGCGTGAGGTTCTGGTCCGAACAGGCAATGTATATAAGATTCCTATATATATTCAGGTAGTAAATTCTGTCGTTGGAGGTGTTGTAGCAGACTCCGTAGAGGCCGCAGGTGTCCTGTGAAGCGGGAGTCACAGGCCCCCATACGAGCTGACCCTGTGAGAAAAGCAGGCCGGATGCGGCGGACATGATAATTAAAAACAGAATCGCCTTGGAATATTTCATGAGGACTCCTTCCTTGATGAGATTAAAGGACTGCAAATCATTATATTATTTATACCCGGCAGGTTCAAGCCGTAGAGAAAATATCTTATTGATTCCAAGAAATGACATCGGAATATTCGCCTCTGGACACATCGGTATAATCAGTAGAAAATCCTTAAAGTAGAACCTGCATTGAAATCTGGAAACAGGATCTTCAATGATCTATAATTTCATGATACTCGGAATGTTTTGTGTATTTGAAAGGAGATGATCTTATGCCTAAAATTTTGCCTTTTGAACAGAATACTCTGGATTACGAGAATTGGTTCCAGGAAAATCCTTTCGCTTATCAATCTGAAATACAAGCCGTAAAGCATTTATTGCCCCAAAAGGGAGAAGGCGTGGAGATAGGAGTTGGAAGCGGGAGATTTGCCGGACCGCTTGGAATAAAGCATGGAGTGGAACCGTCAGGAAAAATGAGAGATATAGCCATTAAAGAGGGAATTGATGCAGTTGAAGGCGTCGCTGAAGATCTTCCCTATGAAGACTCGAGATTTGATTTTGCCCTGATGGTGACGACGATTTGTTTTTTAGACGACGTAGAAAAATCTTTTCTCGAAGTTTACAGAATATTGAAAGAAGGAGGATCTTTCATAATCGGATTTATAGACAGGGAGAGCACGATAGGAAGAATTTATCAGAGATATAAAAATGAGAATGTATTTTATAGTATTGCAACTTTTTACAAGGTAGAAGATGTCTTGAAAATATTAGGAAAAACAGGATTTCATGATTTCGAATTCACCCAGACGATTTTCAGAAAACTGACCGATATCAAAAGTGTTGAACCCGTGAAAGAAGGCTACGGCAAAGGCTCTTTTGTCGTGCTTAAAGCAGTAAAATAACTGTAAATTTTATGTCAAAAATCCATGAATAAAATATTGATTAATGAAAAGTGCTATATAGAGTTAACCCGATTTTGATTACAAACATGTTGAAAAATTTCTTCTACAAAGCAGAGGTAACCTGAAAAACATAAAGAGAACAGCAAAAAAAAAGACAAAAAAAATTAATTTTTATTGTAGTATTAATGAAAAAGAGATTTAAGACATGGAAACATTAAGCGGATACCTTCATATTTCTACAGACGTTCTCTGGAAAGTAATTCTGTCGCTCGGCGTCTTTATCTTTCTGACTTTGCTCAGGACTGTCATCGGTATTGTGATTAAAAGAAAAATAAAAGATACGAAAAAATTATACAACTCGCGCCGTATTATCGTCTATGCCTATACAATTCTGCTGGCTCTGACAATAGGGCCTATATGGTTCAGAGGTTTTTCATCCATAACAACATTTCTCGGTCTTGTCAGCGCCGGTCTCGCAATAGCTCTTCACGACACTATTGCGAATATAGCGGGGTGGTTATTTATAATTTTCAGGAAGCCGTTCAAAGTGGGAGACAGAATTCAGATAGGTGAAACGGCAGGAGACGTTATAGACATCAGATTATTCCAGTTCAGCATGGTTGAAATAGGCAATTGGGTGGATGCGGATCAGAGCACTGGAAGAATAGTCCACGTTCCGAACTCTAAAGTCATGAGGGAACCTCTGGCGAATTATCACATCGGATTCAGTTATATCTGGAATGAAATTCCGATTCTTGTCACTTTCGAAAGCGACTGGAAGAAGGCAAAAGTCCTTCTCCAGGAAATCGTTGGGGACAATGTTCAACACCTCTCTCATGGGGCGGAAGAGCAAATTCGAAACGCGGCGGAAAAGTATATGATTTTTTACGGAGCACTGACCCCAATAATATATACATCTGTCAAGGAAAGCGGCGTCCTTTTGACTATCCGTTATCTTGTCGAACCTCGTCAGAGAAGAAAGACTGAACAGCAGATATGGGAAGCCGTGCTCGAGGCATTCAGCCGGGATAATTATATCGAGTTGGCATATCCGACTACGAGGTTTTACAGCAGAGAAAAAGACAAACCAAAAGGAGAAAATAGGTCATAGAGCAAACCCGAGTAATGAGGTTTTAATCATGGGGTCCTTTTTGACCTGTAAAGTGAATATTGATGAGGATTTAGAATTAATCGGGAAGTTATTTTATTTGAATTGAATGACAAAGGGTAAAAATGAAATATCCGGACACAAAAAAAATTGATCTCGTGGAACTGATACACGGCGTCGAAGTCGAAGACCCTCACAGATGGCTTGAAGACGTAGAATCTGAAGAGGTGAAAAAATGGGCGGAAGCTCAAAATGAACTCTCTGAACAGCATATTAAAGAAAGAGGTCAGTTTGGGAAAATCTTTTCCGATCTGAAAAAGATTTGGAATTATCCGAAAAAAGGAGCGCCCATAAATAAAGGCGGTAAGTATTTCTTCTTGGCAGAAGACGGAATTCAAAACCACGCCGTATTCTATTTTCAAAAAACTCTCGATTCTCCCCCAGAAGTTCTTTTGAACCCGAACAAATGGAGCGAAGACGGATCTTCTTCGTTG
Source organism: uncultured Desulfuromonadaceae bacterium (assembly GCA_964397545.1). Taxonomy (GTDB): domain Bacteria; phylum SDB-A; class SDB-A; order SDB-A; family SDB-A; genus JAFGIG01. The sequence goes on along the minus strand of CAYNIW010000015.1, from coordinate 6,558 downwards.
AACTATAAATATATATCTAACGAAGGAAAATACGTTGCCTACGGCAGAAGCGAGTCGGGGTCGGACCGCCAGGAGATAAAAATTTTTGACGTCGAAAAAAGAGAAGACCTTCCGGAGACACTCAAATGGTGCAGGTTCACTGTAGTATCCTGGAAAAAAGACTCTTCGGGCTTTTTCTACAACAGATTTCCGGAAGACGGTTCTGTCCCGCCGGAAGATATGACTAATTATTCAAAAATTTATTTTCATGGGCTAAAAAATCCTCAGGAAAAAGACGAACTCATATATGAAGATAAAGAAAATAAAAAATGGACATTCCACACCGAAATAAGCCTGGATGGTGAGTTTTTGATGGTTTTCATAAGCAGTGATAAGGAATACAAAAATAAGATTTTGATAAGAAAAATAGACGGGAATGAACCCTTTACTTATCTCATAGACGAATTTGAAGCCGAATACAAGTATGTCTTTAACGAAGGCGATAATTTTTATCTTTGGACGAACATGGACACTCCGCTCGGCAGAATAATATCCCTTGACCTCAAAGATTTGTCCAAAGAAAAACGCAGAGAAGTCATCCCGGAGACAAAGGACAAACTCGAAAACGCAAAAGTCGTAGGAGGAAAATTTGTTCTGGAATATCTTCACGACGCCCGCACTGAATTGAAAATATTCAGTATTGAGGGTGAATTTATTAAAGAGATACCTCTTCCTGATATAGGAACAATCTACGGTATAAACGGAGAGCCGGAACAGGACGAGGCGTTTTTCAAGTATTTTTCTTTTACATGTCCGGGGACTGTCTATAAGTATGATTTTGTCAAAGACGAACTAATTAAACTTAGCGAAGACGGGCTTTCCGTGGATTCTTCAAAATTCGTCGTCGAAAGACTTTTAAGCGTGTCAAAAGACGGCACAAAAGTACCTTTTTTCGCAGTCCGCAGAAAGGATTTAACCCTCAATTCAGCAAACCCTACGATTCTTTATGGATACGGTGGTTTCAACATACCCGAGACACCTGTATTTTCTGTTCCCATGTATTACTGGATCGAGAAGGGCGGAGTCTATGTTCTCGCGAACCTGAGAGGAGGGGGGGAGTTCGGCGAGGAATGGCACAAAGGAGGAATGCTCGAAAATAAACAAAATGTCTTCGACGATTTTATTTCAGTCGCGGAGTTTCTTATAGAAAATAAATACACGAAAAGAGAAAAACTTGCAATTAGAGGAGGGAGCAACGGAGGGCTTTTGACCGGAGCCTGCATGGTTCAAAGACCTGATCTTTTCGGAGCTGTGGTCTGCGAAGTAGGAGTTCTCGACATGCTCAGATATCACAGGTGGACTGTCGGAAGATACTGGATTCCCGAATACGGCGATCCCGAGAAAGAAGAAGATTTCAAATTTTTATTCGCCTATTCGCCTTTGCACAATGTCAAGGAAGGCGTGAATTATCCTCCAATCCTCATAATAACGGCGGATACCGACGACAGAGTTTTTCCGGCGCATTCTTTCAAATTCGCAGCGGCTCTTCAGGATAAATCTTCCGGAAAAAATCCGGTTCTTTTAAGTATAGAAAAAAAAGCCGGGCACGGCCACGGCAAACCTGTGTCACAATTGATTGAAAAAAGTGCAGATATCTTCACGTTTTTATTTAAAACGCTCGGCGTTGAAATATAAAACAATCAAGTTTGCATTGAAAACAAATCTTAAATGAACAACGCTTTTTTTGAAGTAGCTGTGATTCTCGCCGCGGCGACGATTCTCGGAATCATGGGAAGAATATTCCGTCAGCCTCTGATAATAATGTTTCTCGTCGCCGGAATAATAGCCGGTCCCTCAGGGCTTAAAATAATTGAAAGCCACGAAAAAATCGAATTACTCGCCCAGATGGGCATCGCCCTTCTTCTCTTTATAGTCGGTTTGAGGCTTGACCTCAAACTTATAAAAACAATAGGTTCCGTAGCACTTGCAACGGGCTTGGGACAGATAATATTCACTTCCGTGATCGGTTTTATAATTGTCTTTAGTTTGGGTCTGAGCGTGGTTGAATCAGCATACATAGCTGTCGCTCTTACATTTTCGAGCACTATCATAATAGTAAAACTCCTTTCTGATAAAAAAGAAATAGATTCCCTGCACGGTCAGATAGCAATCGGCTTTCTGATAGTCCAGGACATCGCCGCCATCATCGCTCTCGTAGCTCTGACCACATTGAGAATACCTGCGGGAGAAGGGTTTCTGTTTTACAGGGCAGCTCTTATTGTAGCCGGCAAAGGAATTGTTTTCCTCGTCTCGATAGCTTTGCTCATGAAGTTTGTCCTGCCGTGGTTGACAAAAAAGCTCGCTCAATCCATGGAACTTTTGACTCTTTTTGCGATAGCATGGGCTGTGTTTCTCGGTGCCGCAAGCGAGTATCTCGGCTTCAGCAAAGAGGTAGGAGCTTTTCTGGCGGGATTCTCGCTGGCTTCGACAGAGTTTAGGGATTCCATAGGTGCGCGTCTGACTACACTCAGAGATTTTTTACTCTTGTTTTTTTTCATTGAATTGGGCTCGAGGCTTGATCTTTCATCTGTCGGCTCCGGATTGGGCGTCTCTGTAGTTTTGTCTTTTTTTGTCCTCATCGGTAATCCGCTTATAGTCATAGCGATAATGGGAATAATGGGATACAGAAGACGAACAGGATTTTTATCCGGGCTCGCGGTGGCGCAGATAAGCGAGTTTTCTTTAATCGTCATATCCATGGGATTAAGCATCGGGCACATTTCAAAGGAAGCGGCGGGAATAGTGACGCTTGTCGGAGTTGTGACAATATTCTTTTCAACTTACATGATTCTATATTCCGGATTTCTCTACAAATTGCTTTCAAAACCCCTTAAATTGTTTGAAAGGCGTAATCCGTATCGCGAATCTTCCATAGACTCAAAAAAGACGGATCAGAGTTTTCAAGTCGTTCTCGTTGGACTCGGAAATTACGGAAGCGGTTTGGCAGAAGAGCTTTTGCGAAGGGAAAAAACACTCCTCGGCGTGGATTTCGACCCCGAAACACTTGTCAAATGGCGTGTAAGGGGAATCCCGGTTATATACGGAGACATAACAGATCCTGAGATCCACGAACAGCTTCCTCTCGACAAGGCTAAATGGGTGGTCAGCAGTATACGCGAAAGAAGCCTTAACTCCATCCTTATAAATCTTTTGAAAGAAAAAAAATACCCGGGTAAAGTCGCTTTGACCGCGGCGAACGAACAGGACGCGGAAGAATATGAAAAGACGGGAGCCCACCTGGTCTTCAGAACATATTCCGATGCCGCCGAACAAGCAGCGGATTCGCTAACTTACGCCATGGAGTATCTACCCAAAGACATAAACTGGCCCATCGCATTTATCGAAGTGAGGGTGCGGTCGGATTCATCACAAGCTGGTAAAATGATAAAGGATGTGCCTCTTAGGTCAAGGACGGGAGTTTCAATTCTTGCGGTCATACGGGGCGGCAATATCGATTTCGAAGTGAATCCTGAAAAGCTGATTTTTCCTGGTGACAGACTTGTCCTGACTGGCCATCCGGACGATCTGCAGGATGCTGAATCTTTATTGAACAGGTTCGACGTAAACGGCTCTGATACAGATTCCCTGGAAATTGAAATCGCTGAAATAGCTGTATCGGAAAAATCAGAAATATCAGGAAAGACACTGGCTGATCTCTCTTTCAGGCAGAAATACGGCGTAACGGTAGTGGGAATATTGAGAGGCGAAAGCAAAATTACCAAGATAGACCCCAATGAAAAAATTCTTCACGGGGACCGCCTGATTGTCATAGGGACTTCCATTTTGGTGAAAAAACTTAAGCACCAATTCTGAGCTCCGGCTTTTTTTTCAATAACGCTTAATAAATGGAATTTATCAATCCTGTGCGGCGTAATGAAAATAGTCAAACACGGAGGGAGTAATGAGATACAAATTCTGGTTACCGGCAATTTTAATATTTTTATCTTCTGCGATTTTCGGTGATGAAAACGGTGAAATTAGGCTAAACCCTACCGGGGACGAGAATTCACCGACGGGATACTACATCCCCGCGGACGTTGAAGATTGTCTCACTGAACTCGATAAAATGCTTCCAGAAGAGATAATTGAAGAAATGGCTGAAAGAACGGAGGATGAAATGATCCGATATCACCATGGTTTTGGAACATGGCTTAGAAACAATTGGGGGTTGTGGTCCGGTTCGAAATTGTCGGAATATTTCAACTCACTTGGTATTTATCACCCCGACGACATGTCCTGCATAATACTTTATTCATACTGGAGAAGGCTAAACGGGAAACCTATTGAGCTCGAAGTGCAGATTCAATATTATATAGATTTTTGGGAAGAGCAAAAGACAACAACTGATATGTAAGATAATCTTCTTCTTAAAATTACTATAATTCACAGGGCTAAAGAGGTGATATAATTAGAAAAAAAGAAATAACTTATAGTTTTAAGACGATTATAGTAAAAAAGAGTTAAACAGAGAGGGGATATGAGCAGAGAAAAGGTAGTAGAAGATCTTTTTATGGAAAAAGGTTTTAACTGCGCTCAATCCGTCTTTTTGGCTTTTTCCCCTGATTCGGGATTAGACGACGAGACGGCTTTGAAGTTGACGAGCCCTTTCGGCGGCGGGATAGCGAGACTGCAGAATTTATGCGGAGCTGTCATGGGCGGAATAATGGTTATCGGACTTAACAGGGGTCAATACAGATTGAACGGGACTGATAAAAGAGAAGAAACGTATAAACTGACCCGTGAGTTCATTGAAAGATTTGTCGAAATGAACGGATCTATGATTTGCAAAGATATGGTCGAATGCGACATAAACACGGAAGAGGGAAAGAAGTTTTTGAAGGACAATGATGTCAGGGAAAAAGTATGTTTGAAATGCGTTAAGAGCTCCGTGAAAATAATAGAGAGCATGTTGTGAAAAAAACCGGAAATCATTATCCCTTTGTTTTTAATGTCGGGGAAAAAAGGGTTTTCATTCTATTGGATGCTAAATTTTCATCAAAGAATATATCCTGTTTGTTTACAGATCATTAATAGCTTGAAAAAGGAGAAAGAGTTTTTATGAACCTTTCGGGCTGGGCACCGGGAATAATAATTGCTTTGCTCTTTGCCGCGTTAATCTTGATTTCGTTTGCCATAAGATCGAAAGCCGAAAAAAAAACAAGAGAAGAATACAAAAAAAGCGGTTCTGATTCTCTGATAAAAACTCTGTCGGATAAAAAAAGCGGAACAAAGGAACAAGCGGCAAAAATACTCGGCGAAAACAGGGAAGGAACTGCTATTCATGCGCTCGTGAATATTATATACGAGGAGGAAGACGCCGATCTTCTTGCTCAAACGGCAGAGGCTTTAATAAATATTAATGACGAAAAAACCGTAAACCTTCTCATCGACGAGGCTAATTACGCTGATATTGGCAATAAATGGTATGCCTGTTATATCATTGAAAAACTCGCAGAAAAGGGAATAAAAAAAATCCCGGCAGTTGGATTTTTGATATCTGTCATGGCGGACAAAGAAAGACTCCTCTCCATGGGATTGCCCTACGATTCCGCTTATGAAGCCCTAAAAAAAACAACAGGGGAAGATTTAGGAAATGAGGTTTCGAAATGGAAAGAACGGTGGAATTCATAGAGCTTGTAAGAGTAAAACATTCGTCATACGATTTTGAACACATTCAGAAACTGTCAAGTCAAAAAGAAAAGTAAAGAAAAAAGTGCATGGAATGCCGGATTTTGAGTTAGCCGAATATTTTGTTAAAAGAGTAAAATGATAATCAGCGCGAGCAGACGCACGGACATTCCTGCGTTTTATGCCGGATGGTTTTTTGACTGTATCCGGCAGGGAAGAGTTTTAGTAAAAAATCCCCGAAATAAAAATCAGGTAAGAGAAATTTCACTAAAAAAGGAGAATGTCGATTTTATCGTCTTCTGGACTAAAAACCCAGATCCAATAATTCCGTATCTTCCATTACTCAGGGATTATTTTTATTATTTTCAATTCACCCTTAATTCCTACGGAAGAGAGATTGAACCGAATATCCCGGAAACCGACTTCAGGCTTAAAGTCTTTCGAAAACTGTCAAAAATGCTGGGCCCGGAGAGGGTTATTTTCAGGTATGATCCTGTTATACTAACTGAAAAATACGACATCAATTGGCATATAGATTCATTTAGGAAAACCGCGCGACAACTTGAAGGTTTAACGAAAAGATGCGTTTTCAGCTTCTTAGATGTTTATAAAAAAAACATTGGTAAGCTAAAGAACATCGGGTTCAAAGAAATAAATGAAAAATTCATACTCGAATTAGCAGAAATTATCGCTTCTATCTGCGAGATTTGCGGCTTTGAGCCGATGACCTGCGCCGAAGCTCAAGACTTATCAGAACTGGGAATAAAAAAAAGCAAATGCGTTGATTCCTCTTTAGTCAGAAATTTGACCGGCAAAGACATGTCTTTTTCAAGGGATAAATCACAGAGAAAAGAGTGCATGTGCGACGAAAGTGTAGATATAGGATCTTAC
>CAYNIW010000014.1:0-60224 GCA_964397545.1 uncultured Desulfuromonadaceae bacterium | reverse complement strand
AAGCGCTGTATGTCCAATACTGCGCGCTCAAAACAGTAGCAATGAAAGAGAAAAATACTACGAGACAGAGACCTTTGAAATTTCTTTTCATTTTACTTTCCTTTCAAAATTTCAATGCAAATTTAAAATACTATTATACCTGTAAAAAATGATTTTACAAATATAATAGTTTATCTTTCCCTTATTATATCCTTGACCTTCATAAGCCTTGAGAGGTTCGAGCGCTCCATTTCGGCGAGTTTCTGCCTGATGTAGCTTATGGTCTCCTCGAGGTTGGGTATGAGGACGTATTCGAGGGTGTTTACCCTTCTCCTCGTCTTGGCGACCTCGTCGGCGAGCATCGAGACCGTCTTTTCCTTTTCGGCAAGGTCCAACAGTTCTTCGGTGACCCTGTCGAGAGCTTCGAGAGAGTTGTCGAGCTCGACTGTGGTCTGCGCGAAACCGTAGCATATTATGTCTCCGCTTACCTTTTTTGAAAAAGAGGGGACTTTGAGGTTCAATATCTGCTTTCTTCCGACCTCTATCGAGACTTTTTTCCTTGGGAACATTATAGCGGTCTCGACAAACCCGGGCTCGGTTCCGCCTTTTGCCATCGCGAATTCGGACATAGCTTCGGCGAGATTCTTTTCGACTTTTATTCTCAATTCTTTGACGTTTTCTATCATAGACAAAAGCCTTCTCATGAGCTCGTCCTGCTTGTCTTTGAGTAGCTTGTGCCCTCTTTTGGCGATAACGATGCGTTTTCTGAGCTTTAAGAGTTCCTGCCTTGTCGGATTGACCTCAAGAATCAATTTGAGTTCTCCCCTTTTTCTGCCGCTTTGTAATACTTTTCTATGTATTCTTCCCTGATTCTTCTCAGCTCTATCTTCGGGAAGACGGACAACAGTTCCCAGCCGAGGTCTAATGTGAATTCAATGGTCCTGTTCTCGTCAAAATCCTGGGAAATGTATTTTTCCTCGAATTTCTGGGCAAATTTAAGGTATTTCCTGTCGAGTTCGGAAAGCGCCGCTTCGCCGAGAATCACAGCGAGTTCCGCCGCGTCTTTTCCCCTCGTGTAGGCGGCGTAAAGCTGGTTGAACAGGTCGGCGTGATCCTCTCTCGTCTTGCCTTTTCCTATACCTTTGTCCTTCAGCCTCGAAAGCGACTGCTGGGCGTCAATGGGGGGGGTTACTCCTTTTCTGTAGAGAGCTCTGTTGAGTATCATCTGCCCCTCTGTTATATATCCGGTCAAATCGGGTATAGGATGGGTCTTGTCGTCTTCAGGCATCGTAAGGATAGGTATCATGGTTATTGATCCTTTCGACCCTTTTATCCTTCCCGCTCTCTCGTAAATGGTCGCAAGGTCGGTGTAAAGATACCCCGGATATCCCCTTCTGCCGGGAATTTCCTTACGGGCAGCGGAAACTTCCCTCAGTGCTTCGCAGTAGTTTGTCATGTCAGTCATTATTACGAGGACGTGCTTTTCGAGATCGAAAGCGAGATATTCCGCGGCTGTCAGTGCGCTCCTCGGAGTCGCTATCCGCTCGACGGCGGGGTCGTCGGCGAGGTTTATGAAAAGAACCGACCTGTCAATGGCTCCTGTTCTGCGGAAGTCCTGAATGAAAAATTCCGATTCTTCGTATGTTATTCCCATGGCGGCAAAGACCACGGCAAATTCTTCCCCTTTTCCGAGAACGCTTGCCTGTCTTGCTATCTGGGCGGCCATTTCGTTGTGAGGGAGTCCGCTGCCTGAGAAAATCGGAAGTTTTTGGCCCCTGACGAGCGTATTCAGGCCGTCAATCGTGGATATTCCTGTCTGGATAAATTCGTTGGGGTAATCTCTGGCGAAAGGATTTATTGGAGCGCCGTTTATGTCCCTCCTCAGAGAAGGTATGATTTCCGGACCTCCGTCTTTCGGAGCTCCGAGGCCGTCGAAAACCCTGCCCTGAATGTCGGGAGAAAGGGCGAGCTCTATCCCTCTGCCTTTGAAAGACGCGCCCGTATTTTCGGTGTCGAGCCCCGATGTTCCTTCAAACACCTGAACAAGGGCTCTGTCCATGTAAACTTCGAGGACTTTCCCTCTTCTTCTCTCGCCGGTTCCGAGCCTGAATTCGACAAGCTCTTCGTATTTCACGTCGTGAACTCCCTCGACAAGAGCCAACGGCCCCGAGAGAGACGTCAAAGTCCTGTATTCGGTCCTCGTCCTCAATTTCCACCTCCGGATGTCGCGGATTCGTATAGCTCTGCGATTTCCCTGTCGATTTCCTCCCGTATATTTTCAATTTTCGAACGCTCTTCCTCTTTTAAGTATCTCGCCCTCGATATCTTTTCGAGGACATTCAGGCTCATAAGACTGCTTATCTCAACTTTTCTTTCCAGAGCCCATTTAGATTTTTCGAAAAGATATAGAATTACGGATAAAAGCAGATGCTGTTTAAAAATTGAAGAATAAGTGTCTGTCTCGTGAAATGCGTTCTGATAGAGAAAATCCTGACGGATAGAGCGTGCTATCTCCATCGTCAGCCTGTTGGGAGGCGATAGAGATTCAAGTCCGACAAGCCTCGCAATTTCCTCGAGTTCTGCCTCTTCCTCGAGTATTTTTATCGCCTCTTTTTTCAGAGAAGTGAAATCTTCATGGACATTCTCATCAAAATACTCCTCGAGAGATCTGTTGTATAAAGAGTATGACCTAAGCCATGATATCGCCGGGAAATGCCTCTGAAAAGCGAGTTTGTCCTCCAGAGACCAGAAAACTTTGACAACCCTCAATGTCGCCTGGACGACAGGGTCTGAGAGGTCTCCTCCAGGAGGTGAAACAGCTCCAATGACAGTGAGGGCTCCGATTCTTTTGTCTTTCCCGAGACAAACCGTCTTCCCGGCCCTTTCGTAAAAAGAGGCGACTTTAGCCGAAAGATAAGCCGGATATCCTTCATCTCCGGGCATCTCCTCAAGCCTTCCTGAAATTTCTCTCATAGCTTCCGCCCACCTCGAAGTGGAGTCCGCCATCAGGGCTACCGAATACCCCATGTCCCTGAAATATTCAGCAATGGTGATACCTGTGTAAACCGAAGCCTCCCTCGCCGCGACGGGCATGTTCGATGTGTTCGCTATCAAGACCGTCCTCATCATAAGGGGCTCTCCGGAACGAGGGTCTTTGAGTTCGGGGAATTCGAGCAAGACGTCGGTCATTTCGTTTCCTCTCTCCCCACAGCCAATATAGACGACTATGTCGGCATCCGACCATTTGGCGAGCTGATGCTGTATGACGGTCTTTCCCGAGCCGAAAGGCCCCGGTATGCAAGCCGTCCCGCCTTTAGCAACCGGAAAGAGCGCGTCAATAACCCTTTGTCCGGTCAGCAGAGGTTCCGTCGGCATCATCTGGCTCTTAAAGGGCCTTGGAATTCTGACAGGCCATTTTTGCAGCATCGTAATATTTTTGTCGCCTTCTTCCGTTTCTATAACGGCGACAGTTTCTTCGACTGTGAAATCGCCCTTTTTAAGGGATTTGAGCTTACCCATGACTCCCGAAGGAACCATTATTTTGTGAGTCACAAGAACCGTCTCCTGGACTTCGCCGAGGACGTCACCCTCTCCGACATCGTCTCCCTGCGACGCCTTGGGGATAAAATTCCATTTTTTTTCTTTGTCGAGAGCAGGAACGTCTATGCCTCTGGTTATCATGTTTCCCGTTATTTCCCTTATTCTGTCCAAAGGTCTCTGTGTTCCGTCGTAAATAGTTCCAATAAGACCCGGACCCAATTCAACGGAAAGCGGTTCATGAGTAAGGTAAACAGGTTCTCCGACTCCGAGGCCTGCGGTATCTTCATAGACCTGAATTGAAGCTCTGTCATTTTTCAGCTCTATTATCTCTCCCATGAGCTTCATCTGGCCTACTTTTACCACGTCATACATCTTGGAGCCCTGCATTTTCTCCGCGATGACGAGCGGGCCTGCAACTTTTATGACGACGCCTTCTTTCACCTTTATTTCTCCTTTATTTTTCCGATAAAATATCTGCCCCCACCGCGTGTTTGAGGGTCTCTCTCAGTTGTTCCAGAGTTGAACCGGTGACTCCTTCGGCTCCGGGTATTGCAATTATTGCCGGCACTGGTTCGGAGGAATACTTCATTCTCGTCTCGAGCAGTTCCGCGGCGAAATCTTCAGTTATCATGACGAGCGTATATTTTTTTTCGGCGAGATTTATGAGCGCTTTTTTAGCATCTTCAGCCGTTTCGACAGAGAAAATTTCCAAGCCTATCGCCGAGAAAGGCAGGATCTGGTCAATTTTTCCAAGGACTGCCATTTTTCCTTCAGTCAAGCGACCTCCGTAATACCTTTTCTGAATTTATCAAACGGTATTTTGTTTCTCTTTGACACAAAAATCCTCCTGAGATTACGTATCTCTATGTCAAGCGAAAGACAATAAGAGACGAGAGGTTCAAACCCGGACAGGAAATACCGCGACTGCCTGAGAAACTCCATCTCCATTTCGTCTGCTTTTTTTTCCATTTCAAAGGGTCCGGCGTCAATGACGGCGGCCGCATCGTAATACTCGCTCAGCGAGAAAAGCCCTTTGAAATCATCCATCGGTCTTAAAAGGCAGTCCGAGATGCTTTCCGCGCTTATTTTTCCTCCGGGGACAAAAAGGTCTTTTGAGTTTTTAACCTCTTCTCCCCCTTTTTTTATTCTGAGGAAAGATACGGCATTTGTGAAATCCGCTCTGAGAGCGAGAAGTTCTTTTATGTATTCGCTCTTTGAATTTTCCGCGTCGTATGAAAGTCTCTCGAAAAGGCTTATGTCGGCGGCGTAATCTATCCTCCTCGGGTCTTTTGACAGATAATAGCCCTCAAGACAAGCTTCGAGAGCTTTTTCCAAATGCACAGGAAGCTTGCTCCCATCGCCTTCTTCAACTTTTTCTTCCGCGGCTATCGCCATGAAAGACTCTCTCGGAACCGATCCGAACTCTGAATAACTCTCTCTTTTCACATTCGAAAAACGGCTTTTTACGGCTGTTTTAAGATTGTGGTAATCATAGGGCGACGAGATAAAATCCTTCGCGTGCCTGTTAAAGCAGTATTCGTCGAAAAAAATGCGTGCTTCCCTTTTGCGTGATACGAGGACATTTTCAAAATCCCCCGGGGAGGACTGAACGTGAGTCCCGTAGGGCGTGTCGTGAAGAATTTTAAGCGCCGAAGAGACGTCAGCGGCTTCCATCATCCTTTCGTAGCGGGTAAGGTCAATAAACGAATTTTCAAAACACCTGACGAGAGAAACCGCAAAATTGTATCTGTCTCCCTGAGGAGAGTTTTCAAAATACGGTTTTCTCAAACTTCTTCTCCGAACAGCAGTTGGGAGACTTCTTTTTCGAGAAAATATCTTTCTTCTTCGACTATTGTCTCAAAAGAGGCGTCTGTCGTCATTTTTCCTTCTTTCAGGACGGCTCCGCCTCTAATCTTGACATGCTCAGGTGAAACTTTGAAATCTCCTTTTCCGGGAAAGCTTTTGTTGAGTTTTTTTATGAAAGCTTCATCTACAATCTTTGAATCCTGCGGGCAGACGTGAATCGTCTCTCTGCCGGTCTTTGCGGCGGATAAAATCGCTTTAATAAGCCTTTCAGAGTATCCTTCATCCCTTTTCAGAATATTCTCGAGCGCCTCGGAAAAAACCGAATCCAAAGTTTTTCTTTTTTCAGAGAGAATATCCATATTCATATCGAGCTGGGCGAGCGAAATGTGCTTGTCTTTTTCACGTTCTGAAAGCTGTTTTATAATTTCATCCTGATATCTTTTAAGTTTTTCAGTTTCTTCTCTTCCCTTTTGCCTGATATCAGAATTCTTTTTCGCCGCTTCATTGAGAATAACTTCAGCTTTTTTCTCTGCCTCTTCGAGTATTGATCGGGAAATTTTTTCCTGGGACAATTTACTACCCTACTTTATGCTCGTGAGAAGGAGGAAACTCGTCAGAAGACCGAGAACGGCGTAAGTTTCTACCATAGCAGCGTATATGACGCCTTTCATCGCCTGGTCTGCCCTCTTTGACACCAGATGAACCCCGGCCAGACATACCTTCCCCTGATAAATAGCGGAGACAAGTCCCGTAATAGCGATAGGCAGGCAGGCTATAAGTATCTGAACTCCCTGCATCACGCTCGAAACCGCTCCTATCTTAGGCAGAGCGAGCAGAGCTATAATCAAACCGTAGAATCCCTGTGTTCCGGGCAGGACGACGAGAAGAAAAAGGTTCCCGAACTTATCCGGGTCTTCCCTGAGGACCGCCGCCGCGGCGCTTCCCGGGAAATTTATTCCAATCGCAGAACCTACACCCGCCATAGCCGAAGCCAGCACGGCTCCGGCTATGGCAAAAGCCATACCGACGCCGTTCACGGCTGTCTGAGCCGCGACTGACATTGCCAAATTTATGAAACCGGTCATCGAGACTGTCCTCCTTGTTAAACTAATCCTGTATTACGGTGTATTTTCCGGAAAAAGAGAAAGGTTTGAATTCTCTCCCTCCTCCCTGGAAAAATTTTGAAAAAAATTCGACGTATTGCAGTCTTAAAGTATGAACAAATGCACCGAGAGCGCTAATCGCGAGGTTGAACAAATGCCCTCCCAGAAATATAACTGCGAAAAGCACCCAGTTTAGAACGGGGATTTTCAAACCCGCTATCATGAAAGCAACAGTATTGACGGCTATGCCGATTCCCGCCGAAACCATGCCGAGCGCCATCAGCCGGACATAAGACATTATGTCGCCCATGTATGAAAACACGCCAGATAAAACAATCAATTTCAAAAAACCGAAAAATATCCTGAAACCCCAGTTTTTCTCTTCGCGGGCACCGAATATGAGGACGAGAAATGCCATCACCCCGGCAAATGCCAGAGCGGGAAGAGTGAATGCCGCCCGAACAGGCGGCGCGTCTCCTTCGAAAAGGTTCAAATCTATGCACATCTGAGAAGAAAAAAGAGCAGTTATAAGGGATGAAAGCAGAATCAGCCAGACTCCGTAGTCGAGCAGAGCCGCTGTCTTCATTCTGTCCCTCCAGTTGGAAATAAATCCGACGATCATTCCGAAATATATCTGCAAAACGCCGAGCAGAAGAGCTATCCTAAAAAATATCATCGCCTGCGGAGAGCTTGAACCCGGTTTCGGCACAGGGTCCATAGGATTAAACCATACGAGTCTGCCGAAAAACGAAGTCAGAGCGGGAACTTTGATGTAAGCGCTTTTTCCCTCCCTCAAAAGATCTCCGAAAACACCACCGGTCAGAATCCCCGCCGCAACGGTCACGAGGCCGCCCCAGAAAAGCATCCACAGAAGTTTACTTTTTTTGACCTTAGTCAGCGCGAGGAGTGAAAAAGCTGAAATCAACAGACCGTAGGCGGCATCGGTGAGGCAAAGGGCGAAAAACAAAATGAACCATGGAGACAGAAGGACAGTCGGATCCACCCCTTTTGAAGACGGCATTCCGTAGAGCTGAACGACGAGCTCAAAAGGTTTAAATAATTTTCTGTTTTTCAAAGCCACCGGAGGGTTTTCGTTTTCTTCGGGAGAAATCTCCTCAAGTGAAATTGATGAATACTGGGGCTGAAGAGAGAAAAGTTTTTCCTTGTCCGAAATTTTTATCCACCCTTCGAGCACGAAAGCGTGTCTTGTATGAAAAAGACTCTGTTCGGCATTTTTCAAATTCGACACGTTGTTGTAATAGTCGTGGACAATCCTCAGTGACTCTATCTGAGAGACGAGTTTTTTGCTCTCGTCGTAAAGGGAAGTCTTCTCATTTTCAGAGTCATAAAGCGTCTTTTCGAGTTTTTCAATTATCTCAGACGGTTTTCCCGTAAAACCTGAGAAATCAGCCTTTTCGAATTCGAGTTCTTTAAGTTTTTTTGACACCTGCTCTTTGTCTTCTTTCAGCCAGAGAACCACCACAGAAGAAGACTTGGCTGTTTTCTGGACGACACTGCAGATACCGGGCGAAATGTCCGGGTTCTCGAACTTCGACGGGATCCACCCCGCGGCCATCTCGAAATAACTTCCGTCTCTTATTTCTTCTACCGGATAATCGAGCTCCGACCATATCCTGAAGAGCATGAGATTTTCCGTTGTTTTCTCTTCCCGTTCTTTCAATTCCGTCAAAGCGGTATCGAGATCTTTCGTCTTATCAACCACCGATTTGCAGTCGAAATCTCCGACAATTTTAAGAAGGTCTTTTGTCTTCAAAACGAGTTTTTCACCCAGGACACTCTCGAGGAAACTTTTCGGGACGCTGTATTTTTCGAGAAAGCTTTCAGCAAGTTTTATTTCAGAGAGAATTCTGTCTGTATCCTTTTCCGCGCCGCCGATGATTTCATAGGAACCGAGATCTTCGCGGACTTCCCGTGATACTTCGTCTTCTATCTGGATTATTCCGAGAGACTGGATTTTTTTCAGAAACGCTTCTTCTTCTGATGCTGAGCCAACGGCTCTGATTTTCGCCATCGGTTCTATGCTCAATCAGAATCCCGTCTCTGATAAAACATGTTCAACGGCTTTTCTTTGATTTTTTTTCGCCAGATCCCTGACTTTTTCTATTTTAGAACGGCATTCCTCTTTCATTTCGGAAATTGTTTTCTCCGATTCTTTTTCGGAAACCGCCAGCGATTCTTCGAGTCTTTTTTTATAGGAACCTTGAATTTTCTTGCGTTCGCTTTTCACCTCATCTTCGGTGTCGAGGAAGGTTTTAGCGGCTTTGTTATGCGCGTCGGACACTATTTTTTCAGCTTTTTCTTCCGATTCTTTAATTTTCTGAATGATATCCAGAGCCATCCTACCTCCTTTTACACTCCCAAGATAAGCTTATATTGACATTTGATAAAGGAGACTTAAAGTCACTAAATAGTATCAGAAACCTAATTAGACATCAAACAAAATCGAATCCGAACGCAAAAAATGATGCTCTTTAGGTCAAGAGTTGTTATCATGGAATGCAAAAAGGAGAAATATGATAGCGGCATTGCTTATAACCGCCGTCGTTCCGTTTCTTCAGGAAACGAGGATAGTCAAAATCCGGCAGATACCGGGGGATTCAATTCTCGTTGTATCGGCTGATGCCGGGGCATGGAGAGGGGATTCGCCGGAAAACCTCACTTTAATCAGCGGAACCGACAATTATTTTCTCACAGACGGACTGAAGACGGAATCGGGATGGATTTTTTCCACATGCGGATCCGGACTGCTGTTTTTCGGGAAAAATTCTTTCGAAAGATGGGGCTTTGCTAAAATGGGCCCTTTCAGACAATACTGCGCCTCATTAACTTTTTTCGAAAACAGTGTTTTCGCTTCATTTGCAGACGGACTTTGCGAAGTGACGGGTAATTCCTTAAAACCCGTGAAATTTTTCGAATCAGGCAGAAAATCATACGCTCTGTCTCTTTCTCAATACGGAGAAAAACTCGCCGTCTCCTGCATGGCGGGTATATTCGTCCTTACGGAAAACGGAATTGATGACCTTTTGTTCCCCGACTCTTTTTCACTAAACAAACCCGTTTACTTTCTTTCAGACTCATTAGCGGCGGGTTCTGACTCTGCTTTCTGGATCCACGACGGCCGGGAATGGCTGTTGATCGATAAGGTAAACTTCGCTAACTGCTTCTATTCCGATTCGGCTTTCATCTATCTGGGAACTTTTGACGGAATCACAATTTATGACCGCAGAAGCCTTAAAAAAATTTTTTCATTGAGCTCCGATCCTGTTCTTTCCCTCGTTAAGCACAGGGGAAGATGGCTTTTCGGAACCGCAGGCGGGTTTTCCGCCGATTCTCTCGTCTCCTTACGAAGCGACATTTCTTCTTCCGTAAACAGCTATGTTCAATATCCGCATCCTTTCATAAAGCCTCCTTTTCCGCGGGGATACAACAATATACCTGATCAGACATATCTTTTTTCCTCGACTTTCGGCGGAAAGCTCAGAGTCCATAAAGGTATAGATTTCAACAATCCCGGAGGAACGCCCGTTCTGGCGGGAGGAGACGGAATTGTTGTCTCTTCCGGGACATCGAGCAACGGTGCAAATTACGTCACTGTAAAATATTTTTTGCATGGTGAAGAACACGGAGCCGTATTTCTCTACACTCATTTTCGCGAAACCTCACGCCTTAAATCCGGAGATCCGGTGAGCGAAGGAGACACACTCGGTCTGGTTGGCCACACAGGCAGAGCGACAAACGATCATCTTCATCTCGAAGCGAGAACACAGAGGGGTTCCTCAAGCGCGTCAGTCAACCCTTCAGTATGGCTGCTTCCTGCTGAAGGCACAGGCGCCGTGTCAGGCAGAATAACAAAAAACAACTCTCTTTTTCCTGGTCTGAGAATATACGGATTCTACAAACCGGGATTAAACGAGACGCCTTTTCTCTACGCGGAGACATATTCCGCAGAGACCGAATCCGACCCCGAACTCGGAGAAAATTTTTTCATAGACGGAATTCTTCCCGGCTTTTACAGAGTGGAAGTAAAACACGACAATTTTGTCATTGATTTTTTTGTAGTCGAAGTCAAACCGGGAATGATAAGCTGGATTGAGAGAGATGTCGGGAATTAAGAGAATTCTGAGAACTGCGTTCAAGACAAAAAATCTTTTCCTGACCTGCTCTTTTGAAACGCCTCCGGGACATAAAACTTTCGCCTTAAACCAGAACAAAATTCTTCACAGCGCGAGTCTTATGAAACTTCCCCTTATGGCTGCTTTGTATTCGATGAATTCCGAGGGCAGGCTTTCTCTTTCTTTTTCAGTGACCCCGAAAAATATTTTTAATAGTTACATCAGAGGAAAAACTTTCTCCGTGGAAAGAACTCTTGAGGACAGACCTTACAGTCTTTTCGAGCTAACCGAGAAAATGATTACAGTCTCTGACAATCAAGCCGCATGCATGCTCATGGATTTTGTTCCGAAAAACTGCCTGAAAAAAACCCTCGATGACTTGAACATGAAACAAACGTCTATAGTGAGAAAAGTTATGGACATACCTGCACATGAAAGAGGCATAGACAACAAGACCTCTTCATCCGACATCTGCCGTTTTTTCAGACACCTTTTTTTCGGCAAGGGAATTAGTTTTTTTTCACAAAAGAGCATGATGGAATTGCTCAAAAGCCAAAAATTCAATCAGAGAATTCCCTCTTGGATTTTCCGCAGATGGCAAACCGCCCACAAAACAGGAACTATCGAAAATCACGTCTATGACGCGGGAATAATCTTTTCCGACCCTCCGACAATTTTCTCGGTTATGTTAAAAGGCTGTGACATTGAATCCGGCGAGGAAATAATCCGGAGCGTCCTGCATGATTATTTTTCGGATTTTTTAGGATAATCCGTAACAAGTTCTTATAAAATAATCTGTTGATAGGGTTCAGGCGCAGAATTGTTCAATAAGCATTCTGTCATCTTCTGAAAAAACTCCGTTTTTTACAGATATATTCATTACGACGAGAAAATACGGTTCGCTGTTTATTTTACAGAGGTTTATATCGTATTTCCTGAGAAGTATTCCAAGGCAGTTCATCAGCATTTCCTTGTCTTTCATTGCTATGGCTGCAATGACTGTTTTCAGGCTTTTCTTTCCCGTAGAATCGAGCTCGACGATGACGTCTCCTTTTTTGGAGATCGAGTTTTTTGCCTTATTCAGCGCGTCCAAACCGGCTTTTATCTCAAGCGATAGCGTTTCCGCCGGAGTTTCATATCTGTGAAAACCTTCCATAGAAAAATATATATCGGATACAAGCCTCTGGTCATATTCTTTGAGGATTTCTTTCACTTCAAATAGTTTTGAGATATAAACTTTCTGCATCCCCTCGTTGAAATCCCTGTAACTTTCGAAAACGTCTCCAAGATACTGCACTAGCCTGTTGTAAGCCTCTTCTTCCGAAACGAACACGTCGAGGTCGCATTGAAGATCGAACATAAAAACGCAGATATCCCCGTAGGTTTTTGTCGGTATGAAATTCAGAACGAAAAACCCGGGAATTTTTTCGATTTTCTCCACAAAGCTGATTTCGAATTCTTTTGTCATACATGCCATTGAATTAACAATTACTATCTTGAAATGAACCGAAAACTCATCTGAAAACACCTGTGACATGTAAATCTGGGAAATTCCGGAATCTCCGAATTCCCTCAGCAGTATGGGAATTACGGCTCTGGAATAGTGTTCCTGGCTTCCAGCGAGAAAGTTTTTGAAATTCATGTAATTCTCCGAAGGGTATTTACTCACAGCTCTCATCAGATTTCTCTTAAGGCGTTCGAGGTCGTCTCCTATGAAAAAATGATCGTCCTCGCTGCTTATCTCGAGCCGTATGACTTTTATGCCGTCTCTTGTTATGAAAGTCTTGTCGAATTTCCTTTTTGCCTTCGGAACCGAATGATCCGCCCTGAGGAGTATATCGTCGAGTGTTATATTCTGCTGATACGCCGCCGCGGTTATGCATGTCAATTCTTCTCTGTTTGTCGTCATATTCTCTATCACGACGTCGCCTTTTTGCGTTTCCCTTACCCTGCTCACTATCTGATAATTCAGTAAAATCTGCTCTCCAATCTGTTTTGTCGTCCTTTCCCTTAAATATTCTGTGGAACGGCTCGCAAAAAATTTCGCTATTTCTCCCTCAGGAACTGTTATTTTCTTTCTTATGTCTTCTCTGTCTTTCAGTCTCTCTTCAAGAGACTCCACTACTTTTGCCATCATTTCGACTTTGCCCGATTCTGAAGCGACAAGCGCGGTGGTTCCGGTATTTCCCCAAGACGCAAAGTTCAGAGTTCGCGTTATGCTGTCTTTCTCCTCGAAAAGCGCTCTTCTCAGGTCTTCGTTCTCCGGTTTGATATACAAAATTATCAATCCGACGTTCTCCGATTTTTTTTCTTCAGAATTGTCAATGACAAAGGCGATGAGTCTTGTGATGTTGAATCTGCGCGAATGTATAACCCCTACGCATGCTTCCGACATGCCTGCCCAATCGCTTGAAGCTATACAAAATACCACTCCGGTTTTTTCGTCGCCTTCAAACACTTCTTTGGATGTGACGTAAGTGGCGCTTGAAGCGTTTTCCCAGAGATACAGCGTCTCAATCACAAGCTCCCATGTAAGGCTGTCTGGAAATTCTTCCCCGGCTTTCTTTAGTATTTTTTCGGCTTTTTCTCTGTATTCTTCGGGTATATCTAAAACTTTATCCAGCCGGAGGGCCATCGCTGTCCTTTCAGTGAGTCATCGCGTAACAGACAATATTTACACCCATTCTGATAGCCTGTTCCCTGACGCTTTCGGGATCGCGGTGAACTCTGAAATCCGCCCAGCCGTCCGAGATATTGCTCTCAAAGGTGTAAAAAAGCGAAAGCCTGCCTTCTATTTCTATTCCCCATCCTTCAGGCGGCTTCGCGTCGTGAAGATGGATTTTTGGCAGTCCTTCGGGGAATAAATATGGCCATTTATAAATAATGTGCTCAGATGATACCGGCTCCAGTGGGCGGTCCGGAAATATCTCTTCCAATACTCTCCTTATGTCCTTGTCGAACCCGTAATCGTCGTCAATGTATAAAAAACCGCCTTCATCTAAATATTGCCTTAACACTCTTTTTTCTTCAGTGGTAAAAACCAGACCTCCGTGCCCCGTCATGAAAACAAAAGGCGCTTTTGATTCATAGGCTTGCAAAATGCTCATCGAAAACTCCCGAGGATCAACGCTCAGGTTAAATTTCTCTCTTATCCGCTCGGCGAGATTCGGGAGGCATGATGGATCGTTATACCAGTCCCCTCCGGTGTATTTAAGCCTGACGGGCGTCCATTCAAAATTGGAAAGCATTGCATGTAAAAGCAGTATGAAAATCATAAACTGAAATTTATCATCTCGTCGTCGTCAATGAAAACATCTTGTCCTGATTTAATTTTTTTCGTTTTCTTTTCGTTCAAAACGGCTTTTTCAAGTTCTTTTTTTCTTTTTTCCAGCTTTTCGACTGTCTCAGAAAGCTCCGCCGCTCTTACTTTAAGAGTTTTTATGTCCGCGCTTACAGTTTCTGTTTCTCCGAAAGAAATTGGCGGGATATCTTTATCTTTAAGAAATTCAGGCGCTTCATAGCTCTGTCTTTTAATCATTTCGAGTTCCGCGTTTAACTCATAATTTTTTCGTTTGAGCTTCTCGACATTTTCTTCGAGCCGTTTTTTTTCAGCAAAGAAAGCTCTCGCGTCGCCTGTCTGAGCTGAAGAAATGCTCAGCTCCAGTTCCTTCTTTTTATCTTCAAAATCTTTTATTTCTCTTTCGTACTTGCTTCTCAGAGAGCCGAGTTGGTCTGATTGTTTTTTGACTAACGCAAGGCTTTTCAGTGTGTCCTCAGTTTCTTTCTCGATTTCTTTTTTCCTGTTCATGCTTTCGGAAATGGAAAAAAGAAGCTTCGTGTTGTTTTCTTTTGCCTGATTAACTGATTTTTCAACCATATTCAATTCGTCGAGAACCGACCGTTTCTTTTTACCGAGAATTTCCATTTCCTCTTTCATCACAGCCATGTTTTTTTGCGCGAGCTGATAAGATTCTTTTTCCGATTGAAATTTGTTTCTTATGCGGTTGGTCTCCGCCCATATCTCTTCGCCTTCTTTTTTCGCGTTTTCGGTTTCGTTTTTAATCTGCCTGAGGGCGTCCATTACATCGGACATCTCCCCAGATAATATTACTTTGACTTCTGAAAGAGACGCTCTTTCCCTCTTGAACATTTCCATGTAACCAGAGAGAGATTCCATCTTTCCGTATATTGAGCCCATGGCATTCAGTATCTCCTGCAGTTCGTATTTTGAGCCCTTGACTCCTTCAAGATACGCTGAAATCTGCCCCTTTATTTCGTCTTTTTTTCTTATGATTTCTTCAGAATATAATCTCACCGCTTCGGCTTTTTCCGCGAGCGCTTTGTTCTGCTCAGTCAGCTGAATTTGCCTGTTTTCCGAAGTCTTTATCTGCTCTTTTAGATTATCAGTTTCTCTTTTCAGCATAGAGATTTGATTTTCAATATTCGCTTTTTCCGCACGAATATCCGCAATCGAGTTCTCTTCGTTCTTCTTGTCTGTGAGAAGTTTTTTGTATTCTTCCGAAACGCTTATGAAATCGTTTTTTGTTTTCTCAACTTTTTCCTTAAGCTTTTCGTTGATCTGCTCGTCCCTCAATGCTTGCTGTGAGAGTTCTCTCAATCTGTCCGCTTCTGTTTCAATCGCGTTTTTAAGCTCTTCCAAATTTTCTTTTTCCGTTTTTATCGTCTCTGCAACGGATTCTTTTTCGAAATTTCTCTCTTTAATTTCTTTCTTGAGAGAATTTATCTCCTCGGAAAATTTCTGCTTTTCGTCTTTCAAGCTTTCAACGGCTGAGTTCATTTCCTGAATTTTCTCTTCCTGATAGTTTTTAGTGTTTTCAAAATCAGCCTGCATCACGGATAGTGATATTTCGATTTCACTCTTCTCGGAAACGAATCTTTTAATGCTCTCTTCAATTTCAGAAAGGCTGGTTTTCGCCTCTTGGATTTCCGACTCTTTTTCAATTCTGCTTTTTTTCAACTCTTCGATGGCCGCGTTCAAAACCGAAATTTCACTTGACAGCTCTTCTTTGGCATTCTCCATCTCTCTCGTTTTTTCTTCGAGTTCGTCTATCCGGGTCAAAAGGCTGTCGAGCTTTGCCGTGTTTTTTTCTGTTTTTTCGTCTAATTCAGACAGCAATTTCTCTTTTTCGGCTATATCGCCGGCGAACATATCGGATATTTGGGTCTTTTCATCCACGAGTTTTTCAATTTCGGAAGAAAGATTTTCTCTCTCTTTCTCTAAATCAGCCGTCTTTTGGGCAAGAACCGAATACTCGTTTTCCGCGGTCTCCTTATCCCTCTGGACAGCCTCATGCTCTCTCTCCAGCTCGGATACCGCCGCCGCCAGCTCTCCTCTCTTACTGCCGAGATCCTCCCTCTCCGCTTCGAGCCGGTCCCTCTCAGCAACAGCCTCTCCTACCGTCTCCCTCAATGACAACAGCTCTCTCTCCGCTCCTGTTATCTCTTCTCTCAATACCTTGAGATTCCCGTCGCCCTCGGCTTTCTTGGCTTCAAACTCAAGACGGTGCATCTCTATCTGCATCTCAATGTTTGTTATTTCGTTTCCGAGCTCTATAAGCTTCTCGTTCCCGGCGTCTATCTCTGTCTTGAGCTCTCCTGCCTTTTTCTCAAGATCCGCTGTTTCAGCCTCTAGTCCCGATCGGCTCTCGTTAAGCTTCTGTATCTCTTCTTCTATTCGGGCTTTTTCTGCAGATCCGCCGGTAATCGCTTTTTCGAGTTCATTTTTCTCGGATTTCATCTTATCCAGGGATTCGGCAAAAGCATTAATTTCTCTGTCTTTTTCTTCTTTCTCGTTTCTGAGGTTTGTCAGCAGTTCATCGAGTTGATTTATTGAATTTTCAAATTCATTTTCTTTTTCAAAAGCAGTTTTTTCTATTAAATCAATTCTTTCCTGAAGAATAGAAACATTCTGATAATACTTCCTCACTTCTTCATCCAGCTCCGATATCAGCCTGTTTTTCTGGTCTATGTCTCCTGAAAGGATTTCGGTCCCTTTTAACAGTTCCTCCATTTCCGATCTTATATTTTCCGCTGCTTCTCTTTTTACTTCGCACTCCCTTGAAAAATCATCGTAATTTTTTCTGGTTGTCCTAAGTTTTTCCTCGTATTGCGCCAAATCCAGAGTTTTTTCCGTAATTTCGTCTGAAAGAGCTTTCAAAGATTCTTCTCTTTCCTGTTTTTTTTCTTCAAATTCAAGCCTATTCATTTCCATCTGCATTTCGCAGTTCGCTATCTCGTTGCCCAGATTCAGAGATTTCTCGTTTGCGAAGGCAATTTCCTCACTGAGTTTTTCCAATTTATCTCTTGATTCTTTTATCTCATTTTTAACAAGCTCATTTCTCGCTTCAGACTGGAATATCTCCTGCTCGAGGTTCTCCTTTTTCAGATTCAAATCGGTGTTTTCGTTTTCAAGCTTTTCGTTTTGGTATTTTAGTTTATCTATGGTTTCCCTGATTATCTCGAGTGAGGCGGTATCTTTAAGAGCTTCGTCCTTTGTCGCGGAAATTTCTCTCTCGAGGGCTTCAATTTCACTTTCGAGTTTTTCCGCGACTTCATTCTTTTCATCCACGAGTTTTTCAATTTCGGAAGAAAGATTTTCTCTCTCTTTCTCTAAATCAGCCGTCTTTTGGGCAAGAACCGAATACTCGTTTTCCGCGGTCTCCTTATCCCTCTGGACAGCCTCATGCTCTCTCTCCAGCTCGGATACCGCCGCCGCCAGCTCTCCTCTCTTACTGCCGAGATCCTCCCTCTCCGCTTCGAGCCGGTCCCTCTCAGCAACAGCCTCTCCTACCGTCTCCCTCAATGACAACAGCTCTCTCTCCGCTCCTGTTATCTCTTCTCTCAATACCTTGAGATTCCCGTCGCCCTCGGCTTTCTTGGCTTCAAACTCAAGACGGTGCATCTCTATCTGCATCTCAATGTTTGTTATTTCGTTTCCGAGCTCTATAAGCTTCTCGTTCCCGGCGTCTATCTCTGTCTTGAGCTCTCCTGCCTTTTTCTCAAGATCCGCTGTTTCAGCCTCTAGTCCCGATCGGCTCTCGTTAAGCTTCTGTATCTCTTCTTTCGCGGAGAAGATTTTCTCCCCGAGAATCTCGCTTTCTTTCTGTAATTCCTCTTCAATATTCCGGGTTTCGTCTAAAAACATTTTTTCTTTTTTGGCTTCTTCTCTGAGCTCTAACAGTTCTTTTTCGTGCTCTTCGGCGGCTTTCAGCATTTCCGCCTCTTTTTCACTTAGCTGGTCTTTTGCCGACTGAATTTTGTTCCGCAGAAAATTTAAGTTTTCATCAGCTTCTTTTTCGTCATTTCTCAGAGATGCCAGGGATAGACTTATCTGACTCAATTCCAAATCCATATTTTCTTTTTGAATAGAAAGCTCGGAGTTTTCTATTAGCAGAGATTTTTTTTCTGCTTCTATTTTTTCAACTTCATCTCTGAGTTTTTCTTTTTCCTCTTCAGTTCGCGTAATGATTAGCTGAAGGTCGGACCATTCTTTTTCCAGAGCTGAAAGTTTTTCCTCCATGCTTTCGAGCTCTTTGCTTTTCGTAAGTATTTCACCTTCTATGTAGTCTTTTTCCATCGAAGCGGTGCTGGCCTCCATGAGCATCCTGTCGTATTGGGACTGGTATTCGGAGTTTCTCTTTTCAACTTCTTCGCAGATGTTTTTCAATGAATCTCTTTCGGCTTTCAAATCCGGCAATTCTCCGGAAATTTTCTTTTTCTCGGACTCGAGAATGTTTATCTCGTTTCGGATTATGTCAATGTCAATCATGGTCCTTTCTCTCTGCTGGAATATACCGTCCAATTCCATTTGGTTTTCTTCGAGGACCTTTTTGTTTTTTTCTATTTCTGAAATTAACTCCTGCAGAGAATTATTCTTATCGGATATCTCGATTTGCAGCAGTTCAATTTCATCGGATTTTTCATCTTTAATCTTGCTGATGTCGTTTAACTCGGCGGATATCTGCATCACTTTTTTTGAAAGATTGTCTATGTGGCTTTCAATTTCCTTTGCATTCTGCTTTTCTTCTTCCCTTTTTTTATTCAATACGGAGATTTCTTCTCTGAGTTTCTCCAACTCATCTTCCGCGGATTTTTTTTCTTCGAAAAGTTTTTGAAGTTCGGACTCAAGGGTTTCTTTTTTAGAGGAAAGCTCTTCCAAAGAATTTTCCAGAGCTTTTTTATCGAGTTCCAGGACATGATCTTTATGAGCCTGATCAAATCCTTCCATCAGGCTGGCGGATATTTCATCCGTCACATCATCGTATGTTTCTCTATTGTCTCTGTCATTCCGTTCATTCATTCATTTTCTCCCTGGGATGACACATCTTGATGACGTCTTTGAGCGTATCACGATCAAGCTCGGTATATATCTCAGTTGTGCTTATGGAAGAATGGCCCAAGAGCTCCTGAACAGCCCTCAGGTCTGCGCCTCCTTTGAGAAGATGAGTAGCGAACGAGTGTCTCAAAGTGTGAGGATGGATTTCTTTGTCTATGCCGGCTTTTTTTGCCGCTCTTTTGAGTCTAATCCATATTATCTGCCTTGAAATGGATCTTCCTCTCGAACTCAAAAAAACCTTGTCGGAATCTTTTCTTCCTCTCAAAAGAGCCGGTCTGGCTGACTCGAGATATTCTTTAAGGGCGTTCTCTGCACAGTCACCAAAAGGGACTATTCTTTCCTTGTTGCCCTTTCCGATTATTCTAATCAATTGTTCTTCCCACATAAGGGAATTGAAAGTCATGGAGCAGACTTCGGAAACTCTCAAACCGGAAGAATATATAAGTTCGAAAATCGCTCTGTCTCTGACATCTTGAGGATCGTCTTTTCCCATGGATTTGAAAATTCTCTCTATGTCGTCTATGGAGAGAGGTTTGGGCAAAGCCCTTTTACTTCTTGAAATCACAAGTTCTGAAGCCGGATTTGCTTGAATTCTTTCATCGTTCTTAAGAAAGCTGAAAAAATGGTTTATTGAAGAAACTTTCCTGCTCAGTGAAGCCCTCTTCAGACCAGACTCAGCCATTTTTTCGGAGAAACTTAGCATATGTTCGTATTTAATGCTTTCTGGACAAAGTTTCATGTTGACGCAGTAGTCGGAAAGCTGTTTTATGTCGTTTTTGTAAGCGTTGAGAGTGTTTGGGCTGACACCTTTTTCAAAAACCAGAAATTGGAGAAAATCTTCGTTGGTCTTCTCCCACTTACTCTTGACATCCTCCATCGTGGCCCCTTTCTCTAAACTTCTATGAAGCCGTCATCTTCATCCGGGATATAAGAATTAATGCCGATCCCATCAATTTTAGCTTTAAGCGCTTCGATTTGCTTCATTTCTCCGTGAACCAGCAATGTCTTTTTCGCGTTTGCTTTTTTTATAAAAGACAAAAGTTCTTCTCCGTCGGCGTGAGCGCTCCACTCGTTGTTTGTCAGCACCTCCGCTTCGACACTGTAGCTTTTCCCGAATATTTTTATCTCCTTAAAACCGTCCGCTATTCTTCTTCCCAAAGTGTTTATGGCTTGAAAACTGACGATTAATATCACGTTCCTTGAATCTGAAATGCAGTTCTTCAGATGATGGACTATCCTTCCGCCTTCACACATTCCGCTTGCAGAAATGATAATCATAGGTCCTTCTTTTTCATTGAGTTCTTTTGACTGGTCCACGCTTTTTGTGTATTTAAGGGTTCCGAATCCCAGGGGATCTCCGTCTTGCTCCATCATCTCCATCGTCTTTTCGTCGAGCTCGTAGAAATGCTGTCTGTATATCTGCGTGACATTTGTAGAAAGTGGGCTGTCAACGAACATTTCGATAGAGTCAGGAATTCTGCCTTCCAGGATTAGTTCGTGAAGAGTGTATACGATGTCCTGCGTTCTCCCGACAGAAAAAGCCGGAATAAGCAGCTTGCCCTTAGTATGTATTATTTTTTCTACTGCTTTCACAAGTCTGTCTTTTGCTTCATCAAAGCTTCTGTGTTTTCTACCGCCGTATGTGCTTTCAACGAGCAGTAAATCAATATCTGAATCATCGAGTTCTTCCGGATCTTTCAGCAGAGGCGCGTCTTTCCTGCCAAGGTCTCCTGAAAAAAGAACTGTTTTCCCTTTTTCGTCAATCTCTATCATCGCCGAACCGAGTATGTGCCCCGCCCTTAGAAATCTCACAGACATTTCTGGTGAGACTTCAAACCGTTCTCCAAAGTTTTTCGAGCTGGCGAGTTTCATGGTTTGAAGAACGTCCTCTTCGATGTATAGCGGCTCGATTTGAGGGTCTTGGGGTTTTTTCTTTCTGTTAATATATTCTGCGTCTTTCAGCTGAAGATGCGCGCTGTCGAGCAGGAGCAGTTCCAAGAGTTCTTTTGTGGCCGGCGTCATGCAGATTTCACCCGTGAAGCCTTGCCTGACAAAATGAGGCAGTAATCCGCAATGGTCTATATGCGCGTGCGAAATGACTATTTTGTCAACGGACTTCGGATCAATTCTTGGATTTCTGTTAAGAGAATTCGATTCGGCTCTTTTGCCTTGATAGAGGCCGCAATCGAGAAGTATTCTTTTCCCTCCATGGGACTCTAAAACATGCATTGACCCCGTCACTGTCCTGACGGCACCCAAGGGTTTGATTTTCAAAAAAATTCCCTCACGAAATTAAACAATGAACAGACACCAAGAACTACGATTTAATGATAATATGTAAAGATAATAAGTCAATCGCTTTCCCTTAGCATCTTTACGACTGCGACGCTTTCCTCTTTGCCGGCAGATAAAGCTTTTGAAATAGCGCCATATTTGATATTTTTACTCTGTATGACTTCCAAAACAAGACAGTCTTCAGAAACCAAAAGCCTTCTTAAAAGCGCAGGAAAGTTTTCATTCGGCGTCTTTGTCAGCAGAGTCCTTGGGCTGATAAGAGAAATAGTCTATGCGGCTCTTTACGGCGCCGGCAGTTCTATGGACGCCTTCAGGACAGCTTACATCATTCCCGGCATGATACTCGAATTCATCTCTGAAGGGACAATGAACGCCGCTTTCATCCCTGTTTTTTCAGATGTCAACGAAAAAGAAGGGAAAAAGAAAGCCCTTGTCTTCGCTGTAAATCTATTGAATATACTTATTTTCCTTTCAGGCGTTCTCTGTGCTTTAGGCATTATTTTCGCCCCTTATATAGTTTCTGTCTTTGCCGGGGGATATTCAGGAGAAAAACAGGCGCAGACCGTCTTTCTCGTCAAAATCCTCTTTCCGATTCTAATAATCTCATCATCAACTTCTCTCGTTATGGGTTTGTTGAATTATTTCAGGCATTACTCGATAACAAGCCTCGCGCCGGCTCTTTGGAACATCGTCTCCATTATGGTCACCTTGTTTCTTTTTAAGGTTTTGAAAGGCTCGGAAAATCCGTCCCCTGTTCCTCTCGCAGCCGGTATTCTCGCCGGCTCCATCGCGCAATTCGCCGTGATGCTCCCGTCTTCTGTCAAGGAAGGATTAAGATACAGATTGTCCGTCCATTTTAGGGATATATCGGTCCGCAGGTCTCTTTTTCTTTTTCTGCCTGTCGCTCTGGGATACGTGGCTACGAGAATAAACGTCGCCGTAAACCAGGCTTTCGCCACTCATATGGGAGAAGGCGCAGTTTCTCACTACTCATTCGCTTTCAGGCTGATGACCTTTCCCCTCGGCATCGTTGGAGTCAGTCTCGCTACAGTAGCCCTTCCAGAGACCGCAAGGCACGCCTCCTCAATGAGAACAGACCTTGTTCTCTCTGTTTTGACAAGATCTCTCCGTTTGGCCATGTTCTTTGTCTTCCCTGTATGCGCTCTTATGTGGGTCCTCAGATACCATCTTGTCCGCATAATTTATCAGCACGGAATGTTCACTCCGAACGATACTGCCGCGACAGCGGATGTTCTTGGCTGGTTTCTCTTGGGTATAGCAGGAACTTCATTCGTAAAGATTTTATCCAATACTTTTTATTCGATGAAAGACACGAAAATTCCCGTCGCCGTGAGTTTTCTGTCAAGCGCCTTAAATGTGATTACTGTCCTCGCTGTCAGGCAAAAAATGGGAATAAACGGTTTAGCTTTTTCTGTTTCTCTGGCAAGTATATTCAATTCTCTGTGTCTTTTATCAATGTTTCACTTCCGTTACGCGAAAGTCCCTTTTCTGAAACTGTTCGAAGGAGCATTGAAAACGCTTTTTTCATCCGTCATTCCGGCATCAGCAATTTATATTGTATTGCGTTTATCCGACCTGCTTTCGGCATTAAGTTTTAAACTTTCGCTCGCGGTATCCGCCGCGTCTTCGATACTGTTTTTGGTATTTTTTCTCGCTACCGCCAGAGCTCTGAGGTTCAGAGTGTCAACAGAATAATTCCATGATCTATCTGCTTCTGGCTGTCATATCAAGTTCATCTGTAGCGGCGATATTGAAAATATCCGAACAAAAACAATGTGAAAGGCTTAAAGTCGCTTCATTCAACTACTTTTCAGCTTTTCTGATAGCCTCAGCTTTTCTTATAGCTGAAAATTTTTCATCACAAACCGCCGGTGGTATTATAGATCATGAATCAAGTCGCGCTGTGACGGGTTTTTTCGCGAGCGGAAAGGAGAGATTTTTCGTCCTATGGACTCTGACAACCGGTCTGACAGGCGGCGTCCTCTATCTCTCCGGATTTTTAGCCATTCAGTCGAGCATAAAAGAAAGCGGAATGGCTTTGACTGGAGCGGTATCCAAACTCGGCACAGTTTTGCCGGTCGTGTTATCATTTTTTCTTTTCAGTGAAAAAATGTCGGCGGCTAAAACCGCCGGCACAGCGCTTTCGATAGCGTCTCTTTTTATCATATCAGGGCAAAAAGGCGGCCTCAGATCCGGCAAGAAACACGCCCTTCTTTTTATATGGGTTCTTTTTTCAGTAGGCGCGGCTGAATTTTCGAACAAACTATTCGAGAATTTTGCCCCTGAATCCTATAAACGGCTCTTTCTTTTCTGTGTTTTTTCTACTGCTCTCGTCCTTTCCGCTGCGCTCGGAGGGTTCCGGTTCCGAAAAAAAAGTGTTTTTTTAAAAAGCGCCGCCGCAGGCATTCTCGTCGGCGTCCCTAATCTTTTTTCCTCTTATTTTCTGATTTCTTCTTTTAAGTTCTATCCCGCGGCAGTCGCTTTTTCCGTATATTCAGTGGGCAGCATCCTGACCATGACCCTTGCCGGAGCTTTATTTTTCAGGGAAAGAATATCCCGTGGCAAATACTTCGCTTTGACGCTTATTTGTGTCTCTCTGATACTGATGAATCTATAAACCGGTTTTATTTTCTAAATCGAGCAGAACCAGCGTCGCACCCCACGAACTTGCATAATCGTCAGCTCTTTTGTAAGATCTGACGAATTCTATCTTGTCCAGAATTGAGTGGACTCTCTTCATAAGAATCCCTTTACCCTTGCCGTGTATTATTCTCGCTTCTTTTAATCCTTTAAGTCTGCATTGCTCGAGATATTCACGCACAAGGCTCTCTGTTTCCCTGGGGTCAAAACAGTGAAGGTCGAGAGTCCCTTCTATAGGAATTACTTCCGGTCCAGCTTTTTGAGTATCTTCGTCCATGAATCCTTGAGAGAAACAGATCTGTTGAAAACGAGTTTTGTGACAGATGAATCTTTATCAACGCAAAAATAGCCGTTTCTCAGGAACTGAAAAATTTCACCCGGAGAGGCATTGCCGACCGAAGATTCTATTTTGGAATTCTTGTTTATAACGAGGGAATTCTGATCAATATTAAGAGTAAAATCGCCGGTTTCCGTTGACTCTGAAGGATTTTCAACCTTGAAAAGTCTGTCGTAAAGCCTCACCTCAGCAACGAGACAATCGCTTTGTGAAACCCAATGTATTGTGCCTTCAACTTTTCTCTTGTCTTCGGACGACCCTCCCTTAGTCAAAGGGTCGTATTCACAGTGGATTTCCTCAACTTCTCCGGTATCATCGTTTTTAACTGCATATTTGCAAACTACATAATATGCGTGTTTAAGCCTGACTTCCCTCCCCGGTGAGAGCCTGTAATACTTAGGGGGAGGACTCTCTTCGAAATCGTTTCTCTCAATATACAGGACCTTTGAAAAAGCCAGTTCTCTCGTTCCTGCTTTTTCGTCTTCGGGGTTGTTGAGAGCATTTATGTATTCGACCTTTCCGTCTTCGTAATTGTCTATGATCAGTTTCAGGGGATCGAGGACGCACATAACTCTTTTAGCTTTCAGGTTCAATTCCTCTCTAAGACAATGCTCAAGAAGCGAGAAATCAACTGTGCTCTCCCTTTTTGCGACTCCAATCTTTTCACAGAATGTTTTAACGGAATCCGGCGTATATCCCCTTCTCCTGAGACCTGCTATAGTCGGCATTCTCGGATCGTCCCAGCCGGAGACGAGTTTCTTTTCCACGAGGATTCCGAGTTTTCTTTTGCTCATCACTGTGAAAGTTAAATTGAGTCTCGCAAACTCAATCTGCTGGGGCATATACATATCGAGTTGTTCAAGAAACCATTCGTACAACGGTCTGTGATCTTCAAATTCGAGTGTGCAGACCGAATGAGTTATTCCCTCTATTGAATCCGATATGCAATGGGCGTAGTCATACATTGGATATATACACCAGTCGTCGTTTGTCCTGGGGTGATAAGTCCTCATTATTCTGTAAATCACTGGATCGCGCATATTTATATTAGGGGATGACATGTCTATCTTAGCCCTCAGTGTTTTCTCCCCGTCTTTAAAATCTCCTTTTCTCATGCGCCTGAAAAGGTCGAGATTTTCTTCCGCTTCCCTGTTTCTAAAAGGACTTTCACGCCCGGGGGAAGTCAGTGTCCCGCGGTAGTCTCTGACCTGCTCAGCCGTGAGGTCGCAAACATAAGCCCTGCCCTTCATGATAAGTTTTTCCGAGCATTCGTAGAGCTTTTCGAAATAATCCGACGCGAAAAAAAGTCTGTCCTGCCAGTCAAAACCAAGCCATTGAACGTCCTTTATTATGGACTCGATGAACTCATTCTCTTCTTTTGACGGATTAGTGTCATCAAAGCGCAGGTTGCAAAAACCGCTGTATCTTTCTGCTAATCCAAAATTAAGACATATAGACTTTGCGTGGCCTATGTGAAGGTATCCGTTCGGTTCGGGAGGGAATCTTGTATGGACCCTTCCCCCGTATTTGCCCTTTTTGTTGTCTTCATCTATTATATCCGTAATGAAATTCGAAGATCCGCATTTAGGACATTCTTCAATTTTTGCGTTTTCTTTTTCCTTCATTTTTCCCCCGTCTGAAAATTGGATAATGCTCCACCTGTTTGTGAAGATTGTCAACAGCCGGAAATTTATTTTCCGACGCAGAATTTATCGAACAGACCTACGACATCACCAGGTTTTACGTCCAATCCTATAACTGCGCTGAGATGCTCTTTGACTTTTAAGAGTTCAAAAGATGCAATGTCCCAGAGATCTTCACTGATTTTTGTTTGCGCGTTTTTGAAGCTCTCTTTAGCAGAAGTTATCATTAAAGAAGCTCTTTCGGAAACATAAGCTTCATCGTCAGGGTCTTTAGAAAAGTTCTTTTTATCCCAAATCTCGGATTCAATCCTTTGTTTCAATGCCTCCAAATTCTCTCCCTTAAGCGCTGATATCAATATCGCCCCTTCGGGAATAGAGGCTGAATTCCCTGCTAAATCAGATTTATTGAGCGCTATAATACTATTTTTCCCTTTTGTCATATTGATATATCCTTGTATCTCTTTCTCCCAATCGGACGACGAGTCGAGAAGAAGTATGAAAAGATCCGCGTCATTGAATTTTTCAAGATACAATTCCCTGCCCATAGTTTCAAGATTGTCGTCATTTCTTTCTCTGAAACCCGCTCCGTCGACGAGTCTTACCAATCCCTTTTGCAGAACTATGTCTTCTCTTATCATGTCCCTTGTGGTCCCCGGGATTTCCGAAACGACTACTCTTTTAGAGCCGAACAATCTATTGAAAAGCGTAGATTTTCCGGCGTTCGGAGGTCCGACTATGAACACCTGAGGTTTATGAAGGTCTCTTTTACCCGCCTGTGACCAAGACAGAAGTTTTCCCAAATCTTTTTCGGTTTCTGACATTTTTTCAAAAAACGCGTCCGTCAGAAATGGATTTGACGTATCTTCAAGTGCGCACACTTCGAGTTCCGCTCGGCAGAAATCAACACTATCAATGGCTTTTTTAACTTTACCGCTTGTTTTGCCTTCAGCTGAAGAGCCGGCTCTTTTCAGCGCTTTTTCGTTCGAACTTTTTATCAAAGACAGAACGGATTCAGCCTGCGTGAGATCCATCTTCCCGTTAAGAAAAGCCCGCAGGGTGAATTCACCTCTTTGGGCAGTTCTCGCACCGCTCTCCACGCATGCTTGAATTGCCTTTTCCACGAGATAATCATTCCCGTGGAGACTCAGTTCGCATACGTCTTCTCCAGTGTAAGACCGGTTTTTCGGATAGCATACCGCAACTGCTTTGTCGCTTATTCCGCTTGGCAGTTTTATCTTCACGAGCATGGCTTTTTTCGGTGTGAATTTTTCTTTTCCGGTGAGATTTTTCAGGCATAAAAAACTCTTGTCTCCGCTCAGCCTTATCACGGATACGGCGCTTTCGCCTTCAGGAGTTATTCTCGCGACTATCGTGTCAAAAATATTCACTTAGGAAATATTACGACGTCTTTAATTTCCCCTTCCCCTTCGCTTCTGCTTTCCACGCCCTCAAAATCGTCTATTATCAGATGAGCTATTCGTCTCTCGTAAGAATTGAGATTTTTAATAATGTGTTCTTCAGAGAGAAGTTCGGCTCTTCTGGCTATTTCTACAACTTTCTCCTTGAAACTTTCTTCTCTTTTTTTCATGTAATCTTCAGCGTCCACTCTTACTCTGTATCCCTTGAAATCTCTGGAAAGCATTTTATTCACCAAAAGGGCGATTGACTGTATAACTGTTCCTTCTCTTCCGATAATCCTGCCTGAGTCGCTTTCTGAAAAAACGCTCACTGAAAATACATTCTCTGATTCTTTAGATATCTTAAGAGATACGTCGTCAAACCCCATACGCCTTAGCAATTCATTTACATTATCATTCAGCCAGGATTTTATTTCTTCATCCATTTTGTTCCGCCTGCTTAGCTTTCTTTTCTCTGTATTTGAAAAACAACTGCTGTCCTAATCCGAATAGGTTGTAAGACGCCCAATAAAGAACTATTGCCGCCGGAAATCCGAGGAAAATGTATGTCATGAAAATCGGCATAATATAAGTAAGCGATTTCTGCTGAGGATTGGTGTTGGTCATCTTCTGCTGGAAAAACATCATCACACCCATCAGAAGA
Source organism: uncultured Desulfuromonadaceae bacterium (assembly GCA_964397545.1). Taxonomy (GTDB): domain Bacteria; phylum SDB-A; class SDB-A; order SDB-A; family SDB-A; genus JAFGIG01. The sequence goes on along the minus strand of CAYNIW010000014.1, from coordinate 32,310 downwards.
GGGAGGATTCCGATTCCGGGAGCGGAAGTAAAGGGCAGTGAAATTGGAATGGTCGCCTCTGGTCTCGAAAGGTCAGCTATCCAGAGAAAACTCTGGTTTCTAAGAATTATTGTCGTTTTCATTATCTGATAGAGAGCCATGAAAACCGGCATCTGCAAAAGGAGGGGCAAGCACCCGCTGAACGGGTTGAAAGCCTCCTGTCTGTATAGTTTCATGGTCTCTTCGTTGAGTCTTTTCTGATCGTTTTTGTATTTATCTTTCAGATCCTGAAGTTTCGGCTGAATTTCCTGCATTCTCTTCATTGATTTCTGGCTGAAGAGCGAAAGAGGAAGAAAAACGATATTCATGGCGAGTGAAAAAATGATTATGTCCAGTCCGTAATTCGGAACAATCCTGTTTAACAGTCTCAAAAACCACAAAAGAGTTTTGCTTATTGGTCTTAGCCACCTCCAGCCCATCTGCACGTTTTCATCAAGCCTGAATCCCGTTGAAGACAGGTGAGTCTCGTCAAGCGGACCCGTGTAGCATATAAATTTCAAAGTGTCAGAGCTGAGCGGTCCGAAAATGATATCCGCTGAATAGGGATGACTCCCTTCCTGATTCGCTCTGGACACAAAATTCACGGCTGAATGAAAATCGCCGCCGTCGTCATTCCTCGGGACAAACGCTACCATAAAATACTGATCGACGATTCCCGCCCAGATAGCCGGTTCTTCGTAAAGTGCTTTCCCTTCCGCGACATCTTTTAGGCTTTTTCTGAAATATCTGAATCCAACAGGACTCATCGCAATGAAAAACCGGTTTTTCCCTGGATCTAACTTGAGATCGGGTTCAGTGACAGCCATTCCTTCCTGCCAAGTCATAGACCAGCTGTAGCGCATTCTGTCGCCAAAATCGGTCCATGCGGAGACTTGAAACGAATAACCTTGGGGAGGCAGAATATATTTGATGTAGTATCTTTCTTCCGTGATTTCCAGAGCTATCTCCGCGGTATCTGCTTCTGAGAGATCAACTTCAGTCTGTAACTCTCTTGATATTTTCTGTGAGAATACAAAGACCTGAGAGTCGGAAACAAAATAAGAAGTGTCGAGAGCAAAAGGAACATCCCCTGAATTGAACTTCTGGGTTCTAAGGCTGTCGTCGTTTAATGAAAAAATGAGACCTCTTTCGCAGGGGTGGCTGTCATCGAGAGGATAAAGGCTCAGTTTATCATCTTTTCCCGAAATGCCGTAATCATGAAGAGTTATACCTGAAACAGAAGCTCCTTTTTCAAGGTCGAGAAATATCGTCATATTGCCGTTTTCCATCTCAAATTCGGTTTCTTGGGGCAAAACCTCAAAGATTAAGCTCTCTTGTGAAGGCGCTGTGTCATCGATTAGGATAACCGTCTCCGCCGTGTCTTGGACAGGAATTACAGGCATTGTATCCGTCGCCGCGGCTTCCGGTTTATCTGTTTTTTTGTTGAAGAAAAACTGCCATGTCAAAAGTATGACAAAAGAAAACGCGATCGCGAGTATTATTCTCCACTTGTAATCCATTTTACTCCTTAGTTTCAATCCAGAGGATCATATCCTCCGGCACAGAAAGGGTTGCATCTTAAAATCCTCTTGAAAGCGCGAAAACCGCCTTTGAATAGTCCGTATTTCTTAAAAGCTGATATAGCATATTCAGAGCATGTCGGCGTGAACCTGCAAGAGTTTGGGAACAGCGGAGAGACAAAAAGCCTATATGCTTCAACCGCCCACACAGCCGTCTTTATATCAAACCCGCTTTTTTCATCGTCGTTAAAAGCTCTGTTTCCAGTTCTTTGAAATCTAAACAGGCGGCTTCCTTTCTGGCTATTACAATGAATTCGCAGCATATCTTGACATCTGAAATTTTCTTTTTAAGGGCCTCTCTCAGGCGCCTTCTAAGCTTGTTGCGCTCTACGGCGGTTTTTACGCCTTTTTTTATGCCGACGCAAAAGGCAATTCGCGGCGCCGGTCTGTGAACAATTCCCAAATGAGCGCCCCATGTTTTTCTGCCTTCGGCGAGAAGATCTTCAATTTCTTTCTTTTTTTTCAGTTTCGCAAAAGCGCATGAACTCATCCGGCTATTACCGGCACAAGCCTCTTTCTCCCTTTTGCTCTCCTGCTGGAGAGGACTTTTCGGCCGTTCCTTGTGCTCATTCTTTTTCTGAAACCGTGTGTTCTCGCTCTTTTTAACCTACTCGGTTGGTATGTTCTTTTCATTTTATCCTCCGGAAATATAAAGTTAAATCAAAAAAGCAAATTATACCAGCTTATGGCTAATTGTCAACGAGTCTAACTAAATTGAGTCAGTTTCGCATCAGGCCAAATACTCTCCAGATTATAAAGCTCTCTCATCTCAGGAACCATGAGATGAACCATGAAATCAGTAAAATCGAGAACCACCCATTTCCCGTTTCTCGATCCTTCCTCCCTGAAAGGCGTTTTTAGCTGCGGATCTTTTATTGATTCATGAATTTTCCTGACGAGACTTCTCGAATGGACGTCTGAAAGAGTCGTCGCTATCACAATGCCGTCAGTCACCGCCGAAAGCCCTTCTATGTCGATGTAAATCGTATCGTAGGCTTTGTTTGCCATAAGAACTGAAATTATTTTAGATGCTTCTTTTTTCATTTTATCCCTGGCCGGCGCTGCCCATCACGTTGACATTTTTTTCTATGAGAAGCTCTTTGAGGGCTTCTCTCGCCGGTCCGAGATAATCTCTGGGGTCGTATTTATCAGGATTTTTTGCGAGGATTTCTCTGACTTTTGCCGTCACAACAAGTCTTCCGTCTGTGTCCACATTTATTTTACACACCGACGATTTCGCAGCCCTTCTCAGCTGTTCTTCAGGAACACCCGATGCGCCTTCGAGTTTACCTCCGTAATTGTTTATCATTTCGACGTAATCCAGCGGCACGGACGAGGAACCGTGAAGAACTATCGGGTATTCAGGCAGTCTTTTTGTTATCTCTTCGAGTATGTCGAATCGAAGTTCCGGCATCGGTTCACCAGGTTTTAGTTTGAATTTATAGGCTCCGTGAGAAGTCCCGATGGAAATCGCAAGCGAATCAACCCGGGTTTTGTTTACAAAATCGTTGACGCTTTCAGGGTCCGTGTATGTAGTAGCTTCTCCGACAACATCGTCTTCAATACCCGCGAGAACGCCGAGTTCGCCTTCAACGGTCACGTCGTATTTGTGCGCGTATTCCACTACTTTTTTCGTCAACTCGATGTTGTCTTTGTATGGGAGAGAAGATCCGTCTATCATAACCGAAGAAAAGCCGTATTCTATCGCGGACCTGCAGGTATCGAAAGAATCTCCGTGATCGAGGTGCAAGGCTATTGGAAAGGTCGCTTTCAGCTCATCTCTGACCATGCGGACTGCTCCCTCAGCCATGTATCTGAGCATTATGGGATTTGCGTATTTTCTCGCGCCTTTCGAGACCTGAATTATCACAGGAGAATTTGTCTCTGCGCAAGCGTGCATAATAGCCTGAAGCTGTTCCATGTTGTTGAAATTGTAAGCGGGAACAGCAAAACCTTCCCTGTATGCTTTTTTGAACATTTCCCTCGTATTGACAAATCCAAGACTCTTATACTCTATCATTTGATCTCCTTTTTTGTCTTTTTTAGAAGAATTATAACAAACAATTCACGAAAAAGAATTTATTTTAGTTTAAATCTCGCCAATAAACGCTTTTTCCGCGATCCAATAAGCAATATAAATTCCAAAAGAAGCCGTCACGGGAAACGCCGAGCCGATTTTACCTGAAATGCCTGCTTCCGTCGAATAGACAACGGTAAAATCCATTTCATCTTTTGTTCTTTTTCTCATTTTTCTCGCGAGCGGACAAAAGGAAGTCTCACTCAAAAGTGAAATTTTTATTTTTGACGGATCTCTTTTGTTTCCCGCGCCCATTGAAGAAATAAAACCGGAAGAACTTTCAGAAAATTTTCGAGCCAGCATTATTTTCGCCTCTATGTCGTCTATCGCGTCAACCACATAATCAGGCTTAAAGTCCTCTATGACTGCAATCGTGCCTGAATTTACCTCTCTGCGAAACCAGATGTAATTAGCGTAGGGGTTTATCCTTTTACAGCGCCGCGCGGATTCTTCGGCTTTTCCCCCTCCTGTGTTTGACATATCCGACTGGAAGTGCCTGTTGAGATTCGAGGTTTCCAGCTCGTCTTTATCTATGAAAAGAAAATTCCCGGCTCCGAGCCTGCAGAGTGCCTCTGCCGCGGCAGACCCGACTCCGCCCAATCCGACAACAGCTATCCTAACGTTCCAGAGTTTTTCGAGGCTTTTTCCGCCGTAAATAATTTCAGTCCGGGAACGAAATTCTCTCAGGAAACGCTCTTTTTGAATTCTCATAAATTTTTTGTTTCATCCCGTGAAAATCCTCGCCTTTTATCTTTGAAATAGCCTCGACGACGAGAGGGAGATGCGCAGGCGTGCCAACTTCTCTTTTTTCGCCGAAGTAAAAATAAGGGGCGTCGGTTTCAGCGACTATTAATTCATCGGGGATCTTCAACACTGAGTTTGCGAGCCTTTTCCCGTCAGGATTGAGAACATTTCCCCCTATTGAGAAAAAACACCCCAGAGAAGAGAAAGCTTTAACCTGCCCGTCCCCACCTGAATATCTGTGCAGTATCAACGGAACAGAGGGTTTTTTATTTTTAAGAATTTTCAGCAGTAAATCATATTGACCGAGACAATGGATTATTACAGGAATCTTTTCAGAGACTGCTATTTCAATCTGCGCAAGGAACACTTTTGATTGCGTTTTTATGTCAGTGATGTTTTTTATCGTGTCCAGCCCTATTTCTCCTATGGCGGCCGTTTTAGGATTTCCGGCTAACAAACCGAGCAATTCGAGCTCTGATGAAAAATCCCTTTCCGTCACCGACTGGGGATGAATTCCCAAACTGACATAGATTCCTTCTTCATCTCTCCGAATTTCGGTTTCCCAAAGAGACGGATCCGTGACCGAGTCTATTATTATCCTGACGCCCGCCTTCCGAGCCTCTTTTATGACAACGTCCCTTTTATCCGAAAAAGGCCGATGCGTCAGATGACAGTGAACATCTGTCACTAATAGACGTTTTTTACGACTACAGGAGCGGTTTCTATTTCAACTTTTCTGCCGTCAACAATAAACAAGAACCATCCCTTTACTTCATCTCCTCCTGAAATTCTATCGGGATAATCCACAACAGCCCTGACAAAGATAACTTCGTCTTTCAGTCCATTAGTAAATATAGGTTCGATATCCAAAGTCAAAGATGAAATATCCTCTCCGTCCGTATTCTTAATCACCCCAGCTACCAGTGAGGCTTCCGTGAATTCGGCGTCTTTATTGATTTTCACCGCGATATTGCATATTACCCCCGGTTCGGAAGGCGGAACCGTTGGCATCATATTCTTCCAAATCTCTATTTCGGCTTCAAATAAGATTGTCGTTTCAATCGAGCCTGAAACATCTCCGTTTTTAGGACCGCAGGAAAAAACGGAAAAAACGAGAACCGCGGCGCATAAAACTGCAATTTTATTCATGTGCCTCCTCCTTCCTTTTCTTTGTCTCTTCGGCTATCTTCATTGTCAATTCTTTGGGGACTTCTTCGTAATGCGAGAACTTCTGAGAAAAAAATCCTCTGCCCTGGGTTATAGACCTGAGATTTGTGGAATACATATACATTTCAGCTTCGGGAACAAGCGCTTTAATTTTCTGCCATTTTCCGGCAGGTTCCATGCCGAGGACCTTTCCCCTTCTTGTGCTTATATCGCCCATTATATCGCCGGTGTTTTCGTTTGGAACTGTGACTTCGATGTTAACTATCGGCTCAAGAAGAATAGGATTGGCTTCCGGAATCGCTTTCTGAAAAGCGAGAGACGCAGCAATTTGAAAAGCGAAATCCGAAGAATCCACTTTATGATAACTCCCGTCGAAGAGAACGGCTTTGAAATCGACCGTCAGGGAATTCGATAGGATTCCTTTTCTTCGCGTTTCCTCAAGTCCTTTATGAACGGCTGGAATATAATTTTTTGGCACAGCGCCGCCGAAAATCTCGTCTTTGAACTCAAAGTCTTTTCCCCTTTCCAAGGGTTCAAACCTTATCCAAACATCGGCAAACTGTCCTCTTCCGCCAGACTGTTTCTTATGTCTGCCTTGAGCTTCAGCTTTTTTTCTTATAGTTTCCCTGTATTTCACTATGGGCTTTTCAAATTTCAGATTGCTTCCTGATTTCTTGATTTTCGATAGAATTATCTCCAGATGTGTCTCTCCAAGGCCTTCCACGAGAGTCTGTCTTGTCTCAGAATCGTATCTGAATTTAAACGAAGGATCTTCTTTCTGGACTTTCGCCAGTCCTGATATCATTTTCTCGTCGTCTGATTTCGATTCCGGTATGACGGCAAAAGTTATACTCGGTTCGGGAAACTTTATTTTCTCCAGCTCAATTGACAGGTTTTTATCTGACAAAGTGTCATTTGTAGCCGTGTCTTTCAGCTTGACAAGTGCCGCTATGTCTCCGGCTGAGAGTTCTTTAGTATCAGTCCTGTCTTTGCCGACAACCGAAAACATTTGACCTATTTTTTCCATTTTAGCTGTCCTGCTGTTGACAAGTTCCGACCCCTGCGACACCTTCCCTGAATACGCCCTGATATAGCATATTTCTCCAACATGCTGTTCGGCTGTCATTTTGAATATTTTCCCTGAGAAAGGAGAGGCGGCGTTTATCTCTATAATTTCTTCTCCCGAGATTTTCCTTGCTTTTAAGGGAAAAACGGAGGACGGGTTCGGAGCCAATGCGGTTATAAGGTTCAGCAGGTTTTCAACTCCGCTGTTTAAGACCGCGTCTCCGCATAAAACCGGGACAAAAAGATTTTTTCTAAATGCCTCTACGAGACCCCTGGAAATTTCCTCTTCTGTGAGTTTTTTCCCTTCAAGATATTTTTCCATGAGTTCTTCGTCTGCTTCAGTGGCAGATTCGGCTATCGTGCTGTAAACCTCGTCCGCTTTTTGTGTATAGTCTTTCGGGATATCGGTGATTTCAGTTTTGCCGTCTTTAACTATAAAAGCTTTTTTCCCGACGGCGTCCACGATTCCGCTGTGAACGGATCCTTCACCAAGAGGAAGAGTGAAAGGAGTGAAAATGACTTTTGGAAATGAATCCCTGAGAGAAGACAGGCATTTCTCGAAATCTGCGTTTTCTTTTGTCATATGATTTACAAAAACAAACCTCGGGACATTTTTTTCGTCCAGTCTGTCCCATGTTATCTCTGTTCCCACCTCTACACCGGAAGCTGAATCCACAATAACAACAGCACTTTCAGCAACATCTATCGCGGCGATAGTTTCAAATATGAAATCAATGTATCCGGGCGTGTCCATGACATTTACTTTCGTTTCTTTCCAGATAAAATTTGCCAGGGACAAGTTTATTGAAGTCTTTCTCGCTTTCTCGTCCCCATCGAAATCCATGACGGTGTTTCCGTCGTCCACGCTTCCCATTCTGTTTATAGAACCGGCGTTGAAAAGCATGGATTCGGCGAGAGTGGTCTTTCCTGCTCCCTGATGAGAAACCAATACTATGTTCCTGATATTGTCAACACCGAACACCGCCATTGTCCCTCCTTAAGTAAAAAAACGGATGTATAAATAATTATTTAGCGTAAAGGGATATTTTAAGCATATTTCACCCATAAATTCAATAAATGATTTATGTTTGTCATCATCTTTTTAGGGTATTATAATCTTTTTCAGATATTTTTGACAGAGTATTTAATAAGGAGATCAGAATACTTGATATTAAAAAAGATTCAAGCTGTCATTTTCGACCTCGATGGAACCTTGATAGACACTTCTGATGACATAGTCGCTTCAATAAATTTTTTGAGAAAACATTACGGTCTCGATCATCTTTGTAAAAAAGACGCCATGAAGGCTGTCGGCCAGGGCTTTGATTATCTAATCAGAACTTCATTGGCAGAGTTGAATTTAAAAGAGCCCCAAATTAACTTCGCAAAAGATTTTTTTTCAAAACATTACATGGAGCACATCGCCGACAACAGCCGCCCTTACGAAGGGATCCGGACTGCATTGAAGTCGCTGAAGAAAAAAAACTATAGTCTCTGCGTAGCTACAAACAAAGAAAAAGCTATGACGGAAAAAATTCTGAATTTCTTCAGTCTCGGAAAATACTTCGATATAAAACTCGCCGGAGGAATGGGTTTTTCTCTTAAACCCAACCCGGCTATGATTCTCGAAATAACTGAGAAAAAAGCTCTCGACAAAAACCGCACTGTCATTATCGGAGACTCATGGGCTGACATTCTTTCGGCTAAAAATGCAGGTTGCATTTCAATTCTTGCCCAATGGGGTTTTAATGACACGAGAGGATACAAGGCTGATTTTACCGCCTCATATCCCCTCGATCTTGTAGCTTTTTTTTAATTTCTGTTATAAGCCCTCAATAAATCATCTATCTCACGAGCAAAATACGGGCTGAGGAAGTTGTTCTTTTTCCCATCATCCTGACTATATAATTGCCTCCGGAGACGCTAATTCCTTTTTCGTCTTTTCCGTCCCATGACAATCTGTGGCTCCCTCCGGAGAGATTTGACGCAAGAGTTTTCACCTGTCTGCCGGTCACGTCGAACACATAGACATTCGCCTCTTCTCCCATGGGGACATCAGCTGAAAAACTGACTGACGAGGAAAAAACGGATGTCCCGTTGACCGACAAAAGTAAAACATTAATATCGTTTCCGATTATGTTGGGCTGTTCTTCAACTCCTGTTTCAAACCAGTCGAGTATTCTCTTCATAACGCTGTCAGGATGGGCGAAAGGTCCAGTCATATGAACAGCTTCAAATCCAAAGCCAAAAAACACAACTTTATAAGAGCCCTGGAAAAATGTTACAGCTCCTATATTGGTCGTATTATAATATTTCAACGCATCTGTTCCGCCGTTGACGGAGGTCAGGACATCTCGTGAAGTCTGATTGGAAGGCTGGCCGCCAGCTGTCGCAATCATAAGAGGATCGAATATTGAACCTGTTAGGGACTGAAGAGTGGATGTCGTAGTGTTCTGAACCCATGAGGTGTGAAGATAATCAGCTAAGAAGTTGTTGCCGTTGAGAAATTCTGCTATGTTCTGACCAGTTATGAAAAGGTCTTTTCCGGTGTTGAGATAAGAAGTCAGATCAGTTATGTCTTGGCCTGACAGAACGCTGTCTGATACAGCGGCATCACCCGTGAACCATATAACCATTGAATAATCGTTCAGCAAAGACCCTATAGGTCCGTCGTCATATCTACTCCAGACATCATAAACTTTAGACAGTCTGTCAAGAGGGTCTGTGTATTTGTTTGAATAATTGCCGTTTATGTCCGCGTTGACAATCATTATATCCGGTATTCCGCCTGCGGCGAATCGAAAGGAAAAAGTATCCGTCATCGGGTCTGGGTTGCTCGATATCGCAAATAGAACAGTGACGAATTGCGGCGAAGCCGAAGAATTGACATTGAACACAATTAGATCGGATAGATTTGAGATAGTATCACCCGGGTTAGCCGAACCGAGATCTGAAACGCTGTCGCTGAAAGTTATTATCGGTGAAGAAGAAGAAGCTGTCACTTGAATTGATGAAGCTGGATTAAAGGCAGTGTCACACAAAAGAGTGAATTCAATAGTCCCCTGTTGTCCCGGCAGTATGTGAAAACTGCCTCCGGGCCCTTCAGCTATAGCCTTGAGAAATCTAAAATCAGTGAATCCGGCTTTTCCGACAGATCTAAAAGCGTTAATTCTCCCGGACCCTAGTTCGCCTGCTGTATAGTAAGGATCATAGGGCATAGCATCGCAGCCGGCCTGCAACAGAGCTTTTGTAGAGTCGGCGCTTATCGTCGGAGCGAGAGCTCTTATAAGTCCTGCAAGACCCGCGGTTAAGGGACAAGCCATAGAGGTTCCATCCATATTCGCGTAATCCCCAAAAGGGACAGTCGAATACATATTTTCTCCGGGTGCCGCAAGATCGACCCAAGAACCGTAATTCGAAAAACTCGATTTATAATCACCTGAATTTGATGAAGCGACAGCCACAACAACATCGTAAGCGGCTGGATAATGCGGCGTGGTCGTGTTATCGTTACCCGCCGCACCAAGAGGAATAACGTCGTAATTGTAATAGGCATCATTTAGCGCCGCGAGAATCTCTGCACTGCCGGGGCCCCAGCTCATGGATATGACATTTGCCCCGTTTTGTGAGCAGAAATAAATACCCTGAGCACATTGACTTAAATAATAAGCCCTTACTCCTATAAGCCCAATATTATGGCTCGCCGCAGCTATCCCTATTCCGTTATTTGTAGCTGCAGCAGCAAGTCCTGAACAATGGGTTCCATGGTTATCAGCAGTAGTAGGAGGGGTAGGATCATTTGTATTGTTAACATAATTGTATCCGGTGATGTAATTCGGACTTAGATCGGCATGGTCTTTTTCGCACCCGTCGTCTACCACTCCCACAATTGAACTGTGGTTTCCCGTTGCGACATCCCATGCTGCCGGAGCGCTGATTTTTCCAAGAAACCATTGATTTGAAAAATAGGGATCGTTAGGCGTGTAAAAAGGTTCCCACCCGGTGACATGTGTAGATCTGAAAAAGTCCGCGGCATAATTCAGTTCGGCAAACTCAACGAAAGGCAGAGCCAAAAAATCTTGTAGACTCAGGACGGCTTTTTCGTCGGAGCTCGAGCGGAAAACATATATCATATCAAGACCGAAATCAATTTTTCTGCCGTAATCGTAATCGGGAATAAGAACTTCAAAACTCTCTATCTCGAAATCACTGAATACTCTGTCGAGAGAACTGATTCCTGATGTAAGGACGCTTCCTTCCGTTTCGAAAAACAGTCCTCCGCGGTATTCATTGATGAATTTGACGACGATTTCTCCCGGTTTGTGAGTCTGAGCCCCGAAAACCGGAAGAGATAGAAAAGCCAGCAAGACAAACGCGAATATTCTTCTTTTCACTTTTTCCTCCTATTTGATTATTTCGATTTTACCGGACATATTTTCACCAGAAGCGTTTATGCTGTAAAAATAACTTCCCGGAACAAGACCGCTCAAGTCAAATTGTTTTTCTCCTTCTATTTCACCTCTGAAAAGTTCTGTAACCTGTCTGCCTGAAAGGTCAAAAAGAGTTATATCGAAATCCCTGAGCTCCTGCGAAAAAACCGACAAATAAGTTTTTCCGCCATTACTAAATACTTGACACGCGTCAATACGCACGATTTCCCGGCCCTCTTCCACTCCTAATGCCCCTGAAATGGCTTTTAAGGCGTTTATCTTACCCGCGCCCATCAACCCCTGAAGAAAAAGCGGTTCTTGCGGCATTGAATCTGCGGAAGCATACAATCTGGCTATTATCTGCGTGTTGGTCTCCGTCGGGAATTGGCATCTCATCAGAGTGAGAAGACCTGCTGTCACGGGGCAGGCCATTGAAGTTCCGCTCATATTGCCGTAATTCCCACCCGTGGAAGGCAAAGTAGAGTAAATATCTTCTCCGGGGGCGGAAACATCCACCCAGCCGCCGTATGTTGAAAAACTCGCCTTTTGGTTGCTCGAATTTGTCGCGGCGACAGACACGACGTTCGCTCCGTTAGCCGGATACTGAGGAACCGTATCTCCGTTATTTCCCGCAGCGGCGCAGACTATTATGTCGTAATTGTTATAAGCTTCATTTATGGCGGTCTGAAGAGTTGACATAGGATCGGGTCCGCCGAAGCTCATTGAGATGACGGATGCCCCCGTCGTGCAGGCGTAATACACGCCCTGTGTCGCGGCAACATCGCTTATTGAAAAAAGAAATCCCGCCCTGACTCCTATCAGTCCTATACCGTAGCCTATCGAAGCGATGCCGACTGAGTTGTTGGTTACAGCCGCGGCACAGCCCGAACAATGAGTGCCGTGTGTCTCCAAAAATCCCCAAAATCCGGGGTCGGGATCTGGGTCGTTGTCGTAAAAATCATATCCGGTTATCCAATTTCCTGAAAGATCGGGGTGGGAGTATTCCATACCCACGTCAATTATGCAGACTCTCTTCGTGTGGTTGCCCGTCTGGATATCCCAAGCGCCCTCAGCGCTGATGTTAGGCAAAAACCACTGCTGTGAATAGCTGGGGTCGTTTGGTATTAAAAGTGGAGCATAAAAAGGCTGCATGAAAACTTCTCTTATATAGTTAGGCTCGGAAAAATCCACTGTTGAAATTTTTGAAAAAGCTTTAACGATTTCATTGACATTATATTCCGCGGGAAAGCGAAAAATGAAAATCATGTCCAAGCCGTAGTCTGTTTTGCATGAAAAATCGTAATATTCGATCAGCTGAGAAAACGAATTTATACCGTATCTGTTAAAAATGTTGTCAAGATCCTCAAATCCCGAGAAAACGACATCTTCATTTTTTTTAAAATCCAAACATCCTCTCATCTCCGTTTTGAATTTCACGATTACTTCTCCAGGAGCATAAGAAGAAGCTAATATTGCCTGAGACGACAAAATAAACAAACAGATAAAAACTGAAAAAATTCTCATTTTCGACCTCCTGAACTTAGAGATCATACATTATATATCATTAAAAGGACAAAAAAAAGTGAAAAGGGAGGACATTCGTCCTCCCTTTAATTAGCCCGAATCGAGAGTATTTTGTTATCTGCCGATTAAAACTTTTCCGTTGGCGACAAAACCATTGGAAGTAAGTCTGTAGAAATATGAACCGGTTGTGACCTGACTTGCGTTGAGTGAAAACGTATGCGTCCCCATGTCGAGTCTGCCGTTTACGAGTTCAGCAACTTTTCTGCCGGTTGCATCGAATATGCTCAAATTAGTCATACCGGATTCAGGTATGCTGACTTCAAATGTGCAAACATTGCCTTTTGTGTTAGCCACTACTCTGTATTCGCGGGGAATCTCAACATTCGGATTTTCCTCGACTGCAACTGGGTATGGTCCAGCGGCAGGCAAACCGAGATCGGTAACTACATTGACGCTGACGTGATAGAGCGGCAGATAATCGGTGTCTCCACCCTGGAAATTATTACAGAATATCATGTGTATGTTTCCATTGTGATCTACATAAGGAGATACCTGTGAAAGCCATCTCGTAACAGTCGGGTCGTCTGTCACCTGAAAATGATTCCACGTATTTCCGTGATCCGTGGAAGTCGCCAAAAACACATCCACTGTTGTATCCGAAGATAAGGCGCTGTAGCAGACATACAGCATCGGGAAAGTGTCAGTTGCAACGGTCGTGTAATAAAAACCTATTTGGACATAGTTTGCCATATAGTCCCAGGCAGGTCCGGAATCGACAATAGCTACGGGGTTGCTGGCGTCAAAAGTCCATGAACCGAATGTTCCTCCGTTGGGTTTATTGAACCATATTTCACCAAGGTAGTAAGAACTTCCGTCTCTTCCCGGATCAAGTTTTGCCACAATGTAGGGCATGTTCGTATTGTGATCCACAACAGCACTATAGCCGGCCATCCAGGTCATACCCAAAGTGTCAGGCGGAGTCGTATCGGTATCCACGACTATCATGAAAGGATCCCCACCGCTCCATGTCTGGCCGTAATCTGTGGTCTCATAATAAACGGGAAGGTAATGCTTGTCGACGGCTTCAGATACTCCCATTATCGCCATTCCATAACCGTTACTGCCGTTTTCAATGAACGCGTTCGTGAAATCATAATGCGTGCCGATAGGAATCCATGTGCTGACGTTCCATGTCGCGCCGTGATCTGTCGAAAACCACTGCAGAAGATCTCCGGTGTAAAGAAGATCCTGCCCAGTTCCCCAGATTGTGTCTCCCTGACCCCAGACCATAATTGTCGGTTCATACATCGCGCTGTCTGTTACCTGAACCGGTGTAAAAATCTGGAAAGGAACTATTTCGTCATACGTAAATCTGCAACCGCCGGTATTATCACCTAAGAGTTCCATCCATGTTGCGTATGGAGCGCTTCCAATAGGGTCTGCTGCGTTGATGTCAAAAACATTATCCTGACAGGGATAAGTTCTTCTGAGCTGACCCGTGCCGATTTCCTGAGAAGTCCAGCTAGCTCCGGCATCGAGCGAGTAGGCCTGATACATTCTCTGAAAATCAGTTGCAGCCGGATCTACAACATCGGAATATATTACCGACACTGTATCACCGTGGGCAAATATCCTTCTGCTCGCGTGAAATTCGCTTCTTCTGCAAGAATTAGGAGAAATCAAGGTAAATGCGGAAACATCTTTATTGAGTTTCGGGACGTTTCTCAACGGGGTGGCGAACGAAGAGGTCAAAGTCAACCCTTCTGATGAGAATACCGAAGATGCCGCGAACAGAAAACATGCCAATAAAATCACTACTTGCTTCATTCAAACCTCCTTGTTTTTATAGCTTTATCTCCTCAGCTCGGGCTCTGCCAAGAAGAAAATCTATAAGTTTTACAGAATCATATTCGATATCCTTGGTTATCGAATTTATCCTTGATGTAAAGTATACATGAAAAGCGCTCACGGGAAAAGCGATTAATAATCCCGTAGCTGTTGTGATTAAAGCGACCTGAATACCGCTTGCGACGAGGACCGGATCAACGGTTGCCGCCTTGGCAATTGAATCGAAAGCCATCATCATTCCGACAACAGTTCCGAGAAAACCGACCAGAGGAGCTATGGTCGAGACAGCCGCGAGTATATCGAGCCCCTTGTCGAGGACTTCGAGCTCACGAACAGCTGCTATGCCCACCGCGTCTTCAAAAGCGAATCTTTTTTCCTCTTCGTCGGATTCCAAATATTTATCATTCTGAGATAGAAGAGCTTCGGCTACACGGGATATGGCGCTGTCGTAGTTTTTGCAGACATCGGCTGACTTTTTACCTCTGTCTTCGGAGCTGTATGACTGAAAAAAATCACTAAGAAATTTCTTTCTGTCCTTTGCTATCTTCCAAAGGACTATCAGCCTCTCGAAAATCGCGGCACCCCCGACAACACTCGCCAAGAGCAAAAGCCACATTGCCCATCCGCCTTTTGCGAAGAGAACAAGCACTTGTCAAAACCTCCTTGTCGAAATCAAGGGGGAGTTTGAACTCCCCCTGATATTAAAACTGAGCTCCGAGAGAAATCCTGTGAACGTTTCCGAGATACTGGAATTTTGTGAACGCGTAGTCAATTGACACCGCTGTCTTTTGTCCAAGAGGAATCTTGAAACCGGCGCCCGTGCTGACCTGTTCTTCTCCGATGAAAGTCCTGACAACTTCAGGCTGACCCTCGGCGTCATATTCTTCTTTTGTGTAAAATCCAGGTTTGAGACCGAGTCTGAGGAACATCATGTCGTTGAAAGAATATTCCGCACCGAGGAAAAACCTGTCTTCGGAATGGTTGGGATGACTCACTTCGGCGTCAATCAGAAGCTTGTTGGCTCCCGACTTGAAAGGAACAAACGACATGCCGAACCTGAAATCCATGGGCATGTTGAAGTCCTGATTTATATATTTAGAAGATCCTCCGAAATTGAGCATCACTATTCCTATGACTATGCTCTTGAAATGCGTGTCGTAGAGCATGCCCACGTCCATTACGGCGTTCGATGCCGAAAAATCATGTATTTTGCTCTGTATATATTTGACTGAAAGGCCTACGCTGAACTTGTCAGTCAGCATTCTCGCGTAGGAAAGCCCAACAGCCATTTCTCCTGCTTTGAATTTCCTGCCGGTTCTTCCGAGTTCGTCAACAGGATAGCCGAAACCCGGAGGCGCGGTTTCGTCCATTTCGTCCGTGCCCAGATATATCACCTGCATTCCGATTGTTCCTATGTTCTGGCTGACAGGATAGGATACGCCGAAATACGTGTGGTAAATCCCGGATACGTATCTTGTTCCGCTTACCGAAACTTTTATCGGAGCGAGAGTTATCACTCTTCTGTAATAACTGGAATCGCCTTCTTCAACCTTGATACTTCTGACCATCGCCATACCCGCCGGATTGCTCCAGAGAGCGGATCCGTCGTCGGCGATGGCAGTTGTCGCGTTGCCCATCGCGGCGATTCTCGCCGTCGGCGGCATCATCAAGAACATGAACCCCGCCGTTCCGACGTTGGATTGAGCGGTCAGAAGCAAAGGAAGAAGGAAGAAAATCGAAAGAATAATTTTTTTCATTTCGCCCTCCTACTTCAGAACGACAAATTTGCCGACTTGAGTTTTACCGGACTCATCTTCAACGGAAAACAGGTATATACCGCTCGCTATGAGCTGGATATCCGAAGAAATGAGATCCCAGTCGTGGACACTGCTGAACTGGTCTTCGTGTATGAGTGTTTTTACGAGTTCACCGCTAAGAGTATATATCCTTATGGTGCATTTCGCCGGTAGATTTATAAATGATATTCTTCTTGAGTGCTCTGTCCAGCCTGTTCTTGCCGGATCTTCCCATGGATGTCCGGTCGCAGCGGAAGAATAATCTATATCGCCTCTGTAAGGGTTCGGAATGACCATGACAGGTTTATCTTCATTTAGAGGCTGCGGTGCAGGTCCTGGAATAACTCTATAGGCGTTGCTTCCCTTAGAAGTCTCAAGAGGCGTCACACCCGTCTGAGGGTTGCCGAAGTCGAAGCATGTCACGGAATAATAGACAGGACTGAGAATGGTGATTCCAGAGTCCACGAAAACATATCTGTATGTGTTCTCATATTGTCTCAGAGGAGAAAAATCAGGATTGTGAGCGAGCTGATACTTGAGCTGGTTAACTGTGTCTGCCAAGTTGGCATCAGGCGCTCTTATTGGATCTCTATCCAGCCAGAAACCGTAAGCGTAGGATGCATCGGTGGGGACTCTCAAAAGCTCGGACAATGTATCACTTGGAATCGCATGAATCCACCTGAAACCTCTGTCCCACTGTTTGAGAAGAGTCCAGCCTGCTATTTCCCTTTCATTGTTGGGATAACTGCGGTAAATCCTGTATCCCTGAAAGTCCTCGTAGTTGGGTGCGAAAATGTCTTTTCCGACCTGTTCATCAGGCAGGACGTTCCACAATGAGTCCTGTGCCGTGTCCTGAGGGGCTTTGTTTCTTCTTCCCCAAAGAATAGTCACGTCGTTTGCTCTCGGCACACCGGGAATGACTATCATTTCTGTGAAAGACGGCGGCGGCGGTCCTGCGTAATCCGGAATGCCGTCACCTGTCCAGTCAATTGTATCGCCGGAGACTATAAGAGGCCGAGGCCAGTGGAAAAACGGGTCTAAGGTGTCGCAAACGACAGTGTCACCGATAATAATAGAAGGCCATCTGTCGTGAGTTATCCTGTCCGTTCCGCTCGGATTTGGCGTTATGACATTAGGATTGTCATAGACATCGAGCGCCCACCTCGCGTTGACTCCGAGGTCAGTGAAATCGTATCTTATCGGAGACCAGGATCTGTCTCTGTCAAAAATAGTGTCTATCCCATTGTAATAAGGATGCTGAGTCCATAGAGGAGCATTCGAAAATTTCTGAAAGTTTTCGCCTCCTATATAGGCGAATGTTACGGGAACGCTGTCTCCGGGTAAAAACATCGAGTCTGTGACAGGGATTCCGTTTCTTACAGCGGGGAATATCGGTCCGAAAGACAAAACATATCTCGTGTCGTTGAAAAGCGTGTCTCTGTTTGCGTATTTTATGTCCAGCTGATCAGGGTCGAATGCGCCGTTTCCGCACAAAAGCCATTTAAGAATGTCCGCCCTCGGGTCCTCGTAACTCGGCGTGCCGGGTTGAGGGTCTCCCGGAGAAAGCTGGGAATTGACGAGGGTCATTATGCTGTCAAACTTATTATCGGGGTAACAGGGACCCCAGTCCAGCAGCATGTCGTTCTGATTGCTATACCACCAGTTGAAAGATGTCGTAAGGTTCGGATTCGGCGTCCTGAGGACTCTCGTTCCCGTGACGTCCGGCGTCGCAATTCCCTGAGCAGCGCCTGTTTGAGAAAAACCAACCAACCCTGCATTGGCAATCCAGGCTACGTTTATGCTGTCTTTCGGGTTCATCGGATTCCCGCCGTATTGGACTGGAATCGTAGGGACAAACCCGCATACGTCGTCCTGGGCCTTGTCGTTATAAAGCGAGCCGGCTGGGCCGACGTCGGCATCTACATATAGACCCATATAGAACTCTCTTAAGTTCTTTCTGCCTATATTTTTTATCCAGAAATTTATTATAATGAAGTCCTCAGCGTATTCATACGACCACGAAAATGCTTCCATGGTAACTTGCAAACCCATGGGCCTGTGCCACGGTCCCATTTTCGGTATGGAAGGGTCGGTGAAAGTATCCCAATAGACAGCTATAAAGTCGAGCTCGGAAACTGCCATTGAGTCGTAGACCGGCGAAGTCGGAATCGTTGACCTCTGAATGATAGAGTCAGCGGTAGTCACTCCGGGCCACATTTCGTGTTCGTGTTGCCATCCGTCGCAGCCTACAGTGCACATGGTATCCCTTCCCGCTATAGCCGCCAGCCAAAGCCCCCCCTGGAAAAGGTATTCCTGGTTGGAATAAGCCGGAAACATACAGGAAAAAGCGGCAATTCCGTATTCGCCGGAATTTCCGAAAAACCCGTAGTTGGTGAAACAAATCCAGATATTGCTCTGGGTCATAGTGCGGAAAACCGTGATGGGGTTCGCCATCGCTGTGTATTCATCTCTCGTCCTTGCAAAGACAGGAGACGCCGTCAAAATGAGAAGAAGAGAAAAGAATATCAATACAGGTCTCTTCACATCCACCTCCTTTAATTACTCAACTTGAAGTTAACGGGAAAAACCAATTTAACTCTTATGGGTCTGCCCGCGCTTTCGGCGGGTTTAAACTTGCACTTTAATCCGGCGGTTATCGCGGCGTCGTTGAAAAGCGGGTTTGTAGAGTTTATGACTTCCGCTCTTGTAACGGAACCGTCTATATCGACATAAAGAAGAAGAACAACCGTTCCCTCAATGTTCTGATTTAGAGCCGCAGAAGGATACACAGGCTCCTGAATGTGAATGGGTCTTGGCGGAGTTTCATAAACGCTGACGTATTCGGAAGACACATCTCCGGAATTATCAGGAATGAGATCTGTTGTGTCAACTTCGAAAACATCCGAAGCCGCCCCGCCTATGAGGGTATCGCCTTCAGTCGAGAGTATTATCTCACCGCTCTGCTGTATTTCCTGAAGAATGTCCTGCGGCTGCTGAATCTGCTGTTGGATATCCTCTATTGTCTGGAAATCGACCTGAAGATTTACTTCCTGCTGGACGTTATCCGCCTCTTTCTTCTCCGCGGGTTTGTATTCGGGAATGTCAGGCTCCGGTATAGCGACGAGCGCGAGAAGATGGAAAACCAAGGCGAGAATAATGCCCGTCCTCAAAGGGACGGATGTGTCCATGCGTCTTTGACTCATATCATCCCCCTTTTTGAGCTTCTCTCGCTCCGTAATTTATCTGAATGGCCTGAACGACATTTCTGCCGCCCTGCCTTGCTTCCTGCAGAAGAGAATCCACATAGACATACGGCATGTCCCTTTCTATCTGAAGGCTGAAGACAAACTGTTTCCATTCTTCGTCTGTTCCGGATATGTTTGCCCTGTATTCTTCGAGCTTCTGCCTTAGAACCCCGTCAACCTGATCCATAGGGAATATCTGGTCGTTAATGGAAACAATGGGGACTCTCTCGTTGGGATTTCTCGAAGACCAGCCCAGATATATATGGTGTATCCTTCTCTGCTCGAGTTTTAAGGCGAGGTCCGATCCCGGTAAAGTGACGTCGAGTCCTCTTTCCTGCCTGAACACGGTTGTCACCATGAAAAATATAATGAGTAGAAACGCTATATCCGACATCGAAGCCGTCGGTATTCTCGCTTCAATCTTTTTTTCTTTTTCGATTTTCATCTTACCGCCTACCAGCCCGTTATTGGCCTTAATTGGACGCTTATCAACCCTGAAACCGTCTGTCTGTTGAACCATTCGGCTTCGGGGAGTTCAGGATGCTCCGCGTCGAGCCTGTCGGCTACTTTCATCACTTCTTCGTAAACCTCCAGCATCCTTTCGTAAGTGACTCCTTTTTCGACGAAAATCAGAGGGGCTTTCATCTTCCGCGACTCAATCGAAACGGATACCGATTCGTAAACCGCGTTCTGAAGTTCAGAGAAAGGAACTTTCACGCCGCCGACTTTGACGCTGTCTCCGGCTACAGCAGTGTCCTCCGGGACAACAATGCTCAGGACAATATTTTCCTGAGCTTCCTGAGTTTCTCCGCTCGGCGGGAGTTTGGTCACAATTCCGGAATCCCTCTGAAAATGAGTTGTCACAAGAAAAAACACGAGAAGCAGAAACGCGATGTCCGACATCGAAGAAGTTGGGATTTCAGCCGCTCTCGTTACTTTCTGCCTTAATGCCATTTCATCCCTCTATTTCCTGCTCTAACACCGATTCGATGAGTATGGAAGTCGCCTCTTCATATTTTCTCGTCACTGAGTTTATCCTCGAGCTGAACCATACGTGGAAAGCGCTGACTGGAAAGGCTATCATCAAACCTGCGGCTGTCGTTATAAGGGCTACTCTTATCCCGTCGGCGACAATAGTAGGCTCGACCGTTCCGGCTTTTGCGATGGCTTCGAAAGCCATCATCATTCCGACGACCGTTCCGAGAAATCCGATTAAAGGAGCTATGTTTGCCACGGCGGCGAGAACGAGCATACCCCTGTCGAGAAAAGAAAGGGATTTGAGCGCTTCAGTGTCCCTCGCCTCTTCCATTTCGTCTTTTCCGTAAGATGCCTTCTCGAGCATGGAAGTAGATATTCTGGCTATGGGGAATGAATCCGATTTTGATTTTCTGAGAGCGGATTCTATTCCCTCTTTTCCTTTTTTGGACTTTATCTCTCTGGCGAGTTTTTCAACATAATCAATGGGATCCGGCCGCGTTTTGAAAAAAAGATATATAGTCCTCTCGACGATGAAGATTAGGCCTATGAGGGCGCTCACAAGCAAAAGATGCATAGCCCATCCGCCTTCTTTATAGAACTGAATAACCCCTATCTGGCTGACGACAGCGCCGTAGGCTATCAAAGAAAAACTCACCTTTAACCTCCTGCCTTATTTTTTTTCACTCTCAATATCTAAATTCCTGTGGGGAGAGTTCAGATTATCTCTCCCCTCGTCTTATTTTCAGATCAGAATTCCGCGAAAAATCCTATTAGAATCTGCCTCGGATCTGACAGGTTCAGCGGGTCTGACTGGACTTCCGTCCCGTCGCCGTTCCAAGTCCCCGTGTCTGTGTCGATAGCGAGGACGTCTCTTTTGTTGAAAACATTGTCAACTTGGAACCTGAATCCGTATCCGACGGGTCCGATTTCGAAGTTTTTGATGAAAGTCAGATTCCACTGCATATGATATGGCATTCTCATGTAGTTCTTGCCTTTTAGCAGATCATAATCAGGATTGTCCGTGCTCGGAGTGTAGGGGAACCCGCTTCCGTAGAGGCATTCAACGGAAAAAGACCACTTGTCGGGGACAAATCCGAACATTCTCTCCCCTTCGTCGGCGGCAAGAATTATGTTGCTCTTGACAGAATGTCTTTCGTCCCAGTCGAGCGGATAAGTCTTGAGAGGAATTTCTTTGGGGTCGGAAATACCGTAGTTGTCTCTAGCAGTTGAACCTTTTCCGTCAGCCCACTGAAGAGTGTAGCCCACGCTGAATCCCCAGTAGTTGCTCACTGCTTTGTCGAAGGCGAAGTCGAAGCCTCTAACATTACCGTAGTCGAGGTTCTGGTATATCTGTCCGTCAAAAGGAGGCGTGCCACCCGACATCAAGCCAATGAGACCGCGGATGTCCTTGAAGAAAGCCCTTATGGACATCTTGGTTACATTCGAAAACGCGTGGTCGAGACCTATCTCGTATTGGACTGTCTTTTCCGCGTCTATGTTGGGATTCGTAAAAATATTCAACGCTGAAGTCCCCTGCTGGTTTGCACCGTAGAGGAACCTTAGCTCCGGAAGCTGAATGAACCTTCCGTATGAAAAGTAGAGTTTGTCTTTGTCCGTTATCGGGAAGGCTATTCCGATTCTCGGGCTTATGTCGAACTTGTTTGTGGACTCGAGGGTATCGCCTGAAAGAGGGTCGGGATAATTTTCAAAGTCGGTTCCCGGTATCCAGACGTCGGCTCTTAAACCGAGGTTTATTATCATGCCTTCTGTCTCGAGTTTATCCTGAATATAAAAAGCGGCTCCCATGGGCTGAGCTTTCCAGCAGTCCCTGAAAACTCCTTGATTAGGATAGGGTTCCCACGGAAGAGGTTGGATAGCTCCGCTATAGAACTGCCATGGATACTGTATTGATCCTTGCTGAATTTTATAGGATTCAACACTGCCGCCTATTTTCAGAAGGTTTTCCCTGTTGACCTGCCATGAAAAATCGCTGAGGACAGTCCATCTTTGGAGATCTCTTCTTATCCACCTGACCCACTGGTCCCATTCGTTCGAATTGAGAAACCTTATGCCGAGATAGTTCGCCTGGTAAGGGAAATATTCATCGGGAAAAGCTCCAGGATACCAGTAGTCGGGATTGTGGCCGTGGTCTCTTCCTTCGTTATTTTGGAAAAAACCGACTTTTATGTTGTAAAAAGCCTTGGCGGATATCGTGTGGTTCCAGCCGAGAGTCCACTGATAAGCTATATCGTTCGCCACCATAGAATGATGTGTGTTGTACTTAAAAGCGTGTTCATAGGGCACTTGCCATGTCCACGTTTTATTGAAGGAAAGAACCAATTTTTTTGTGCTCGTCAGGAGATAAGCAAGCTTTGCGTTCGTCGTGAACTTGTTATACTGCCTGAGAGAGAAAAGCTGTGTGGAGTTGCTCATGTCGGACTGGAGAAGAAAATCTCCGGGGCTGACCCATCCCCTGTAATTTGTTGTGTCAGGGTCGTATCTGTTTTTAAAAAAATCGTAATCTGACTGGAGTTCCGGAAAAGGAGTTCCCGTGTTCGTGAAATACCCTGTCGTAGAGACAAAAAACGTCAGATACCCCGCTTCCGTCCCCTCTTTTCCTCTTCCGAGAAGCGCTCTTGTTATCGGTTCTGGACCGCCGAAAGAGATGTCATATCTGTCGGTGTTGAAACTGTAGTCCCTGCTGGAACCGGCAAATTTGTCCGTAGTGTAGGCAATCCTGCCTGAATACTCCGTCCTGCCGCCTTCTCTCGTCACTACGTTGACTACACCGGACTGAGCCTGTCCGTATTCGGCGTTGAAGCCTCCGGCGAGTATGTTCATCTGCTGGACTGCGCTCGTCGCGACGTCAATTGCGTAACTTCCTCCTACGAGAGGGTCTTTGACGGACATGCCGTCAACCATATACAGAATTTCGCCGCCTCTTCCTCCGCGCATATGTATCTGTCCGCCCTGTTCGGTCGCGGCAGTGGAGCGGGTCAGCGCTTCGGCGAAGTTTTCAAGGCCAAGAGCTCTCATGTCTTCCTGGTTGACGCTTATCTCCGTCGCAGTGACGTCCGCAGCAATCATCCTCGTGCCGTAAGTCGTCACTTCGATTCCTATCTCGAGGGCTTCCGAACGAAGGACCATGGCCCCCACGTCGGTTGTCCTGTCCACATTGACGGATACGGAAGTCTTCTGGGCTGGGGTGAAACCTATCATCGCCGCCTGGACGGTATAAGTTCCCGGAGGAACTCCGATGATGTCGAATTCTCCCTGAGCGTTCGTCAGACCCCCGAAACTCGTGTTTAGGACCATCACTTGCGCGTAAGGAACAGGGTTGCCTCTTTCGTCAACCACCCTGCCGCGGATCTTCCCTGTCGTCCCTGCGACGAGCAGAGACGCGACAAGGAATAAACAAAGGATTAATACAACTTTTTCAGCCCACCTGAACATACCTACCTCCTCGATTTCCTGCCGTATGTTTTAATTTCCATTATCGCAACAACACCTTTTATTATAGAAATTAACCCTATATTAGTCAAGAATTAACTGCTCCTTAATAAACAGATTCTTCGCGGTGGGATAAACCCGGCATTTAACCTGTTCATCGTCATCTGTGCGACCACCTGCTGTATAACAAGCCCGAGAAAACAGCCATAAGGCTTCCCGCAAATATCGCCAAAGCCTCGAAAATACCGAGCATTCCGAGAGACCTCATAAGTTCCACCGGATCTTCGACCGAGCCTTTTTCCCAGACACCAAAAGCGTGAAAAGCAAGTGATATCAGAACAAAAACCGCCGCCAGGACGAGCAGTATCCAGAAGATGGGAGGTTTCCTTAAAAGCTTAAGGAGTCTTTTCAGTATCAAGCCGTAAACAACGAGAGCTATGACAAGTGCTATTTCTCCAACCATGAAAAGCTGTTCTGCCAGCATTGTTTTAACCACGGCTCTTCACCTCCCCTGTCTTTTTTCTTTTGCCTTTTATGACTCTGTAAAATCTCAGAGTGCCGATTAAGGTTATTACGGCTGAAATGAGAAAAAGACCGTAGCCGATGAAACCTGTTGTTCCTACTAGTCTGTATTTACCGGCAGTCACGAGGAGGACTGCCTGAATCACGGCATATATGAGGATTCCGGACGGAGCTATGACGAGAAACTGCCATTCCGTTGTCTGCCTGAGGACTTTCTGGTAGTTTCTGGCTGCGATTCCGAGAAGAACGAAGGCGAGCCATAAAAGCAAGGCGGAAAAAACAGCCGCCCATGTTTTGAAAGTCCAAAGGTTTTGAACGTCGGGGGGAAGTCCTCCCGCCGTCGCTAAAAACGAAAAGAGAATCATATATCAAACCTCCCTTTCGTTGTCTTTAATGGATTGCGAAATATCCTCCTGCATTTGTTCTGCTGTGGTCCCTCCGACAATCAGGGAAGCGGCGTCGTGTAGTTTTTTCACGAGCAGTTCTATCTGTTCGGCGGAAAAAGAATCCGCACCTTTTATCTTGATTCTAAGATCGGAGATCTCGTTGTCGAAAATAACCGAGCTGAAATCCTCAAGATACTTTTCGAGGACTTCCTCTATTTTGTCAATCACTTCTGGGGTGTAAACATAGGTCTTTTTTGGAGGTTCGATCACGGGAGGTTCTTCAGTGAATTTTTCGGGCGGAGGCGGTTCCTTTTCTTCCCGGCTGATTTCTTCTTCCTTTTCCGGAGGGGGTGATTCGACATAAGTCGATGATTCGACGTAAGTCGATGATTCGACATAATTCGGGGGTTTGACGTATGCCGGGGGTTCGACGTATGCCGGTGCGGGTTCTTCAGGTGCCGGTTCGGGTTCGGAAACCTCGGGTTCTGGCTCTGGAATAGCCTTTTCCGCTTCTAAAATGCTTTTTAATGCCGCATCTATTCTGTTTATCTGAATCCGGGACTCTACGGCTTCCTGCCACACGAGCCCGAGCATTCCGTTTTGCTGTTTGACAAAAGCGACATTTATGTTCGAACCGTGAAATATTATCTTGAAAATTTCATCTCCCGATATGCTTGCCGCGGCGCCTTTTACCGATCCGCATGCCCTCAAAAGAGCGGCAGGATTGAGTTCGGAATTGATGAGTTCTCCCGATTCTCTGCACGAGGAATTTTCGCAGTTAAAAACTTTCGCGGCGGCAGTTGCTTCTCTGAGAATGTCCAGGGGATCCATCATCATTCCCTTTTCTTTGCCAGAAATCCCATTTTCTGGATGACGTTGTGAACCTTGTTTTTAGCAAGGTCAGGTCCAAGTTTTTCTATGGCGAGCCGGCAGAGAGAGTCTATAAGATTTTTCGAGACTTCGTTGACCTCTTTCTCATCAATGTCCTCGGATGTGAGAAGAAGGGACAATCTTTCTTCTTTAATTTCGAGAAAGTCAACAAGGGCTTTCTGTCCGCGGAATTCCTCGAGTTTTCTCTCCACGAGGTCAAGCCACGGTCTTATCTCGTTGTCGGCGGAAAATTCGTCTATCAGAAGGTTTATCTGTTTTATCTTGCCGGAGGCGAGTCTTGCTTCTTTAGACAGAGCGGCAGAGGATTGCGGTGCCTCGGAAATCACGGATTTATCCGACTGCATGGCTTTCATTGCGTTTTTGGCTATTTCATCTGGATCTGAATCCAGTGCGCACCTGGCTCCTATGATGTGATTTTCATCTGTAATCAGGACTGAAACGCCGTTACCGCATTCGATCACTGTATATCTCAAGTTTTCAATATTCATCGTTTTGGAGACAGGCATACTGACTGAACCGATAAAAGCCGTTATATCATAAAGGCTTGAATCAGTTTCTCCCGCAGTGAAAAGAAGCTCTCCGTCCGACGAGTTTATGACTTCGAGAGTCTTGATTCCGCCTGTTTTAAAGATTTTTTCGCCGATTGTTCGGGCTTTTTCAGTCAATTTCGCCGAGTCATTCATCTTATGAAATCCTCTTTATCACCTGATCATATTTTCTTTTAGCTATGATTCTGCCGTAATCGTTGACGGCTTTTTCGAGTATAATAGCTATGAGTTTCTGGAGGAACTCGTTAAGAACCGCTCCGTTTTTTGGAGAGATGTTCTTTTCCTGAACCTCAATGCTATCGTCGTTCCAAATCAAAAACGGACCAAGTTTCGAGTCGTCGGGATCGTATTTCCTGACTTGTTCTTTCAGAAATGATATCCACGACGGGACGCCGACCCCTCCTTCGCCGAACTCTTTGACCAACTCGTTCAGCTTGAGCAGACTTGTTTTAAGGTTTCTTATTGCCGCGACGGGATCCACTATGTAATTTTTTTCAAGCAGCCATGTTATACTCGCGTAAACTTCAAGTATGCCGACGTTTGAGGTTTCGATTATCTTTCTAAGGGGTGTTTTTCCGTCTGTCATCACAAAGACTTTCCAGTCGCTTTTTCTCAGGATTACTTCTTCGTCAGAAGAAAGGCGCATTGCCCTCTGAAGGACAGTTTCGAGAGGCGGCACTCTTTTCATCAAATCGGCGAGTTCCGACCGTCTTCTCTCCGCTTCACTAATGACCTGCATTGACTCTTCGGCTATGGTCTCAGACGAAGGTACTTCGTCCTGCGCAAAACTCACCTGCCCTTCCTGAATCATGGCGAGATTATAAAGGGCTTCAAGGCCAACGGTGTCTTTGCTGACAGCGTGGACTATTCTGCCGGATTTTACAAATATTTCACCGGAACTGTTCTTGCTCTGAAGTTTCAGCGTTCCTGTTTTTTTAAAATGAGAAAGGAAAAAAAGCAATTCACTGGGGCTCGCGTCAGTGACATTACATTGAATAGCCATTTTGCCTCCTTATATAACCTGAAGATGTAAAATAATTTATACACCTAAATTATCCTTAAATCAATGCGGTTTTAAATAATCAAGGAACATTCTTCCCTCACTCGATCCGGGAGTATTTCAGGAGAAGGCTTTCAGAAAGCAGTCTCTCCTTATCGTCAAGATTTCTGATACTTCCGTCATAATCGAAGATTTCAGCAACGCATTCGAACATCCTGTCCGCCGTCTGATTCCATGAAGGCAGTTCAGGGAACAAGTCCTCCAAAGAAAAGCCCTTAAAATCCAATACAAGACCAAGTTCCTCTTTCAACTTCCTATAGACAAGGGTTCCCTGCTGTAAAAGATATCCTGCTTTCCTGTATTGAGCGCTGCCTAAAATTTTTTCGCTGGATAAGGTTATCTCATGCCGCCCCATAGAGTCGAAACACGAGACCGTCCGGGTTTCTCCTCTTTCGACCCTTGAGATTTCAGCCGGAAATCCCGCGTTTCTTAGCCCTTTCGCGAGTTTTTCCGACACAGACATATAGCTTTCGACAATTCCCTTCGAAAATATTCCCTTCATAGGAGCTGTTATGCTGTAGGTTATTTCTCCAAAGTGCGGAACACCGCGTCCTCCAGTCAGCCTTCTCGCAAGGTCAATTTTTTTTATCCCGCACTCTTCGATAAAAGACCGCGATAATCTCTGGTTTCTGCCCACTGTTATAGCAGGTTTTGTAGTCGAATAAAATCTGATGACAGCGACATCCCTTTTTTCTTTTACAGCGCTTTCGAGGAGAGCTTCGTCACGCGCCATGTGATAAGCTATCCTGCCCTCCTCGTTTTCAAGCCTCTCGAGTTTCAAAAGCAATCCCTGCCCAAAGATAGTATCATATCAATTCTTCCGGACAGATATGTCGCTGCGGTGAAAACAAGAGCAGAAAGAAGAACACCCATTACGAGGAAAAGAACAGCTTTTCCAGCTGTTTTTAATAGTATCGCCACCGTGTTTTCTGATTCCCCCGGAATGACAAAAAAAAGTAAAACTGACAACGCTGCGAAAGCCGAACCGAAAGACGCCGCCATTTTTGCCTTTCCGGTTTCAAACCGGAGTATTGAAGTTATCTGTGGAACAAAAAAACCTTCTATCACGCCTTCGAGCATAAGCGCCGTTCCGATTCCGACTAATACACTCATAGGTATTAATGAGGCTTTTTTCAGTTTCGGTATCTCGCCGAGAAGGATAAAAACTCCCAAGACAAACCAAAGAAAACGCGGCGTGAAATCAGAGGCAATTTTTATCTGAGGCAGAAAAAAATACTTCACCGCGGAAAAGCATACAAGCGACAAAGTCAAAGACGTCCCGAGGAGTTCAGCCCCCCTGAAAAGAAAACCTTCTCTCCACAAAAAACTGAAAACCGCTGCCGTCAGCGCAAGGGTAATAATAAACTCTGTCATTTCCCGGTTAATATCCTGCTCTTCAGGCTTTTCGACAATACCTGGATTGTTTTAATAAAAATCAACGAGCCGAATAACATGCAGAACCAGGCGACCGACGCCCTCCTTTTCAGAAATTTAACCTTATCCAGAGAGGATATGCCCTGCCCGGCATAAACAACCTGGCCTGATGAAGAGTAGAGCTCAGCCCACGGATAAAAAGAAGAGGAAGTAAAATAAACGGCATCGGGTCTGTGGCGCGCCCATCCGAAAAAAATCCAGTAATGGAAATTCTCACCTGATGAAATTATTATATATTTTGTCTTCGCGTGCCCGAAAAGCGAATCTCCAGTAACAACCCCGGGATCCCTGAACAGTTCGGCAGCGCTCGATTGGATACCGGGCAGAAAACCCGACCACCTTATCCCCCCTCCAGCGAGTCCGTCTTCATCTTCTACTGTGAATTTCCCCGATGTATGTTCAAACCAGAAAGAAAGGCACAAATCCGTTGACAAAACGCAGACATCGTTTTTTCTCTCCAAAAGCTTTCCCATGACAAAAACTGAAACAGGGGCCATTTCATCCCATGTTTCAGGCGTATAATCGAGGATGACAACGGATTTTCCGCTCTCGTATAATTCCGGCGCGATTGCATTATTTTCGGAATAAGAACGGAAAACCGGCTTCCCCGCGATGAAACCGGTAAAAGACACGGCAACTAAAATCCAGATAAGGGCGTTAGATTTGTCAGGGCGTATATTCATCCGTTCTCTTTTCTCTTCCTATCAGAACTCTTATCCTGTCCGTGAAGAAGAGGCAGAAAAAAGCGAGCATTAAGCCTCTCGCCCCTCCTATGAAGACCACTTCGTAAAGCATTCCCGAAAGATCTTTCAGAGAAATCTGTCTCCCGGAAATTATACCGAATTCCATAACGCCTTCGGGGAGAGACAGAACGACTAAAAAAAACCCCGCTGAAATCAAAGCTGTCGCCGACTCCCATTTTTTAAGATTCGCCGATCTCAGGACAGCAGAGCAAAGAGCGAGACCAGAAAGCGAAGCAAAAGCCGTCCACAGCGGGACGGCAAATGCTTTCAGAACAAATGAATTCATTTTTAGAAACGGACCCAATGATAAAAGAGTCAGGAAAAAAGCCCAGATGATTAAAAACAAAACACCTGAAAGAGACTGTTTGCCGCCGGATTTTCTCCTGTTTAAGTTGACACCCAAAACCCTTAAAATTCCCGCGACAATGACAAAACCCGACAGAACTCTGAATCCGTAGAGAAGTTCCCTCTCGACGGCTTCCCCGCCCGACCCCGACACGGCGAAATACAAAACAAGGCATAGAACCGCAGTCAGAGAAGAAATAATATTCACGGGACAGCCCTTGTCACAGAAAGAAAATCCCGCAGGGACAAAAAAACACTCTGCAATTCCGTTCCCGCGAGCAGCCAGCATACAATCATGAAAACCATTAGGGCAGAAACTAAAAAAATCACGGTATAAAGATATTTTTTAAGGACGGGACCAGGAAAAAACATCTCTGAAAGGTTTCCGGAAATATTTTCAGTTCCGATGCCTGAAGAGAGAACCGCCGGTAAAAGATTCAGTCCCGTCTTGATTCCGGCGATCTGTGCGCCTGTGAGTAAACACTTTTTAAGAACAGGGAAAGTCCAGACTCCCGGCTCACCGGTGATCAAGACCAAACCCGGCTTCCAGACGTCTAAAAGCCTGCACGCTTCTTCGGAATAAGAAACTCCGCCTGACCATGTCCTTCTTATCCACAGGGGGTTGAAATCTTTGAGTCTGCCGTCTTTCATATATACATCTCTGAAAATACTGAAAGCAGTTTGTTCAAGGTGACCCGGCGCCAAGACCCTTATTTCGCCTTTTGAAGATATTATTTTTTCAGCCATCCACTTAAGATCGTTCAGCGTCCTCGAAATCCCCTTTCTTGAAGATATTTCTTCGTAACTCATTATGACCATTACGGTTTTACCTTTTTCCATCGCCCATAAAATGCCATTCTCGACGTTTTTTCTCTTGAAAAAATCTGATGCTTTCTCTTTTGTAAAAATAAACACAGCCGCCGCGGCAATAACAGCGACGGCGACGGCTAACCTTCTCTCGCGGAAAAGTGATTTTCTCGATTTTACGGGCAGGGAGCAGGCCATTTCAGAAGTGCCTGTCGAAGATTTAGTCTGGATTCCGTAAATATAGACCGTCCCGTCCACTGCCGAGGAATCTGTGAAGACCAGTTCAGACCATCTGTCTCTGAAGCCCATGAACTGCGTATCATAGGTCTGCGGCTGTATCCTGAAAATTCTGTATCCCCAGACGTTGTTTATATTTCCCAAAGTATCTGATGCGCTTCTCGTCCAGCTGACGGTCACCGTTCCTCCCATGTCGTCGGGGACATCGGACGCTTTGACAGACTGGGGGGGTTCGGGATTGATTCCCGCTATAAGTATCAAAACCGCTAATTCCAGCACTTTATCACGGATGTTTCAAGGTTTGAAAAAATATTTTTACCATTGTTAAAATTCTACACTTAAAAAAGCAAATATCAATGAACAATTAAATCTAAAAGCAAAGATATCCGGGAATGAAAGAAAAGAATATCAACCGCGAATTAAAGCGAATAGCTAAATTGCTTCGCAAATTAGCATCAAACAAAAAAAAACAACAAAAGAAGATTTAACCACGAATACAATTTTTGCAAGCAAAAATTGGGACGCGAATAGCTAATTTGCGAAGCAAATTAGCATCGGACACTAAAAGAAAAAACATCAACCACGGAAGAAAAGAGCATTAACCGTGAATAGACACTAAAAGAAAGATGTATTCACGGAAGATGAAACGTATTGTATAATAATCAAAAGGACAAATCATGGGATTGAAACTAGACAAAGACCAAATATCTTTTGAAAATCAAAAGGAACACGAGAATAATGACAGTGAATACTGGTCAAAAGCTTCTTATGAAGAAAAGGCAATGACTATAACCTTTTTAAGCGAAAGTTTTTACGGAAATGAGAACTCTTCCGAAAGACTTCAAAGATTTTATAAATTCATTAAACAAGAATGAAGTAGAATATCTTCTCATCGGCGGATGGTCGATCGGATTATATGCAATCCCCCGCGCGACGAAGGATATTGATTTTCTTATAGCCGTTGATGACAAAAATTTAGTCAAACTTCAAAAGGCTCTTTCTGATTTTGGAACTCCTGTAAAAGATATCGGCATACTTAAAACTGACAACACAATTTTAAGAATCGGCCGTTCACCTATTCAAATTGACATACTCAATAAAGCCTCCGGCATTGATGTTAAAGATTGCTTGAAGAGAAAAAATATCGTTATCGTCGATGGAGTCCAAATTTCAGTAATATCAAAAGAGGATCTGATCCAAAACAAAAAGACTTCCGGTCGTTATAGAGACCTCGCTGACATTGAAGATCTTTTAGATATAAATTAAGTACTAATCCTGCTTTTCAAATATTTGAATAATTGAAAAGAAACATCAACCATAAATAATAACGTATTCATTTTGTATTCTAGAAGAGAACGAAGTTAAGATAGCAAGCCTAACCACGAATTGACTCGACAACAAAAGAAGATTTAACC
>CAYNIW010000013.1:58983-60748 GCA_964397545.1 uncultured Desulfuromonadaceae bacterium | reverse complement strand
TTTTTTCATTAGTGGTGAATATCTTTTCTTATCAAATTCGTAAAGTTATATGCTGCTGAAAACTTGGATAATACTTCGTTTAAAGAAGTTGAGTTACTTTAAGCACAATTCCTTCTTAACTTCAGATAATGATTTTGTTTTTTTGTTTTTTTCACTTTTTTTTATTTTTCTCAGTTCAATTAAATCTTCATAATCTGTTAATTTTTCTTCTATTCTACAAAATTCATCATAAGAAATAATAACGAATTCTTTTTTACCTTTTTTTTCAATATATTTTGGATGTAATTTTATTAGCATAATATTCTCCTTTTCAAACTCATTTATAGCTATCTTTTCTATGCCTTATCGTATAAATAATGATCTTTTTATTTTCAACTTCGAATAATACTCTGTAATCTCCAACTCTTAGTCTATATTCTTGTGTAAAATTTGTAAGCTTTTTGATATCACCGCTTAAATTGTCTGACATTTTTTCTATATTTTAAATGATTTTAATTTGTTCGTTTTAATCAATTTTCTTTAAATCTTTAATTGACTTCGGTTTAAAACCAACTAAATACTTCATGAATATTTATAACATTAAATATTTTAATATTAAAGAAGTAATTTTACACCCAAGATTTCTTCCAGAAAATCTAACAAGTTGTTATTGTATTCGAGGTGGAAATCTTATCTTTTATACTTAATGATTCCGCATTAAGTAATCTTTGAGAGGATATACTGATTTACGGAGACTCCTTCTTCCGCTGATTTAATAGCCAATTTTCTGTGAATTTCCGCTGGGACACGTAAGGTCAAATTACCTTTGAATTTTTTTACACCAAAAGGCGTGGGCAGTTCCTCGTTGTTCTCTTTCATCCATTCAATGGATTCTTTGACAACTTTTTTTATCTCTTTTAATGCGCTTTCTATTGTGTTCCCGTGAGCCAATAAAGACGAAAATTCAAGACACCTGGCGATATGAACTCCGTCTTCTTCAGACCATTCCACTCTGTAAGTATATTTTTCCATAAGTTCACGCGTTTTCATTCTTTGCCTCCAATTTTTCCAAAGCTTTTATTACAAGTTTTACTTGGTATGGTTTAGCCATTTTACCGTCTTTCTGCAGGTTTATTCTTGGATCGCCTTTCCATGGTGTTTTGAAAATATGATGACTTCCTTTTATCCTAGGCTTTCCGAAATTCTTAATACAAATTTTTACCAAATCAACGAAAAGGACATTTTGAGGATTTGATAATGCATGTTTTTTCACATGGCAATGATAGCATATACGCTATCATTTAACAAGATTAATTTGTTAGAATAATCACTTTCTTTAACATTAAACTCTCAAAACAATATATTTAACATATTGTTGAACGCAATTAATTATTACAAAAGTAATTCCCGAATAAATTGGTCCGACCATTCGCGTTCTTCTAGAATAAAAAATGATTACATTTATTGAGAATAAATATACTCATTTATTATTCGGGGTGGATATTTTTTCTTCTTTTTCGTGTCAATTCGCGTCAATTCGCGGTTAATATTCTTTTTTTCTTCTTTCTTATCTTTCGTGTTCATGAACGGTTAAATGCCTTTATATTTCTTAGTCTTTATTTTCGCGTTCATTCGCGGTTAAATGCCTTTTTATTTTTTATTCTTTATTTTCGCGTTTATTCGCGGTTAAGGCTTCTTTATTTTTGTGTTCATTCGTGGTTGATATTTTTTCTTATCAAACTCGTAAAGTTATATGCCGCTGCAGCCCGAAAACTTATATGCCGCT
>CAYNIW010000013.1:0-58883 GCA_964397545.1 uncultured Desulfuromonadaceae bacterium | reverse complement strand
TTATATGCCGCTGCAGCCCGAAAACTTATATGCCGCTTGACAGAAATAATTGTAACAACAGTTATTCTCTTAAAAATATATGCAGATTGACAAGAAAGATTTAGAAGATTAGTATAGTATCATAAAGGGAAAAATGCTTAAAAAAATACTATTTGCATTATTGCCATTATTAGCTTCAAACCTTCTATCTGCAGTATTACCTGATCATTATATCTTTAATTCCCGCATTGATTATCCGATATACAGATATCCAATGGATATTTGTGTTGAAGATTTGAATAATGATGGGCACCTTGATTTAGTTGTAAGTAGCGAAGGTTCAGATAGTGCAAGCAAGGACAGTATTTCAGTATTTATCAACAAAGGGGATGGGTCATTTTATGACCCAGTAAACTATTACACACATGAACAATCGTTTTCATTATGCGTAGGCGATTTCAATGCCGATGGTTTTGCCGATGTTGCCACAGCTAATTATTTTTCAAAAGATCTGTCTGTTCTTTTCAATTTAGGAAATGCCACATTTTCTTCTTCCGTTAATTATCCGATACATTACCACACATGGGATGTAACTACAGCAGATATGAACTCAGATGATTATCTGGATTTGATAGCGACATCTGAAGGTCAATATTTATTTATATTTTACAACGATGGTTCAGGGAATTTTATAAGAGACAGTGTTTTTCTCAATCAAAATTCCATTGGGTTAGTTCCAGTTGACATTGACAATGACTCTGATCAGGATATTGTTGCAACAAGCAAAACCGGAAATTCGTTGGCTATAATATATAATAATAACAATACGTATTCAGTTTCCTACATTCCCATAAACGGTTTCATTGAAAACATTATTGCCGAAGATTTCAACAATGATGGTTTTAAAGACATAGCAATACATGGTATGCCGGCTGGTTACCCCATGATTTTTCTTAATTATGGAAACGGGCAATTGGATCCAAACTACATCGTGCCAATAAATGATCTTGTAATTCAGGGAATCCAAGGCACAGATGTCAATTCAGACGGATTAACTGATTTGATTGTTTCAAAATCAAATCCATACGAATTTTTACAAATATACATTAATGAAGGGCAATGCAATTTCAGCTTTTTAAGTGAATATTATTCTGGCAGTTCATTGAATCCGAAAATCCAAATCGCCGATTTAAATAATGATGGCGAAAGAGATATATTAATAACTAATGCTTATTCAAGAAGCATCTCGGTTTTTTTCAATACAGGTAATTCTAATTATATGACACCGCATCAAGTTTGCGAAAATTCTAATATCCATACAATAACATCTGCCGATTTTGACAATGACGGGGATTACGATATTGCTGCAGCAGATTTCTATCAAAACTTTGTCATTATCCTGAACAATGTCGGGCACGATTCTTTTATCTCATCAGATAAATTTCCGGTTGGTAAGTTCTCAGATTATATATACTCCTGCGATCTTAACAATGACGAATTCGAAGACCTTCTGCTCCTCAGCAATATGAAAGACAGCATGACGATATTATTGAATTCCGGAAACAACTCCTTTTCATTTTTCAGCAGTCATTACACAGGAATTGAACCAACTTCGGTTAATTCTGCGGATTTTGACAATAATGGATATTTAGATCCAGTGATAACCAGCGGATATAATGACGAGGTTTATATATTCTTTAACGCGGGGAATGGATTATTTTCCGATTCAGTATTGTTCAATGCAGGAAATTACCCTAACTCAACAACACTATTTGATATAGAGAATGACGGAGATATCGATATTATTCTTTCAAATTATTACGGCAGGGGCATAAGCATATTAGAAAACAATGGTTTCGGAGTATTTTGTGAAACGCAAGTATATTTTTTGGGGAATTGGTGCACTGATATTGATCACGGAGATTTTGACAATGATGGTTATATGGATATTGCTGTATCTCACATCTATAAAGATGGAATAACAATATTTAGAAATAACAAAAACGGGACCTTTTATAATATTACGTCATCTAATTTAGGAATTTGCCCTATCAGCATAAAAATTGAAGATTTTGATTTAGACGGCAACAAAGATATTATTACCTTAAACACTGAAATTTGTGGCGGAGACAATATTTCATTTTACAGGAACGAAAGCGATTTTTATTTCAAGGAGATTTTCAATTTCGGAACATGTATAGATCCTGCATTTTTCACAATTCAGGATTTTGACAACGATGGCGATTTCGATGTTGTCTTTTGCGGTGATAACGGTGTTTCAATTATGAAAAACAAGCTTAGCGCTGTTTCAATAGAAGAAACTCATCCTTCAGATATATGCCAAAATGAATTAAGATTTGTTTCTTTAAATATTTTTACCGAACAATTAAAATTTGAAATTGAACTCAACAATATTTTAAGCATCGAATTTTCAATATTGGATATTTCGGGAAGGATAATTTACACCCGAGTTATCAAAAATCTGGCAAGAGGGACTCATAATATCACATGGAATCTGACCGACAATAGAGGTCTCCGCATAGGACCAGGCATTTATTTTTATGTGGTAAAATCAAATATGAATATATTCAGTGGTAAAATTTCAATAATTGAATAATATCACGCCATCAAATTCACGGTTAGACAAATACACTGTTTCTCAATATTTTCAAACTTCTGTTTATTTCCATATCAGGCAGGTTAAAAAAATATTCAAAACTTCTTTTTCCTGAATATCCGAAATTTGCCGTCAACAAAAGGCGAGGAGTATCAGGTGTAGTGACTGAACTGTGGGTGCTTTTACCGGCAATTCTCAAAATTCCTGTCTTTTCTTATGGGAAATAAATGATAGAATTAAAGAAAACGGAGGAGAAAGGCATGAAATTATCCCTTTTTGGAATCAT
The DNA here is from genome assembly GCA_964397545.1 of uncultured Desulfuromonadaceae bacterium. Classification (GTDB taxonomy): domain Bacteria; phylum SDB-A; class SDB-A; order SDB-A; family SDB-A; genus JAFGIG01. The sequence goes on along the minus strand of CAYNIW010000013.1, from coordinate 56,001 downwards.
CGTCATTTTTTTACTTGTCTGTTCCTGCGGAAATAAACAAGAAAGCGAAGAGGGAGCGTTTTCAGAAATTCCGGATCCGGACAATCTTCTCTGGAAGTATAAAACAGGAGACATTATAGTTTCCGGCCCCGCTATTTCCGGCGGTGTTGTCTATTTCGGAAGCAACGACAGATACTTATACGCCCTTAACGCTTATTCAGGCAGGGAGATATGGAAATTCAAAGCAGGGGGATGGATAACAACCGAACCGGCAGTGTATGACGGGATCGTAATTTTCGCGGGTATGGATCATTTTATATATGCCGTTGACGCCGCCACCGGGACTGAAAAATGGAGGTTTCAATCGGGAGGATCAGTTGAGTCGAGTCCTATTGTATCGGGCGGAAAAGTTTTTTTCGGAAGCTATGACAGTTATCTACGCGCTTTGGACTTAAATACAGGATACGAAATCTGGAAATTTGAAACCGGAAGCTGGATAGAATCCGCTCCCTTCTGCTACGGGGGAAATGTTTTTATAGGGAGCTGGGACAGCTGTCTTTACGCGTTGGATGAGGCGACAGGAGCATTGAAATGGAAGTTTAAGACAGGCGGCGACATCTACTGCGCTCCGGCGGTTTTCGAGGAAACGGTTTTTCAGGGCAGTGCAGACGGTTGTCTTTACGCAATAGACATAGGCACAGGTCAGGAAAAATGGAGATTCAAAACAGGACGGGCAGTAGAGTCAACTCCGGTGATCTCCCGTGGAAAGATATTTTTCGGAAGTCATGACGACTGCCTTTATGCTCTTGATGTTTTCTCGGGATCTGAATTGTGGAAGCACAAAACAGGAAGCTCAATCGAGACTCGTCCGATTACAGAGGAAGAACTTGTGATATTCGGCAGTCATGACCACAGCCTTTACGCGCTTGACGAAGAAAGCGGCGAAATTGTTTGGGATATCAAAACAGGAGGCAAGATAACTTCGAGCCCTGTCATCTTTGAAGGAGCTGTTTATTTCGGAAGTTATGACAATTATTTTTACGCTGTCAAAATAGAGTAATGGGGGAGATCAGGCAGAAGCGGCTCTTTCTATTTAGACTTGATTTTATAGAGATTATGTCGGAAAATCCTTTTTTTGGATTTTGTTTGCGCTTAAAATTAGCGCATTGATATTGAATACGCCCTCGTAGCTCAGTGGATAGAGCATCGGTTTCCTAAACCGGGGGCCACAAGTTCGAATCTTGTCGGGGGCGGTAAGTTTATCTTAAAGGAGAAGAAATGACAAAAAATCTTCCTCATCAGGAAATAGGTCACGATGACGCTTTTATTAAATATGTGAAAAAAGGCGTCCTTCTGATAAAAAAATATCCTTACCACGTGGCAATAGGCGTTGTCGCTGTTATATCACTTATAATTCTGCTGGCGAATCTGTTCGGAAGGAAAAGCATGGGTCTGAAGACTCAGGATCAGATTCACCAGGCAATGAACTCATACGAAGCTCTGAATTACGGTGAAAACACACAGGAAGTTCTCATGAGCATCGGTCAGTCCATGGAAAGACTTTCCAAAACATCTGCTCAGGACACTCTTTACAGAGGTTTGATAACAACATTGGAGGGATATGCTTTTGCCCTTCAGATCCAATACCAAGCCGCGGCTGAAAAATGGCAAAAAGTTTTCAGCGGGGAAGTCAGCTCTCCTAAAATTGTCCACTTGATCGCCACATTGAGCTTTACCGATATGGTTGATCCTGTAAACTCAGTTTCAATAATTTTTCCCATACTAAATGATTTTTTTATAGAAGATTCCGGACTGGCCATGCTGGCTTTGCTCGACGCGGGAGAAAACGCCGCTTTGACAATAATGTATGACACAACTTCTTTTCCTGATTCAATAGTTGATCAGATCTTTGATATGGGCAAGACAGCCTTGGATTTTTCGGCTTTCAATATGACCAATATTTCGCTCAAAAACGAAGCGTTTCTATACAGAGATTTGCTGAATGTCGCCTATCAGGTTAAAAACAATAGAATAGACAAAGAACAGTAAAGCCTTGTTTATATAATCGCTTTGCCGTCAGCGCGAACCCCATTTTTTCTTTAGCTGTTCGACCGACTCGGCAAGCGATTTCTTTTTCTTTTTTCTCTTTTTTGAGTTTTTCTTTTCCAGAGCTTTCATGCTCAAATTAATACGCTTGAGTTCCTGATCAACTGTGAGGACTTTGACGTTTATTTTTGCCCCTACCGATATGAATTCTTCGGGTTTTGAAACAAACGAGGCTGAAAGTTCGGATATGTGGACAAGCCCGTCTATGTGAACCCCGATATCCACAAAAATCCCGAAATTAGTCACGTTTGTTACGACTCCCTGTAGGACCATCTGGGGTTTAACATCGGAGATGTCAGTCACGCCTTCGTTGAAAAGAAACATTTGGAAATCTTTTCGAGGATCTCTCCCCGGATTTTTTAGCTCGGTAATAATGTCGAGAATTGTGGGGAGTCCGAATGTGTCTGTTATGAATTTTTCAGGTTTAACGGAAGCGACGGCTTTTTCGTCGGATATCAAATCGGGGACGGTTTTACTTAAATCTTTGGCGATATTTTTGACTATAAAATAAGATTCTGGGTGAATTCCCGTAGCATCGAGAGGTTCCTTTCCGTTCTTTATGCGCAAAAAACCCGCGCTCTGCTGAAAGGCTTTCTCTCCATACATGCGGACCTCTAAGAGCTGATCTCTGGTCTTAAAAGCTCCGTTGTCTTTTCTGTGGCTGACTATGTTTTTCGCCAGAGTTTCTCCAATTCCCGAAACATATTTCAAAAGATGGTATGAAGCTGTATTCAAATCAACTCCGACTCTGTTGACCACGGAAACGACAACTGAATCGAGCTTGTTTTTGAGAAGTGTTTGAGACACATCATGCTGATACTGGCCTACTCCTATAGCTTTTGGATCAATTTTCACAAGTTCTGAAAGAGGGTCCTGAAAACGCCTGCCTATTGACACAGCGCCTCGGACAGTGAGATCTTTGTCAGGGAATTCCTCTCTTCCTGTTTTTGAAGCTGAATAGACCGAGGCTCCGGCTTCGCTAATCACAATCACCGGTATATCGAAGCCTTCCAGAGCTTTTTTAACAATGCCTTCGGTCTCCCGAGATGCGGTTCCATTGCCTATGACCACGGAACGGACGGTGTGTTTTTGGACTGTTTTTGACAGCCTCTTGAATGAGTCTGACAATACTTTGTCAGAGCCGACCGCGAAAAAAACAAAATCTTCTACCAAATTCCCAGTTTCGTCGAGAACTACTGTTTTACAGCCCGTCCTGTATCCGGGATCAACTGCCATTACTTTCATTTGCCCGGCTGGCGGAGAAAGGAGAAGGCTTTCGAGGTTTTTTGAGAATATTTCGACAGCTTCAAGATCGGATTTTTTCTTCAATTCAAGCCTTATATCGAGTTCTATTGAAGGAATAATGAGCCTTTTGAGCGAGTCTTCGAGGATACTGTTGAGAAATTCAGCTCGCAGATGACCGGCGCTGAACAGCAGTTCTGAAACAAGGGATGAATAGGAATCCTTGACAGCAGTGATTGCTGTTTTAAGGACTTTTTCTCTCTCGCCCCGAGTTATCGCAAGATACCTGTGAGAAGGGATGTATTTAATTTTCTCCGTGAAATTATAGTATTTTTCGAATTTCGTTCTCTTTTCAGCCCATCCTTCGGCCGCAGAGACGATAATCATCCCGTTCTCTCTTAAAAAATCACGCGCTCTTTTTCTGACTTCTGAATTTTCAGAGAATTTTTCAGCAATAATATGTCCCGCGCCTTCAAGAGCTTCTTCAGCGCTCAGGGTTAATTTATTTGCTTTTATGTATTTCTCGGAAAGGAAAACAACATCGCCTTGAATCTCAGAATCAATTATTTCTTCGGCAAGTCCGAGAAGACCTTTGGCTTTAGCGACTGAAGCTTTGGTCTTTCTTTTCGGTTTGTAGGGGAGGTAGATGTCTTCCAATTCGCTTTTGATATATGTGTCTTCTATCTTTTTTTGGAGTATATCTGTCAGAGCGCCCTGTTCGGAAATGGTCGTGACAATGGTTTTTTTTCTGGAATTCAGTTCGGAAACATAGTCACAAAGGTCTTTGACTTTCTGGACTACTGTCTCATCGGCGCTGTGTATCATTTCCTTTCTGTATCGGGAAATGAAAGGAACTGTCATGGACGCATCAAACAAATCTATCAGGTTCAGCACGGCGGAGCGTTTTGCTCCCGATTCCGTGAGAATATAGTCAATATCTCTCGAGGAAATGGTATTTTTTAATGATTGCTCTTCTTGCATAATAACTACTCAGGAATTATCATAATATCAAAAGGATAAACAAATATCAAGGCGGTGATATGTTATCAGTTATATTTTTCGCATTGTTTGTCGCCGGCACCTCAATACATCAATCCGAATTCCTGCTGCACAGAGATTCCCTCGATTACACACAAATCGAAAGAGTTTTCGTTCCCATCGAAGAGACTCCGGCAGAAGGATTGCGTAAAAATTTTTACGGATACCTTCCTTCCTGGGTCTCAAACACCACATATCAGGAATTTGATTTCCGCCTGCTGACCCATCTTGCTTATTTTTCCGTTGAACTGAACACTTCGGGAGGTCTCGGCTCTATACCGAATCAAACGAGATTCAATGAAATAGTATCTCTTTGCCATCCAAGAGGGGTGAGAGTCCACATGACCGTGACTCTCTTCGGCAGTTCATCGGTCGCCGCTTTTCTGAACAACTCATCCGCCAGACAGACGGCGATTGCGAATATAACCGACCTTGTGAACTCCAGCTCAATAGAAGGAGCCAACATAGATTTTGAATTTGTCACTTCTTCTGTAAGAGATTCATTCACTCTGTTTATTCAAGGGCTCGCTCAATCGCTTCAGAACAGCCCGCAGGGCAGAAAAGAACTTTATATCGCCATGCCGTGCGTCCCGTCGTGGTATCCCGGATATAACTTTTCCGCTCTCGCCGACGCATCAGACGGTTTGTTCATCATGGCTTATGATTATCATTACAGCGGATCCTCAACCGCCGGACCCGTCGCTCCCACATATAACAGCTCTTTTTGGGGTTACTACGCCGTCAACACCTCCATAGGCGATATTATAAACTCATACGCGACCGCGAGAGAAAAAGTCATACTCGGCATGCCTTATTACGGAATTGACTGGCCCACGACTTCTCAGAATGCAGGGTCTTCGACGACAGGAACCGGCAGTGCGGTGACCTTCAGAAACGCAAAAGCCAACGCTTCGACTCACGGCAGGGTATGGGACGCGAATTCCGCGACTCCGTGGTATAGATACAATTCCGGGAACTGGCATCAATGCTGGTATGACGATTCAGTCAGTATAATGCTCAAACTCGAAATTGCCAGAGACAGCCTTCTTCAGGGAGCCGGCTGCTGGGCTCTGGGATATGATTACGGAGAAGACGATTTGTGGAATGTTTTAAGACATGTCTTCTGGGTGGATGCGCCCATTGAACATTACGCGGTCCTGGTTTCGGCGCCTGATCTCAACGTCCGGAGCGGACCTTCTGTTTTATACCCGGTCATATCTCAAATTAATCAGGGTCAGAAATTCAGCGTTTTCGACCGGCAAGACAACTGGTATAAAATATACTTTCCCTCAGGCAGCGGCTACGCTCACGGCTGGGCTTATGGAGGGGACGGATATTCGACAGGCTACCTTCAGGGAGCAAACGGAAACGATCTTCTTCAAATCACCGCTTCTCTCCTCAACGTCAGATCCGGACCTACGACAGACTCTTCGGTTCTCACTCTTGTCTCAATGGGTCAGTGTTTTATCCCGGATTCTTATACCGGGAATTGGGCTAGAATTTCACTGGCTGACAGTAATCAGCGTGGATGGATACATTATGTCAACTATTCCGTTCAGATAAACTGCCCGGAAGATTCAAACATCTTCGGGCTTTCTCTCGATTCCTTCTCTTTTCCCGACACTGTAACTTCGGGAGACACTTTCGAGTTTGTTTTTTATCTGAAAAATCCCGGAAAAGCTCCATTTGATTCTCTTCTCTGCATGAGCTTTAATTCGGCGAGCCCGTTTTTTCACAACGGATCATGGATTGATTCGTTCAACGCCCGAACCTACGGATTTGACGCTCTCCCCGGTCAGTTTTGCCAGAGGAATTCATGGGGTATTGCTCCTCCGGTGACTTCTCCTCAGACTTTTTCTCAAACATTCAGATTCCGCAGAAAAAACGATCAACTCTCACAGGACACAACTTTCTCTGTGACCGTCCTGCCTTCTCAGTCCTGTATAGAAGAAGTCAATGAAAGGTCTGTTCCCGGTTTTAATGTCGCTCCGGCTTCTTTCTTATTCAGAAAAACCTGCATTTTCATATCCGATTTTCCAGGTGTTTACGAACTGACAATCAGAGATGTTTCGGGTAGAGTTAGGTTTTGTTATACCGGCGACGGTGAAAAAGTGATTTTCGGCGAAGATCAGCCTCCTGGAGCCTATTTCTATGAGGTGAAATTTCCCGGTAACGAGATTCAAAGATTTGTTTGGGGAAAAATAATCAAGACAGAATAAATTTATTCTTTATATTAACTTTTTTCCGGAGCCGTTTTTCTTAAAATAACCTATTAGTTCGCGCGCGCTTTTTGACTCAACCACTTTTTCGGAGAAATCTTTCTCTCTGAAGAAACTCCCGATAGAAGCGAGGATTTCAAGGTGTGGAGATTTTTCTTCCGGAGACAGAATGAGAAAAAAGACTTTTGACGGGAGGTTGTCCAATGACTCAAAGTTTATGCCTTTTTTGGAGATTCCAACGGCGATTTGAACTTCATCTACGTTTCTCGTTCGGACGTGGGGAACTGCGAGACCGTTCTGAAGGCCTGTGCTCATTGTCTTTTCCCTCTCTAAAACCTCTTTTAATGCAATTTCCTTGTCTTTAATTTTCCCCTTGGAGAAAAGGACATTTACGAGCTCTTCTATGACTTTTTCTTTCCCTGAAGATTCAAGAGGTATCAAAATGCATTCCGGGTCCAAGTATTTAGACAAATCAATTTCAAACCTTGAAGAACCGTTTGATAGGATTTCTTTTTTCATTTCCACGGGCTTGGCGAGTGCTTTGAGGTGCCGGGAAGTTTCGAAAAGTTTTAGAAACGATTCATAAGCTATGGTGTTGATAAAGGTGATGTCTTCTTTTTTTGCTTTGACTGTGATTCTGTCGCGCGAAGCAGTCATTCTTAAAAATATGCTGTCCCTTCTTATGTAATGTATTGTGTCGCCGGATTTTATACTTGTTATGAAAAACCCTTCCTTGCTGAAATTATCCAAAACATTCGATACGATAAGAGAGGACAATTCGGGTTCCGGGATATCAAAAACAATTTCGACTTCTTCTGAGCTTTTAGGTTCCCTTTTAACCCCTTTTTTGGACGACTTAAAAGACATGTCTATAAAAGGAGGAGCTACCAGAGTGCTCATCATAGCCATCATCACAGAAGCTCCGAAAGTTTTCTCGTCGAACACGGAATACATGAGGGCAAAACCGGCTATGATAAGAGCCACTTCGCATCTGGGTACCATTCCGAGTCCTATTCTCAATGCGCCTCTGAGGTTGAATTTAATGAGATAAGCAGTGACACCACAGCCTACAACTTTGGAAAAGATCGCCGCCGCGGCAAATATTATTCCAAACAAGACAATCTCTTTATTCAAAAAGATCATCGGATTCAGGAGCATTCCCATTACAGTAAAAAATATAGGAACAAAGAATGTTCCAAGAGAACTAAGAGAATCTTTTATAACGTAGCTGATATCAGTCCTGGAAAGAGCCAGACCCATGACGTAGGCGCCTACTATCATTGCTATGCCGGATTTTTCAAAAATACCGCCCATGAAAAGAGCGAGTGAAAACGATAGGAGTGAAAAAGTCATTTTATTCCTGAAAACCTTTAACGCTTTGCCAATTTTTTTTGCCGTCAAAATAGTCAGTAGAGTGAAAAAAAGCCAGATTCCGACAATTTTTAGAGCAAAGAACAGTATTTTATAGACATTAATTCCTGTAGAAGTTTCTGATGTCTTACTGGCGGTAAAAGCGAGAATTACAGAAAGGGCGACGACGCCCAGCACATCGTCTATGACAGCCGCTGAAATAATGGATATACCTTCGGGAGTGTCGATTTTTTTCCGTTCCGAGAGAATCCGAACTGTAATTCCGACGGAAGTGGCCATGCTAATACAGCCGAATAGAAGGGAAACTGAAGACATAAAAGGTTTTCCAAGAAATAACACAGAACAATAAGCGCCTAAAAGGAAAGAGAACAAGGCTCCGGAGATGCCGATAGCTATCGCGGGAAGAGAATAATGAAGGAAAAGCTTGAGATCAGTCTCGAGACCGGAAAAGAACAATAGGATGACGGACGCGACTGTGGCAAAAGAATAGAGCTCAGGACTCACCGGAAACTGCATTGAATGATTATAGGGAAAAAGTCCTTCCGGAAATCCCGGCAGAGGAATCTTTCCAAGTAAAAAAGGCCCTATGAGGACTCCGGCCATGAGTTCGCCTAAAACTGAGGGCAGTTTGATTTTTCTAAAAAGGATTCCTGCGCCTATTGAAGCAAATAGTATCAGCGAAAGCTGAAAAGAGAATTTTGTCATATGTTCAATCATTGATTTACCTGTCTTTTTTCTTTTGAGATTTGGGAAAATTTATGTGATTATACAACTCGCGACCTCTAAATCAACCAATATTTTAGAAGATTTATTTTTTGCTTTTTGATAAATTATACTTAAAAAAGGGGATAGAATATGAAGATTTTAAGAATCGCTTTTTTGCTTTTTCTCATTTTCTCTGCCGGTATTGAATCCAATACAGCAGATGAAATTATCCAAAAACTCGACGAGCTTTACAGGAGCGAATCGAGCACCGGCAGAATTGAGATGAAGATAGTGACACCGGAATGGCAGAGAACTCTCGTTTTTGATATGTGGACTCTCGGAATGGACAGGACATTCATAAGAATTCTGTCTCCCGAAAGAGAAAGAAATTATGCGACCCTAAGAATCGGAACCGAAATGTGGAACTATCTGCCGCCCACAAACAGGGTGATGAAAATTCCCCCTTCAATGATGCTTTCATCCTGGATGGGGTCTGATTTCACAAACGACGATCTCGTAAGAGAGTCTTCACTCAAGGAAGATTATTCATGTTCTATTGTTGAAATCCAAAATCCCGTTGAAGGAGAAATATATATAGAGCTTCTGCCGTATGAAAACTCTCCCGTCGTTTGGGGTAAAATTATTACAGCCGTCCGGGAAAGCGATTTTCTTCCCCTCTGGCAAAAATTCTACGATGAAGACGGATCTCAAAAAAGGCTGATAAGATTTTCGGACATAAAAAAATTCGGTTCGAGAGAAATCCCTTCGACTATGGAGCTTGTTCCCTCAGATAAACCCCAAAATACTACTGTCATGAGATTTATAGATATGGAATTTGACGTACCCATGGACGAAGACATTTTCTCGTTGAGGAATTTGCAGAGAAACTGATGCTATTGATTAAATTTGCCCTTAGAAATCTTTTAAGGCAGAAAAAAAGATCCGCATTCACTGGATTGACAATGGCAGGAGGGGTTGCGCTTTTTTCTATCGCCATTGCCTGGGCGGACGGTTCATACAGAGGTATAATCGAGACTTTCACACGCAACCGGCTCGGGCATATTCAGATCCACTCCAGAGAGTATTTCTCCTCACCTTCGATTTATAAGACAATTGACGACGCCTATTCTATTGGCGAACCCTTGACCCGAATCAGGGGTGTGGAAAGCTGGGCTCCGAGAATATTCGCCGGAGGTCTTGGTATGGTCAAGGAAAAAACCGCCGCAGTGGAGATTGTCGGAATAGATCCCGGCAGAGAAGATCTGACTTCAAATTTCAGAAATAAAATCGTCGAAGGAAGTTATCTCGGTGACGAGTCAGAGAAAGCGATTTTGATAGGAAAAGATCTTGCCAGAGCGATTTCCGCAGGTATAGGCGACACGCTGATTCTCCTTTCTCAGGCTATAGACGGTTCGATAGCAAACGACCAATACGAGATTGTCGGCATTGTCTCTTTCGGCAATCCCGCGGAAGACAGGATAAAGTGTTATATGAGCATTCAAAACGCTTGGGATCTTTTTATGATGCATGGAAAATGCCATGAAATAGCGGTTCTGACACAATCTTTAAGCGACGTGGACAGAATAAACGAAGAGATTTCAAAAATAATCCCCGAAGATCTCGAATCGAAAACATGGAAAATATTCGCGTCTGAATTCCACAGGGCGATGCAGGCCGACAGAACGGGAGATATGATTTTCAGAATGATAATAATGCTTGTGATATCGGTCGGAGTTTTCAATTCTGTTCTCATGTCTGTCCTTGAAAGGACAAGAGAATACGGTCTGTTAAAGGCGTTGGGCATGAAACCGTCGGTTTTGTTCGGTCTGATTTACACTGAATTTATTTTTCTGGCGCTCATCAGCGCGTTGGCAGGCATAATCGCGGCTTCGCCTGTCATTGCTTATCTTTCCGTAAAGGGCGTAACGCTCGGACAGGGATTCAGCTACGGAGGAATGATATTCAGAGAAATGAAGGCGGAATTTACATTAAAATCCTTTTTCGAACCTTTTCTGTTTTTGCTCCTCTCCGTCGCGGCCGTTACCTTAATTCCGGCAATGAAAGCCTTGAAAACAGACCCGAGCGCTGCTATGAGAGATTTCGGATGAGAATTTTTCTTTTAATCATCAAGCTCGCCCGAAGAAACATTCTGAGAAACAAAAAAAGAAGTTTTATAACGTCTTTATCCGTCGGACTTGGGCTGGCGGTAATAATTTTTACAGACGCCCTTATGATCGGATTCGAAAACTATATGAGGAATTCCGCAACATCTATTCTTTCGGGAGAAGCTCAAATACACGGTGAAAAATATTTAGAAACCATGCAGGCTGAAGACACTTTAGCAGGCTACAAAGAAGTCCTCGGCAGACTTGATGGATATCCGGATGTCGCCTATTACTCCCCGAGGGTCATCTCTTCCGCGACGGTTTCGTCGGCTTCCGATGTTAAATACATTATGCTATTAGGAGTGGATCCGGAAAAAGAAATGGAACTCAGCATTTTCGACGACTGTATAGCCGAAGGCGGATATCTGAGTTCAGAAAATCCGCTTGGGATATTAATCGGAAAAGAACTTGCGAAAAATTTAGGTGTAGATTCAGGCTCAAAAATCGTAATTACCGCGGCTCAGCCTTTCACCGGACAAATATACCAGGAAATGTTCAGAGTGTCGGGTGTTTTTGAAACAGATATGACAGAGCTGAATAAATCCGTTGCTCTGGTTAATATCGAAAAAGCTTCGGAAATGCTCGGAATAGAAGGGAGCGCGCATGAAATCGCGGTCAGGTTCAAAAAATCTTTATACGCGGAGAATCCAGACAATCCTTTTTTCAGGGATTTTTCCGTCAAGGGAAACAAAGCGGTCGGATGGACCGAACTTTATCCTGAAATGACAGCAATTTTCAACCTTTCGAAGATATCCATCGCAATAGTGGGGTTGATAATCTTTTTCATAGTCAGCCTCGGTATAATCAATACTATGTTCATGTCTATTTACGACAGAATTTTCGAATTCGGAATCATGAGAGCAATAGGAGCTAAAAGATCATTCATTTTCAGGCTGATTGCGGCTGAAGCGTTTTTGATTTGTCTCTGGAGTGTTTTTTTCGGAAGCATTATCGGTTTTTTGGCAACCTACATTATCTCTATTACCGGTATAGACTACCAGGGCATAGAATACCAAAATGTTTTGATCAGGGCTATTTATCCTTCGCTTAGAATACAGCAGTTCATATATTATCCGGCTTTCCTTCTGTTTTTTTCAGTTCTTGTTTCTTTTTATCCGGCTTTTTACGCTTCGGGGATTTCTTTGACGAAAGCTGTAAAAAAAACATTGTAAAGGAGTGATTCGTGGAAGATACGCGACAGGTTATATCGTTAAAAAATCTCAAGAAAACATACAAAGACGCCGGAATTCCAGTCGAAGCCGTCCGAGGGATAACCTGTGAATTCGAATGCGGAGAGTTCACCGCCATCGTAGGGCCTTCTGGATCGGGCAAGACCACATTGATGAATTTGATGGCAGGGCTTGATTCTCCAACCGAAGGTGCTGTTTTTCTCGACGGGCAACTTATAAGCGGAATGAAGGGCACCGCTCTTGCTGATTTCAGAAGAGACAATATCGGGTTCGTGTTCCAGTCATACAATCTGATACCTGTTCTCACAGTTAGTGAAAATGTTGAATTCATCCTTCTTCTTCAGGGAGTTGATAAAAAGATAAGACGCGAAAGGATTTCTGAAGTTCTGACTGAAGTCGGACTGGAAAACTTTTCCGACAGACTTGTGAGCCGTCTATCAGGAGGGCAGCAGCAGAGAGTCGCCGTAGCAAGAGCAATCGCGGCCAATCCCAAGATAATCCTCGCAGACGAACCTACAGCCAATCTCGATTCCGAAAACAGCGTCAACCTCGTAAATTTAATGCTTGAAATGAACCATAAACACGGAAGCACTTTTATTTTTTCAACGCATGACTCCCTGATTATGGAAAAAGCCAAAAGAGTTCTTACACTAAAAGACGGGAAAATAATATCAGACGAAAGAAAATGAATATTTTTAGACCCTTTATTCTTTTTTCTCTAATTTTATTTTTGACTTCATCTCCCTGTCTTTCTGCAGAATATTTTCTCTTCTCAGGTTATTATAAAAACCTGTTCAGCTTAACCGGAATAGAATCTCAATATCCGGCAAGAGGAATGATAATAAATTCACTGAGAATAAAACTGAATTTAAGAATGTCAGAAAACTTCGGAATAAATTCTGCATACAAAATATCCCTCACAGCCGCAGATCCTTATTTTGAAAACCTTTTTAGGATTCAGAATCCTTCTTACAGAATTGTGGATTTAGACCCTTGCCCTTATTTTTGCGAAGATAATAGAGCGTTTTTCTTAAACCATGACATTGACAGATTGTATTTTTCTCTTAAGACGAAAGGGTTCGATGTATTCGCGGGGAGACAAGCTCTTTCATGGGGGATGTCGAGATTTATTTCGCCGAGCGATTTGATAAACAGAACTTCATTTTTCGAACCTGACAGAGAAGAGGGGAGAGGAGTTGATGCCGTTTTCGTCAGACTGCCGGTGAGGAGGACAGGAGAGATAACCGCCGGTTTTGTTTCGGGCAGGAGTTTTAGCGAAAAAGCCTCCTGCTATTTCTTAAAATTGAGGAATTCAATCAAAACAATCGATACCGAAATCCTTTTAGCTCTCGCAAAAAAATCTCCTGTGGCGGCGCTTTCTTTCTCCATGCCTTTCAAAGGCGCGCTTTTATGGACTGAAAGTGCTTTTTTCTTTCCCGTCGAATCTGAAAAAGATTTATCCTTCGGCGTCAATTATTCGGCGGGTTTTGATCTTTTCACATCCAACGGGCTGTATTTGTTTTTCGAATACTTTTTCAACGGCTTTGGTGAAAATTCAAAAGAGGAATACTTCAAAAACGCTTCAAAGCCCGGGTATGTTAAAGAATTTGCCTATCTCATGGCTAAAAATTATCTGTCATGGGGTTTATCCAAAGAAATTTTTCCTCTCGTTTCTTTTGTTCAAAGAGGCTCTCTGAATTTAGACGACAAATCCTTGTTTTATTCAGCAAATATTGAAATCAATCTGAGAGAAAACTTATATGTAGGGGCGCGTTTAATTGCGGGAAAATCCTTTGAGGACGGAAAAAGCGAATACGGAGATATTCCGGGAAATATTGCGTTTTATTCTTCTATATATTTCTAAGGGGAAAAACAGCTGAAGTTCCAACTTTGTTTGACCTGTTCCTTTAAGAGTTCTATAATTATTCTGTGAAGAGACGTGAAAACAAACATCTGACAATTCTTTTTATCCCGCACAGCGAGAAAAATCCGCTGACGCTTAGAATATCTTATTTCGCGATTAAGCTCTTTTTCACTCTTTTCGCATTGACCTTGTTGGTAGCTGCCGTTTCTTTGTCTCTGACAAAATATTACGCCGCTCAGAAAGATAGACTTGACAGAGAGAAAAGAACGCTTTTGAGTGAACGCGACACTCTATACAGAATACTCGATCAGGTTGAAGACATAAAACAAGACCTTCTTATCATGGAACAGCTGAGAATGAAACTCAGAAGCAAACTTTATGCCGACAGCGAGATGGACGTAAATCTTCTCGAGCTTCTTCCTGCCGCGCTGGGAGGAAATTCAAATTCGCTTCAAAGATCCGACCTCAGACAGGTCTGTGATGAACTCAGTTTTATAAAATCTGAACTCCCCCTCGCTTTTGATCTTGCCCGGCAAGCGATTTCCGAAGCAGAGAGCCTTGAATATGAATCAGCCCACATCCCTTCAATAAATCCTACTTTTGGGGAAGTAACTTCGGGATTCGGATTCAGGAAGGATCCGTTTTTACCAACGATACGTTTTCACAACGGTGTGGATATCCCGAACGCGCCGGGGACTCTTATCTGGGCTTCCGCCGATGGAGTCGTAAATTACGCGGGAACCATGAGCGGATACGGAAATATAGTCAGAATTCAGCACAATTGCTCTCTCTCAACCATATATGCCCATCTCGACAGCTTTACAGTCCGTGTTGGTGATAGAGTTTCGAGAAGACAAGTTATAGGCTATATGGGTTCGACCGGAAGAAGCACTGATCCGCATCTTCATTACGAAGTCAGAGTTTACGACAATCCGGTGAATCCAAAAAACTACATCAAAGACCAGGAGTGATAAATGATGGGAAAAAATTCCAAGGGCGAAGGCAAGATAGAAAGCATTATCGGCCAGACAACTTTTCTCGAAGGGACAGTGACATCAGAAAATTCAATTAGGATTGACGGAAAAATCGAAGGAACGGTTAACGGGCTTCAGGATATTATTGTCGGGGAGTCCGGTTACGTTAAAGGAATCGTCAAAGGAGAAAACCTGATAATTGCCGGCACGCTTGAAGGACAGGCAGACATAGCGGGAACTTTATTCATTAAAAGGACAGCCACGATTCTCGGAGACGTATCTGTCGGGAAGATAGATATCGAAGAAGGGGGCAGGTTTCTCGGGAACTGTAAGATGAAAAATGAGTTAAAACTGCTGGAAAGCTCTAAAAAATTTGAAGAAGAAAAAGAAAAGATAACCCATAAAGAAGACGAATAAAAACCTTTACGGAAATAATTAAACACTGAAGAAGAATTCCACCACGTCTCCATCAGCCATAACGTATTCTTTACCCTCTGATCTTACGAGATTGAGGCTTTTAGCTTTCTGATAACTTCCGGCTTTTTTCAATGCGTCGAAACTGACAACCTGAGCTCTTATAAAACCTCTTTCCATATCGGAATGAATTTTGCCGGCTGCTTGAGGGGCTTTAGATCCTCTTTTAGTCAGCCATGCCCTGCTCTCTTTAGGACCTGTAGTAAGAAATGATATGAGGTTCATGCCTTCGATCAGGTTTTTCAAAAGAAGGGTTTTACCGTCTTTTTGTATTCCGAAATCTTTTCTGAAGTTTTGGGCTTCTTCCGGTTCAAGATCTTTCAGTTCAAGTTCAAATTTTGAACAAACCACCGAGCACGGAACGCCTCTTTTTGTTATCTCTCCGGCCATCTCGTAAGCGCTCTCAGCCCTCTCGTCGGTGTTCATGACCGCGAAAGCGTTTAAGTGAGAGACCAAGCCGATTTTTTCCGCCCAGACAAAGTCTCCTGAGTCAACTGAACTTCTGAGGGGTCTGTTGGCTTCGAGAACCGGTAGAATTTTTTCGGCGAGCATTTTCTTTTCAAGATCTTCAATATTCGTCCTTTTGAACTTGTTGTCGTTAAGCCTGGAAAGCCTTCCTTCGACAGTGTGAAGGTCGGATAAAATCAGATAAGTCTCAAGCAAATCCAATTCCGAAAGGGGGTCGGGATCAGTTTCTCCGGGGGCTGAAAAATTCTTCAGGCAGTATAAAATAGCATCTTTTCCCTTCGACGAAGGGACAACTTGTTTCTCAAAAAAAGATTCATCGTCAGCGCCGGTCTTTGAGACGGGAGTGTCAAAAAGATCCGATTTGGCGTAGGATTTCTTCTTAGACGCACTCATCTCTGAAAGAACATCGACTCTTTCGTCTTCGAGTTCAAGAACCCCTCTTGAAATTTTAGATCCGGTCAAGAGCTCAAGGAGAGTGGATTTCCCGGATCCTTTTCTGCCGACTATCTGAATTTCCAAAAAGACCTCAAAGAATCAATAATTTCTCCATCGGGATTATATGCCTCGGTGAATAGATTTACTTCCCTGAAATTCCAACGCGTTATATTGCCCGCGGGGCTGACATCAATGTCTATCATTCCGACCGAAGACAGGTTGCCGTGAATTCTGAAAGATATTGTGTGATTTATACTGCTCTCCCATGTTCCGGCAAAACCGTCAAAACCGCCTATTATGATGTCAATGCCCTCGACTGAATTCGCAAGAAGCGTGTCATGCCTGAATCCGGAATGGCTGAGGGCTATTACAAGATTACAATCCTGTTCTATTAAATGCCTGACTTGCTTATCTGCGGCATATATCTCTTTTGATATGACGTAACCATTCAACGCACTCTGCGGAATAAACCAATCCGCGTGACTTGAAATTATCCCAAAGACGCCAATTCGTGTTTTATTTATTTCGAAAATTCTGCAGGGTTCGAAAGGGAAAGATCCGAGAGTGTCCGATATTGAAGAAGATATAAAATTGACGCCGGATTTTCGGGACAAATCCAGAAGAAACTCGACACCGTTGAAAAGATCGTCAATGCCGACAGACATCGCGTCGTATCTTATATTTTTAAGGACGTAAATGCCGGCGTCATTGTCTGTTTTTCCTGCTGGAGAGAGTCCCCAGAAATTACCGGCATCAAAGAGTAAATCGGGTTTTTCTACAGAGCATAATGTCGCGAGCGAGGCGGCACCGCCGAGAGGGGGGGGAAAGGATTGGCTCAGCCAAGTCGCTTCTGACGGCATGTAACTGCCCTGGACGTCTGATGTGAAGCATATTCGTATGTTTTCGGCGCGAGCGAAAAACGAAGCGGTAAAGAGAAAAAAAACCGATAGTCTAAGGGTTTTCATCGGAAAAACCTTCTTGTGAGTCCAAAATGAGCTCTTCAGTGCAATGCTCTCTTATTTTATCGTAGTAAGATCTCACATCGGCGTATAACTCACGCGATTTTATCATAACGGATATCTCATTGTTTCTCGCAAGAGCGTAATAGGACCAGTTGGTCGAACCTACTACGACTACATCGCTGTCTATTAGAACCATCTTGTTGTGGCTGGTGACGTCCGGCGGGTCCCAGAGAACCCGGACCCCTCCTTCTCTGAGGAGTTTGGCGAGTGTGAGGTTCTGAAAAGTGCTCCCGAGATTCCAGGAAGAGGCGTCGAGTATTACCTCGACGCTGACACTCCTTTGAACGGCGTCGAAAAGGTCCTGGTATAGAAGCTCGTTCACTCCCTCCGGGTGTGCAGGATAAGTCCTTGCCTGATACATTATTATGAGAATTTCACTTTCAGCCCCGGCAATGATCTCGTGCAATATTGGATAGTAATCCCTGTTTGCCATCATCACGACTTCATCCGCGCCGTAGGAGTTCAGCAGAGATGAAAAAAAGAACAGACAGACAATAATCCCGTATTTCATAATATCTCCTCAGAGTAGATAAGTGACGCCGAAAATAAAACCTATGGAACTGTCTCTGACCGAATTTTTCTCCTCTCCGGGTTTTGGATATTCTCTTTGATCGTATTTGAAGGAAAGAGAAAAAGAGAAAGGTTCAATACCGTATGAAAATCCGGTGGTGAAAAAGAAAAGGCCGGCTTCCTTGGTAAAAGGATTTTCTTCGTATCCGCCGCCTATGGAAAAGACAGTTTTGTTGAAAAATTTATTCTCAATGCCGAAATGGTATGAAGAGGCGTCTTTAAGCGAATCATTCAGCTGTCCGTAAAAACTTCTTTTGTAGTCGAAACTTATATTTGTCGGTATAAACGAGGGGTTTCTCACTGAAATCCCTATACCCGCTCTAATCGGAATATTGGATTCATTGTCGTTCGTAGATAAGACAAACGCCGCTGTATATCGGCCTAATACGCATTTAATGCCGGTTTTGAAGATAAAGGCGCCCGAAGAGGTTTTTTCTTCCAAAAGTGTGTCCTGTCTTCCGGGTTCGAAGAATTTCCGTTCGTAAACTTTTGTTCTATTTAGTGATTGATATGATAGATCCGCGCCGGCTGAAAAAAGGCTGAATGAATAATTGGCAATCAAACCATAAGAAATGCATGAGCCGAAAGATTTCTTTGAAAGTTCGCTGACCGCCTGATAGAAAGCGTTTCTCTCGATATATTTGTATTCATAATCAATATCGGCGGATTGAGCGAGATAGATTCCCGTGCCAATATTTGAAAAATTCGCTGAAAAAAACAGATAATAAGGCGATAGATACGCGCGGCTGTTTTGAGACAAAGTTATTCTTCCGATTCTGTTGTTGTAACTGTCGAAAACCGAAGTGATTTCGGATTCGGTAAAGTATTTCGTCCCCGCGCCGGCGGAAAAAGAATATTTACCCCAATTTCTGCAGGCGGGATTGACAAGGGGATCGTATGTGATTCCGCCGCCACCCAAAGCTACGGTTTGGGAAAGGCATGGATAAATATGTCTTCCGAAGTTCACATATTCAAGATACCCGGCTCCGAGACAAGCCGGAAGAACTAAAATCGCCAAAACGAAACGGATAAATTTCATCTATATCTCCTTGTCCTTTGCTAAAATCTGTAATCCGCCAGCAAAAAAAGATAGAGATTCGAAGAAACATCTTCGAAACCGGATTTGGCAAGCGGGGTGTTTTCATGGATATAAAGGCCTTCGGAACCATAGTATGGGCTGTATGAAAGATCATGTCTGGCTTTAATCCTCAGGAAAAGATTTTCGTTTATTCTCTGTCTGGCTACAATATATGATTTGATTCCGTGCCCGTATAAAAAGTCAATGCCCATGTCCTCAAATTCCCACATGCTCATTTCTTCGCCGTTCCAGATATCCATTCCTCCGAGAACTGAGAAACCTTCAGAAAATTCATGCTCGTATCTCCCGGAAAGGTAATAACCTGAAATGATTTCAGAATTTCCCTTCCCTTCTCTTCTTGACAGAAGGACCTGGCTTCTTGTGGCTGAAAACGAGAGATAATCACCGTTTTCGAGAAAAAATCGGATTCTAAGCTCCGTCTCATTAGTCACTGAAGCGCTGTAAAATGACACTTTCTGCATTTTTTTGTTCTGCCATTTCTGTCTCAAACTCAAACTCATGGGATAAGAAAACCTGTATTCTACCGTTCCCTGGGATCGGAAATTGTCAAGGCCCGTAGCTAAATTTTTCCAGACATCTATATATGCTTTTGTCACTGTCAGATTTCTGGTGATCTGAAATCTTGTCTCAGCGTAAAATCCTTCTTCGGCTTTCGGAACGGGATCCCACTGGAGGTATGAATACAAGGGATTCAGGAGTCTGTATGTTTTTTCGAATTCCGTGTCTTCAAACCTCCGTTGTTCTGCAAAACCTCTCGAATAAGGGTTGTCGAATCCGGGATCGTAATGCCTGTATAATAAATCAAGATAAATAAATTCTTTCTGAAATCTCGAAGAGGCTATATAAGCCATCTTGCCGTTGTCCTGAAAAGCGGTTTCAAAAGAAAGGTAGCAGAATCCTGCAAAAACGGTCCTTCCCGCCAGAGAATAAGCCGTCCTTTCCATGCCTTTGAAACATGAGAGAAAATTCGCGTCTTCGAGGTTGTCCCTGTCTCCGGGTATATCCAGAAAAGAAGTGTCAGGATTGAAATGTTTGTCGTATTCTATCCTGTAGATATAGCTCTCAAGGGCTGATCCCGGAAAGTATTTGTCAAACCGTAGAGACAATCCGGCGCCTATGAATTTTTCAAGAACTTTGTCTGAAAACCTTTCAATTTCCCAGGGCAGGGAAAACAGAATCACAGCGGTGTCTTCGCCTGACATCACAGCGTTTCGAGGAGAATAGCTCGCGAATACCGTGGGGTAAAAGATATCTTTCAAGTTGAATTCGACAGCTGCGCCCCTGAAACCGTATTGCTCGTTTTGATTGAGGTCCGGATAAATCCCTCTTATTCTCTGAGTTTGACGAGCTCTGAATTCAGGCGAGTTGTCGAGAAGAAGGCCTTCGGCAAAGGTCAGCCTGTAGTCGCCTGCAATAAACTTTTCAATTGGTCCGATGTTTTGGGCGAGAAAAAAAACTCTTGGGGAATTTTGAGATGAAGAAGAAATCAGACACATTCCCGCCCTGTATTTGTCGCCGTATCCGCCTTTTATCATAAACGATCCGAAAAAATCCTTTTCCGTCTTTTGCAGAGTTTCAAGGTCGGAGGAAAGGGAGTTTTTCAGAGAATCAATCTCTTGCGGCGTCCATCCGGACAGCAAAAGATCCTGGTAAATAGAAGAATTTTCATCGTCGAGAACGAGAATTCTCTGAGATAATTCTCCTCTGAAGCCGTCAAGACTTCCTTCTTCATTTCTGAGGTTTTCAAGCTCTGATCTAAACCTTGCGATTCCCCAAAACCTTCCGGAAAGAGAATCGGAAGGTTCGAAAACGTAGTAACGAATATTTCTGTATCCGTATGAGGAGAGATTCTCTACATTTCTGAGCTCTCCAATATACCTGTAATTCCCCCATCTGGATCTGTGTCTGATTACAGCTGAAGCGTCTATCATTGACACTCCGTAGAGTGAATTCAACTGCTGAACAGTAGCTCTGTTAAGGTCAAGAGGGAAAAGGAGAAGATTTTCCCAGTAATCTATGGCTGAAACACCCGGATCATCTTCCGAGGCGAGCCTGTCTTTCAATTCGTCAATTCTCAGGTTTCTCCAATCCACGGATTTTGCCGCAGTCAGGGAAAATTTTCTCAGCAAAAGCTCAAAGCTTGCGTCGTCCATGTTTTGAACCAACATCAGATCGGTAAAAGTTCTGAACCCGCCGTGCTCAAAGCGGTAAGAGATTATGTTTTCGGCGAGCGCGCTGTCTATTGAAAGAGAGTAAAGTTCTTCGATTGAAACTCTGTTCAAATCGGGTTTTTGGACGATCTGTGAGGACGCGGCTAAAATGAATATTATCAGATTTATCATAACAGTGTGTATCCCATAGACAAGACGTGAGTGAGGGGTAAAACCGAATGCTGTATCACAGAATAATCAAAACCGAATTGTGAGTAATAGAGGGAGAATCCAGCCGAAAATCTAACAGGTTCAGTCTGAACGCCGGCTCTAACGAAGAGGTAGTCCGATACTCCGTATTCCTGTCCGAATGATATCCGCAAGGGATAGCCGATCTCCTGTCTGAAATCAACGGATGTGCTGATTTTGTCAGAAGGGCTGAACGACAATCCCGCTCTTATAACTCTCGGCAGATATTCAGGAGATTCCCTGCCAACGGAAGGGGAATTAATATTTCTCATGGATACGCCGATTTTCCATACTCTGTATAATGAACCGAGAACTCCGAAATCCAATCCTAATGCGTAGGCTGAGCCGAATCTCTCCTGTTTTAAGGAATAAGCGCTGACAGAGAGTCCCGAATAAAAAAATTCGTTTAACTTTATTGCGTGCGTGACGGAGAAAAACATTTCTCTGTGAAGCTCGGCGTCCTGACTTATTAGAGAGCTGTCGGAAGACCTGTAATCGCCTTTTACGGAAAGCCATCTGGCGTTTATCGCAGTGCTTCCGAGCGTGTTTTCAAAGGAAATAGATGCTCCGGCTGAATTTACGAACCCGAAAGGTTTTTTGTAAAAAGCGTTTACTCGCATGCCCTTTAAGAAGGCTATCCCCGCGGGATTGTATATAGCTTCCGAAGGGTCCCGGGGGCATGCCGTCACAGCTTCCGCCATACCTTCGGCTCTGGGAGATGATTCGACGTCTTCGAAAGCCGAATGAGAAATTGACGGGAGGAGAATCGTGATAAATATGATTTTTAATAATTTCTTCATTTTTCACTCCAGAGGCGTTCCGACCACAAGAGGCCGGTTGATTGAAGTTTCGGAGCCGTCAGCTGAAATGTGGCTGAAATGAATTATATAAACTCCTATTCTCGCCGATGTTCCGTAATCGTTAATACCGTCCCATAAAATAAGCTGAGGACCTCCCTGCGCGCTTTCGAGAAGAGCTTTCACAAGCCTTCCTTCCATGTCGTAAATTCTCAGGGAAACTCTTCCGGTTACGGGAGAATTCAGAAATATACTCAAAACTTCGCCGATGGAGAAAGAAACAGGGTTGGGATAGACGGTAATTTCGGGTGATTCTGAAACTGGTCCGAAATTGACAGGGCTCATATCCGATTGAAACCTCGGAAGAAGCTGGTAGCCTGAAGCGGGTGGCGTGTCATAGGTGTATTGTCCGACTATGCCGAAAAAGTTAAAAATTTTTCCCGGTTTTATCTCAGAAAGATCGAGAATAGCTCCGTCGTTGACTCTGACCGTGAAAAGAGTTCTGCCGTTTCTTGCGGTGAAATCATTTCCGGATCCGCTTTGCTGGGGAAAAGTCGTCACAACCGAATTCGGAATCTTAACGAGCCTCCCTTCGACTATCTCGTGAAGCCCTTCGTTTTCTTCTAAAATCATTGTGTCTGGAAGCGGCCTCCCGGAGCCGACGATAACGACCGAATCGGTATTTGAGTAAACTATTTCGGTGACGCCGTTGTATTCAGTTACAACTCCTCTCACAACGACTTCAGTCCCGAGAGTGAAAAGAGTATTGCCTTTGTCCTGCGAAGAGAATATGTTGACTCCTCCGGACTTGTCTTGTATCCAGAAAGAAGTCTTTGTCGTTGAACCGTTGAAAATCGCCGAAGGTCCGGTAACTACTCCTGAAACAGCGACAAAACTGCCTTCCATTGAAGAAGAATAACCCGTTGAATCAGGCATTTGGACCGACGAAATGGGGTAAACAGCCCATATTTTCGGAGAATCGTAAATCTCCTGAAGCGAAGAGTTGATTTCGGTGGAAGTTTTGGTCCTGAGGAGCAAATAGCCTACAGAGTCCGGAGCCGATACATTTTTGAGAATTATCCGGCATGAACTGTCCGGACTGAGATCAAGGTTTCCGATAAATACCGTGAATTTTCTAGTGACGCCGTCTCCTGTTATCGAATCCACAACCGCTTGAAAGGGAACTTCCACATCGGATACGGCTCCGCTCCAATGCCACGAGGTGTCCGTAAATTCAAATGACGCTTTTTGCAAAGTGTCCAGTTCCGAAGTCAGGTCAACTGTGATGTCTCCTGTTCCGGATATGTTTACGGAAGAGAGATAAGGTTCGGCAAATCCGCTGCCGTCACCTCCTTTGCGTATATCGAAAAGTCCTCTCGGCATGAGTTGATATCCGGTAGTGTATGGCGATGAAGGGCAGTATTGCGAGATTATTCCTGTCAGGGAAAACCCGTCGGGGGGAATCGGCTTTCCGGCTATCTCAGAAACTTCAATTCTGATTTCAAAGGTGCCCGTGGGATCCTGTATCGTCATATTCTGACCTATCTGGGGAAAGACAGGCGCGTTTCTGAGCAGATTGTCTATTCTCACAAGTTTTCCTTCGAAATTTTCAACTCCTCCCGTGCCTTCTCTTGAAAGAGTCGAACACGTTGCGATCACGGGAATCTGCTGTGTGCCGGGATAAGGTCCGGACAAAACAGACGACGGCGAGAGTTCGGTCAAGCCGTTCCAATGTGTCATGACTCCCTGAAGAACAGCGCTGTCTCCGATAGCAAGGCTCCCTCCGGGGTTATAGACGCAAACTCCGGCTGTGTTGTCCTGAAGGAAATACTGACCCCCTAATTCGCCTGCCGAAGTCATCACGCCTGTTATTCTTACGGATTCTCCGAGAAGGAGGGGAACTCCTTGTGAGTTGTTTTGTCTTAAAAGAAGTATTGGAATTGTGCCGTCCAGTCTGCTTATGAGAATTTGAGGAAAATCGGAAATAGGGGAGAGGAAAGTGTCGTATTCCGACCCCGTGTAGACGGCGAGAGTTTCGACGCCGGATTCTGTCGGCAGGATATCCAAAAGCGTCAAATGCCCTCTCGCAAGAGAGTTAATACCCGCGTTTATTATTTTCACGGTGTCGCCGGAAACCGTAACTGAAGCGTTTAGAAAACCGGAACCCGACAAGGCGTAGGCTCCGTCATAATCGAAGCTTTCCGGGAGTATCAGCATAATCCTCAGTATTTCTCCGAAATCCACCGAAAATGAAAGAGTCAAGTTTTCAGAAACTCCCTCAGTCATCTGTTCGGGATCGAGAGATACTCTTCCCGAACCTGAAAAACTTCTGTATATATCGAAATCGCCTCTCGGTTCGAGTTTGTAATCGTCAAAAGAGTAATTCACTATTCCGACTATGGCGGCTAAAGTGTCGTTAAGGGAAGGCGTTGTATATGAAGCTTCATCGTTGACTCTGCAGGGACCGGAACCGTCGTCTATTGCCCATTCACCGTATCCGAGATTGACGTCGGTCACAACAGGATTCAAAATTCCCACAAGGACGCCTTCATACATTTCAGCCGTATCCGGGTTGCTTGTGGCGAGATCTCTCGTTCTGACCATTGTGGGAGGAGGCATTTCGCAGTTGGAAGCGAGAACCGTGAGAGAACTGATATAGCCGATTTCGGTTTTACCGTAGTATTCAGTCACCGTGCCTGTGACTTTTATGGAATCGCCTGTTTTTACGGTGTAATACGTTGTGTAAACGAGGATTCCGCTGTAAGGTCCGACTGAATCCTGTATGTATATGGGGTCGTTTTGGAATGTGCCGTTCTCGACAGTGACTATGCCCGTGGTAGTAACGACCATACCGAGGTATTGACCCGTTGAATCGGACTGAATGTCCCTGATTCTAAGATCTAACGACAGGGCAAGAGACGGCAGAAAAGACAGAATCAAGAGAAGACGGCATGCTTTCGGCACTAAAGCCTCCTTTTATCTTTTTATGTATTTTCGCGGACAGAATTTCCGGTTTTTTCGTATTTCCTGCCGCAGTTTTGACATTCGCATTTTTCAGTTTTATTCTGTGCAACTGAAAGCGGCAGGTTTTCGCCGCATTCGCAAATCCATCCGCGGATTATAGCAGGGACTCCCATCACGACTGCGTAATCCGGAACGTCTTTTGTAACGACAGCTCCCGCGGCGACCATGGCCCATTTGCCTATATTGTTGCCGCAGACAATTGTCGAGTTTGCTCCGAGAGTCGCCCCTTTTTTGACAAGAGTCGGAATCCATTTGCCCCCTTTAGGGTAAGGAGCTCTCGGGTTTACATCGTTTGTGAAGACCATTGACGGTCCTGCGAAAACACCGTCTTCCAAAGTGACGAGAGCGTAAACCGATACATTGTTCTGGAGTTTGACGCCGTCGCCAAGAACCGCTTTGTCGTCAACATAGCAGTTCTGACTCACGGAACAATTTTTACCGATTACCGCTCCTGACCTGACATGGCTGAAATGCCAAATCTTTGTGCCTTCGCCGATGACAGCGCCTTCATCTATCACAGCCGTTTCGTGAGCGTAATATTTATCTGCCATCTTATTGCCTATGCTTTTTGAAAAAGTCAATTGTCTCGGCGATTCCCTCTTCGAGAGATATACGCGGCGACCAAGAAAGCTCTTTTCTCGCTTTATCAAAACTTGCGACGCTTCTTTTCAGTTCACCCGGTCTCGTCTCGAGAAATAGAGGTTCAGGCAAGCTGTCAAAATGTCTTTTCATGAGTTCGTAGAGTTCCATAACCGATGTCGCTGTACCTGTGGAAATATTAAATTTTTCACCGGATCCTGAATCGAGAGATTTGACAACAGCCCTAACCACGTCTTTGACAAAAACATAATCTCTTTGGAGTTTTCCGTGCCCGTAAAGGATAGATTGTTTTTTTGAAATCATCTGCTGTGCGAATATAGCCACTACGCCTGCCTCTCCGTGAGGATCCTGCCTTGGCCCGTAAACATTGGTAAATCTCAGTATCGTGAAGTCGAGACCGAAATTGTTTTTGTATGCCGCCAGATAGTTTTCTCCGGCCAGTTTGCTGACTCCGTATGGAGAGACCGGAACGGGCATTAAGGATTCGTCCGCAGGTTCATCAGTGTCGCCGTACATAACGCCAGCCGATGAAATGAAGACAATTTTTCCTATACCGTTATTCGAAGCAGATTGGAGTATTCTGATAAGCCCTTCTATGTTGACCCTGAGGTCAAAGAGCGGATCCGCGACTGATTTCCGAACATCTATCTGAGCTGCGAAATGTATTATTCTGTCGAATTTTTCTTTTTTTAAAAAATTCTCGAAATCGAATTGAGTTATATCCCCTTTAATGAAGAGGGCTTTTTCGGGGATGTTTTCCATTTTGCCTGAGGAAAGGTCGTCAATTACAGTGACATCATGTCCTTCCGAAATGAGTTTTTCTCCCGAATGCGAGCCTATAAATCCGGCTCCGCCCGTTATTAGTATTCTCATATTTTCTCCTTTTGTCGCAGAAAGCATCAAGTTATGCCATACATTTCTTTTTGTCAAGTTTATATGCTTGACAATGTTTTTGTTTTAGCAGAAAATCAGGGAAAATGGGGGGTCTATGGAAAATCCTAAATTCCAAATCACAGAAGATTTTATTAAGAAAAACTCGGGTAAGATAAAGGAAGAAGATCTCGAGAAAATCGTCCAAAAAGCCGACGAAATTGAGAAAAAGGTAAAAAAGAGCAATATTTTATCCCGCTTTTCGGAAGACATAAAAATTTCCATATCCATGATAAAGGATTATGTCTCCGGAAAATACAAAAAGATTCCTTACTGGGCGATTTCCTCGGTGGCTTTCACGATTCTATATGTACTGAATCCTGTTGACCTTTTCGCCGATCCGCTTCCTATTATCGGTCAAATTGACGATGCGGCTCTTATTGGGATATGTCTTTACATGGTTGAAAAAGATCTTAGGAAATACTGGAACTGGAAAACCGGAATTGAATGAAGCTCATAAACCGCAGGTATAGGGTTGACGGTGAAATAGGCAAGGGGTCTTACGGCGTCATATACAAAGTGACCGACCTGCAAGCGGGGCAGGACAATCCAAAAATTCTTAAGATTTTCAACACGGATAAACCGGGAAATCTAAACCTCGAAGAGTTCAAAAACGAATTTTTTTACACAAAAAGCATAGACATACCCTGTGCTGTAAAAGCCTATGATTTCGAGAAAATTTATAATATTGACGGTTTTTCTTTTTATGGAAATTATTTTTTTTACACCATGAAATATATAAAGGGAGAAAATCTTTCCGCTTTGAAATTCTCTTCGAGAAAGGAGAAAAGAGATCTTTCTGAAAAACTTCTCTTTGCCCTCGGCTGGCTCAACAAAAACGGCTTTGGTCACGGCGACCTTCATCCGGATAATGTCCTGCTCGATGATTATTCTCAAATAGTCTTTCTCGATTTCATTCAGCCTAAAAACATGGAACAGGATAAAGATGAAGCCCTCGATTTCATAGAAGAGATAACTGGAATCCGTCCAGAGGGACAAAAACGTTTATATAAACACATAAGCGCAAAAAGTTTTCTGGATAATCTTAAAAAAAACTATGAGATCAACATGGGCACTTTGAACTACTGGCGGAAAAACATGGATTACGCCCTAAGCCGCTCCAAAAAGGCTAAAAATAAGGCGTTCAGGATAAATGCAGTCAATTTCAAAAACATGTATTTCGGCGTCCTCAGCGATTATTTCAAATCTTATGCCCAAATAAACGAGTTTTTCTTCATTGATCTGGACCTGTCAAAAGATCCTTTAACTTATTTCAGCGATTTCAGGGAGCAGTTGATAAGATCTCTCGATATACGGGGCATTAAATCGAGTGAAATCACAAAAGACGAGACATTGCTCGACGGAAAAAGCATGGTGATAAACCAGATTGTATCTTCACTCGAAAACCTTTCGTATTACGGCGGCGTAGCCCTCTGCGTCATGGGAAAAGAATTCTCTTCAAAAGTTTCAGAATGCATTGAAAAGATATCGGAAGATTTCAGCGGAGAAAATTTGCTTGTTCTCAGCGAAGTTCATTCCAATGAACTGGACACGCTGAAATCTCTTGATTTGATAAAATCTCCGGAAAATGATTTCTATGCAGATGAAATATGCAGAAAAATCGAGGCTGTTTTCGATCCATTGGATTCATCAAATCTCGTCGATTTCATGAAGAAAAACGGGTATTACGACATCTGCGGAATATTAGAAAAAGTTTTATCAGCGGGCGGGGGCATTGACAAGAGCGGCAAAAAACTTCATCTTTCCCCTAATACAAGAAAGAGAATATCCGCTGATTTAGAAAGCAAATTCACTATAATAGACGAATATTCCCAAGAATTTTTCTCTTATTTCGATCTTCTCGTCAAACCAGTAGAAATTTCTTTGCTGAAAAGTTTTATGTCTGTCAAAGATGAGAATTCATTCGAAGACATGATTGGAAAACTTCTCTTGTCGGGATTGATAGCGAAAGAGGGAAGAAGCTCGCTGAACTATTTTGACATGACCGTAGAGAGTAAAATCAAGTCAATAATCTCCGGATCTAAAATAATTAAAACGGCAATAGAAAGAGTAAAAAAGTTTTATGAATCCAAAATACAGTCGCTGAGTTATGATGAAGAAAAACTTTTACTTAAGCTATATGTTCTGTCGAACGATCTGACGGATTTTTCAAAATTCGTTTTTTCGCAGTTCATTGAACCTTTCCGGCCGGCTTCGGACCTTTCAAAAATCGCGGATGATTTTTTTATACAGTTAAAGTTTCCGTCGCTTTTAAGGGATTTTAGGACTGAAGATAGCTTTTTAAAAGAAATCCTCGAATACTCAACCATAAAGCTCTCAAACAGAGTTGACGCCTCCGAGAGGAACCGTTGCCTGAACGAATATCTGTCGAAAAATAACCCGTCGGAAAAAATCCAAATGTATATTCGTTTCGATTTTCTTCATAGATTTCTCAACGCAGGAGATATTCAGAATTCCAAAACTTCTTGCTCTTTTCTTGAAGAAAAAAAGGAAAAATTCGATAAATACCAGACCCTTGCTTTTATTATCTTAAAAGCGAAATACTTGACGCTTCAGGCGAAATGCGACGAAGCGATTGTTCTTCTGAGAAGTTTTTTTAAAAAAATCAAAAATGATCCGGACATAAAATTATCTTATCTGAGGATGACCGCGCTCGAGTCCCTGTCAGAATGTTATCACAAAAGCGGAGAGTTGAAAAAATATGCCAACACTCTCCAAATTTATATGAATAAAGCTGAAGAGATTTCAAAAAAGACCAAAGAAACTGGTTACCTTTTTTCTTCGAATACCAATTTCGCCTTCTATCATTTTAACTATGGAAACAGACAGATCGCCAAAAGACATTTTCAAAAAGCGCTTGAACTTGCGAGAAAAAACTCTGATTACAGCGACCTTATTTTAGCTTGCAATAATCTGGCGGCTATTGAGAACGACTCGGCGATAATGCTTGAATATCTTAAAGACGCATTAAAATACTCAAAACTTCTCGGGGAAAACGTCTACATATACCTTGTCCTTTCAAATATTCTGACTCTGAACATTACACCTGAAGAAAAATACAATTTTCTGGAACAAAACGCTTCACTGATAAAAAAATGCTACACCGAACATGAGATCTCGATAAAATTTTGTTTGAACATCTATTACAGCATCATAAACGTCCTTCTATGCCTGGATAAAAAAGACGAACTCCTGATTTATTTCTCTCACTTAAAAAAGACGAAAATCCAAAAAGAAAATATGCCCGACGCCTACGTTTTTAAGAGGATTGTGACCATTATATATGAAATAAATATAAATGGTTATAAAAAAGAGCATTACAAGTTATTATATGATTTGATAAATGAATTTAGAAATATAAACGACTATGATATCATACTATACATATACATAAACGATTTGTTTCATCATATTGACGACAAACAGATCAATTTCATATCAAAAAAACTGATAAATTCATTCTCAGGAAAAACATCGGCGGAAGAGATAAATTCACTTAGAATCTATAACAGGCTCAAATCATCTAAAATAGAACCTTGCATGGTAACCAGATACATAGAAAGATACGTTGAAGGAATATCGAGTGCATCATATCTGACATACAGGCTGGTTTTCCTTCTCGCGTCGTCTTACAAAAAAACGGGTGATCCTGAGAGCAAAAACCTCTTATCTTACGCGGCTTGCGATCTTTCTCGGGAAATTTCAAAATACAAAAACAAAAATCTCTTCAAAAAAACTGACACCTATAAAATCCTGCAGATTTTTAAGAATGAATTCCCTTCGGAATATAAAAACCTGTTTATAGGAAAAACAAAAATTTATTTCGACAAAAAGGACATGTCTGAACTGAATAATCAGCTTCACATAAACTATTATTCAGACGGAAAATATTTATTGAAAAAGATTATAATTTCTCTTCTTTCAGCATTAAATTACGATAGGGGGGCTTTTTTCTCTTCTATCCACGGTTCACATCCTGAAATAGTCGTCTATAGAAAAAGATTTTACTATTCTCAGGACGAGATTTATTTTACAGATCTGATACCGAATGACAGAGCCGGAGAAGTTTTATGTCAGGATATCAAAAGACCCAATACTTCAGTTAAATCCTTTATATCCATTCCGATCGTAAACGAACTTTATTACAAAAGATACATGCATCATTTCAAGAAGTCAAAAAAATACAGGACTTCTATGAGCAGGTCCACTCATTATGAAAAAGAGTTCTTAAACGGAATAATATATTTAGATAAAAAAAACGATCTTCTGACGGTTCTGGACAAAGAATATCTCAATTTACTGTCTTTTACGATTTCTCAGTATTGGAATTATCTAAACGCTGAAAAGTTGTTCATGCGGGACGGATTGACAAAACTGTATCTGAGAAGTGTTTTCTTGAATAAATTGAGAGAGATGATTCACGGAGAAAAGGACAAGGTTCAGAAACTGACGCTCATCATGATAGACATTGACGACTTCAAGAGAGTAAACGATATGCTGGGACATTCAAGGGGTGACCATGTGCTCGTAAAATTAGCGCAAATCATGACAAAAAAGATAAGGACATCTGATATAATTGGCAGATACGGAGGCGAGGAATTTTTAATTGCTCTGCCGAACACGGATATTTACAACGGAAAAATTGTCGCAGAAAAAGTCAGGGAAGCCGTCGAAAAATCTAAAATACTCGGCGATATAATGACATTAACTGTAAGTTGCGGAGTTGCGGAGTATCCTAAAGATTCAAGCTGGATAGAAGAACTTATTGAAAAGACGGACAAGTATCTGTTAAAAGCAAAGTCTATTGGAAAAAATAAAGTTATTACATCACTTGATATAAATTAAAAAAAGCATGATAAAAAAGCGCCGATAATAAACATTATGTAATTTTTGATTTTCAATCTCCGAAGCCGGCCAAAAAAGCCGTGCACATTGTCAGAACGAATGATCCATATATTGAAACATATATGCAGATCACTGTTGACCACATTGCGAGAAAAATCGAACCGATTATGATTCCCGCGAGAGCGAACTCATCGCCTTTTTGAGGAGGATCAGATTTTTTTATCTGATTTCTTGCTATCACACCGGTTACTATTGCAGGAATTGCCCCAATCACATGAAAAAAAATAGAAGCGACTGAAAGCGAGAAACTAATGATTGAGAGGTCGTTGTATTTTTTTTGAGACGGAATCCGGTTTATTTGATTTTTAGTGTCGACTTCAACTTTTTTTTCAGGGGCAATATCAATTTTCTCTTGGATCGGCGGAAATTTCTTTTCATAGCATTCTTTGCAATAAACTTTAGATTCCACCTCTTCCCTGCAGAGATGACAGATTTTTTTTCCGCACGCACTGCACTGGTCGCAAGCGATAATGTCTTCATGAAAATAGCAGTTCATAAAGATAATATACACAAAAAAAAAGAAAAAATAAATCTATTTCTATAAGCTTGACACTGTCCGCCGCTTGTATTAAATTGAGTTTTATTATGCAACTTTTCAGGAGGATTCAATGGAGAAAAAAATGAATTTTCAAAACGCGATGGATAAAGTTAAAACCGGCTGGTCATGGTTTCAGAAAGACATCATGATGTATGGGCTGACCGTCCTCGTCGGCGGGCTTGTCTCGTCCATTACTCTCGGAATTCTTGCCGGACCCATCATGCTCGGAGTATTAAAAGCCGCAAGAAAACAGGAAAAAGGCGAAAAAGTCCAGATAAGCGACGCTTTTTCGATGATGTCGAAATTTATGCCGTCTTTCCTTCTCACTATCACAGCAGGAGCGGCTTATGTAGCAATAATGATTCTTTACGGACTTTTTATATTCATTCTCGGCGCTATAAAACTGGGTTTTTGCATCTGTATAATACATCCGTTTTTCATAACAGTATTCCTCGCGGCTCTGATAGTCGGGCAGGTCTTTTTGGTGCTGGGTTATCTTTTGATTCTCTATGATGATAAAAGTTTCACAGAAGCCATCAAAGGATCCATCAATTTCATTAAGTCTAATTTCCCGAAATCACTTGAAATACTCGTGTCTCTTTTTATATGCAGTCTTTTCGGAATAGTTCCCATAGTCGGCGGAATAGCCGCTCTTGGCATGATGGCGTTTGTTTCAAATCAGTACTACGACGAGCTCAAAGAAGCCCAGGCGTTTTAAGCGAAAATTTATTCAACGCTGTATAAAGAAGAGGGAAACCATATTCCCTCTTCTTTATCATTTCTATTGGCGTTTAATCAGTTAATTTAAGGTTTTATCCTGTCCATCATCCTCGGAAAAGCCGCAGATTCACGGACATGCTGTAAACCGCATATCCATGCCACCGTCCTTTCGAGGCCGAGGCCGAATCCTCCGTGAGGGACAGATCCGTATCTCCTGAGGTCGAGATACCATTGAAAATCTTCTTTCGGAAGGTTGTGCTCTTTTATTCTCTGCTCTAAAATTTCGATTCTCTCTTCCCTGACTCCCCCTCCAACAATTTCTCCGTATCCTTCCGGGGCGATGACGTCCACTCCAAGGGAAAGTTTCGGATCCTCAGGATCGGATTTCATGTAAAAAGCTTTTATATGAGACGGAAACCTGTGGATGCAGAGGGGAGAATCGGAATTTTTTGAAATCTCCGTTTCCTCAGGAGATCCGTAGTCGCTTCCCCATTCTATATCAAACCCTTTTTCTTTTAATAGTTCAACGCTTTTATTATAACTCATGCGCGGGAAAGGGGCTTTCACAGCCTCGAGAGGTTTTATGTCTCTTTCAAGAATGTCCAGATCGTTTCTGTTTTCCTCGAGGACAGTGCTCAATACATGGATAATCAGATTTTGAGAGGTCTCCATTATCGAATCAATGTCGGCGAAAATCCACTCTGGTTCGACTTGCCAGAACTCAGTCAGATGCCTTCTCGTCTTGGATTTTTCGGCTCTGAAGACAGGGCCGAAACAATAAACTTTTTCCAGAGCCAAAGCGTTTGCTTCGTTGTATAGCTGTCCGCTCTGCGAGAGAAAGACATTTTCGTCGAAATAATCCACCTTAAAAAGAGTTGTCGTCCCTTCGCATGCGGAAGGAGTGAAAATCGGCGTGTCGACGCAGTAAAAACCTTCTTTTTTAAAAAATTCTCTTATTGATTCGATAATCTTCGATCTGATCCTCATCACGGCGGACTGTTTCGGCGAGCGAAGCCACAAATGGCGCATCGAAAGTAAAAAATCAGGTCCGCTCGGTTTTCTCGGTATGGGATATTCACTAACCGGTTCAGAAACAATTTCGATTTTTTTT
This sequence comes from uncultured Desulfuromonadaceae bacterium, assembly GCA_964397545.1. Taxonomy (GTDB): domain Bacteria; phylum SDB-A; class SDB-A; order SDB-A; family SDB-A; genus JAFGIG01. The sequence goes on along the minus strand of CAYNIW010000013.1, from coordinate 22,035 downwards.
AGCAGTATCTCATATCCGGATTTCACTTTTTCCTGCCTGACAGCCAACCCTTCAGCTCTGAACGCGGTTTCTATAGTCAAATGCCCGCATTTTTCAAAGAGAGCGTCATCGACTTCACCTTTGACGACAGTCAACTGGCAGTAGCCTGAACCGTCTCTGACCTGAAGAAAATGTATCTGCCCCGAGCTTCTCTTCCCGATAAGCCAGCAGAATATACTGACTCTTTCGTCTCTGTGATTTGAAATATCCGAAATTCGCATTATTAAACCTCCAAATTAAAATAACGGGGAACTGTCATCTCGCCTTTTTCGATATAATACACAAAGAGCTTTTCGCGCTCAACCATTTCGTTAAAAATATCTTTCCCCTGTATTTTTTCGACGAAAATTTTTTCAAGAGTTTTTTCGTCAATTTGGGTCAGACCCAAAACTCTGTGATTCATGACGATTTTAGCCATGTGGTAGGATTTGTGATAACCGAATTTGTATTCATTTTTCAGATAACTTAAAACATCGCGGGGATTTGAAAAAGATGAAAGAAGGTCGTAAAATCCCCTGTCCCCTATTCCCTCTCTGCAGTGAGACGAAAAACAGAGAACACCGCCTTTTTTAAGAGCGCATGAAGCATGAATTATGGCTTTTTGAGCCTGATAAAGTGTCCGGCAATATGGCTCGCCTACTTCGACGAAAACTGCATCGGCAAGCTTGTCAATACCGACAGAAAAAATAGACTCCGAAAAAACTGCTGCTTCAGCGAAAGATTTTCTAATATCTCCCGTAAATACTCTAAAAATATCGCTTTCTGTTCCCACTATCTGGACCGAATATATCGGAAAGTTAAAAAAATCCAGGGCTTGATTCATTTCAGCGTGGACCGGATTGCCTTCAAGTTTGAGAGGCATAGCTCCTGGCTCGAGGGCGAGAGAATGGTTCTTCTCTATTGTCCTGAATGAAGCCAAACCGGGCAGAAAAGACTTTCTGCCGCCTGTAAAACCAGCGAAATAATGAGGCTCCACTGAATTTACGGCTAGAACAGCTTCGAATTTGGTCAGGGATGCGTTGAAAAAGAGTTCATTGCCGAAATCTGATTTTCCAAAATAAACGGAGGAAGCGGGATCTCTCGAATCGTGGAACAAGATTTCTTTGGGTTCGAAGTTTCCGAGAATTTTTTTAAGCTGTTCGTCAGATGGTATTTTGTGAGTCCCTGAAGCGATTATCAGTGAAGATTTTTTCTCAATTCCAGCGAACGATTTTATCACCTCAAGGATAAGTGAAGTAGGAGTAGTTCTGTCCTGGTCGTTTACAATAATGAGAATACTTTTGTGTTTTACAATTTTTTCGCAGAGCGCGAGAATTTGTTCGGGCCAATTTTTGTTTTTTTTCGCCTTTTCTGTTTGAGGCTTCAGAATTATCATCTGCACACGGCTTTTTTTATGTTGCCTTCAGGAGTCTTTTCCAAAAAACCTCTCATTTGGAGGCAGGTGATCAGCGAGAGGGCTTTTGGGGCTGAAATACCCGATTTCTCCACCAATAACGAAAGAGGCGTTTCCTCGAGGGCGCAGTCCAAAATCTGAATTTCATCTTCTGTAAAATATATTGACGATCCCTCCTGATGAGCTGAAAATTCATTCGGCAGAAGCTGTTCCGGGCTTTCAAAATATTTGCAACCTGATTCTATCAAGTATTCCGACATTTCTGACTGGGGTGTTTTTACGGCTGATTTCCAAACAATGACTTCTTTGCCGTTTTCAGCGGCGTATTCTATGAGGCTTTTAGTCCCGCTCCTGAGTGTCCCTTCGATAAAAATAATGATATCCGACAATGAAGCGATAAAAGAATTGGCGAGAGCGAAATCTGAAGGGTAAATTCTCGCGTTTTTCATCGGCGGAAACAACCATACAAGAGTGCCTCCGGAAAGAGTAATTTTCTCGGCGAGATCCACTCGGTAAGAGGGATAAATCGCTCCGGCCTGAGAAGGAAGGACGGATATCCCCGGAAAACCTAATTTCAGCATTTGAGTTTGAACACAGGATGATATCCCTGAAGAAAGGTCCGAAACTATTCTGTATCCAATCCGGGCGAGAATACCGGCTGTCTGTGAGGCAACCGTTTTTCCGGCGGGGGTGGGTCTTCTTGTCCCCGTAATTGCGGCAATTATTCCTTCCCCGAGAATTTTTCCGCCCTTATAAAAATACAGCGGAAATTCTTCAACGCGCTTGCTCCCGTCTTTTCCCCGGCAGCTGAGCGATAATTTTTGAGCTGAAAGAGTTCCTGTTTTTCGGATCATGTATTCTCTTTCGAGAGAGTCTGAAAAAGATTTTTCCCTTTTCGCTCTGAGGCAGATTTCAGTCCATTGTTCCCTGGTGAAAAGGGTTTCGGAATCGGAATCTTTCAATCAGCTTTCCTCTTGCTCCAGAAAATACGAGTTTATCTCTTCGTATAAATCTTCATGATTTCTAAGAAGCCATTTCATAAAATGGTCCACAAATGAGGGTTCAGAACGCAAAAGATAATCGAGAGCGAATTTTTCCGGATTTTTTCTTATGATCTTTTCAATGGCTTTCGCCGCCTCTTTGGCGACATTCGCGTTGTGAGAATTTATATTTTCGTAAATCAGAGTGACGCTTCTGGGTTCGCCTATAAGGCCGAGGGCGTAACAGGAGCTTGATTTCAGATACCATACTCCGTCTTTCATTGCGTCAAGAATCATCTGAACGCAATCAGGCCCTTTCTTAGCGAGCGCTTCCGCGGCGGCAAGACGCACATTCCAGCTTTCGTCTCCGAGCGCTTCGACGAGATTTTTTACTGAACCGGCGGAATCACTTTCGGCATACAACATGACATTTTCGATGCGTTCTTTGAGGTTGTCTGATTTCAGTTCACCCGTTGATATCAGGGGAGTTTCAATTATATTCTTATCTTCGGGCATTTAGACCTCCAATACCTGTTATAGATCTGTATATCTCAATTATCCTGCCAAGCAGTTTATCAATATTTTGCCTTGTCAGAGCCGAAACGAAAAGAGTTTCCAAGTTCGTCTGAACGACCGGATCATTTTTAAGAAGGTCGATTTTATTCACGACTACGAGCTTGTCTTTTTCAAACAGTCCTGTGTCATAGTTTTTAATTTCTTCTGAAAGAACTCTTAGATCATTCTCGAGATTTTTATTCATCCCGTCGAGGATAAACAGCAAAATTCTGGTTCTCGATATGTGCCTGAGAAATTCCAATCCAAGGCCTTTTCCGAGATGAGCGTCTTTAACTATTCCGGGAATGTCCGCGAAACTGATTCTGAATCCGTTAATGTCTTCGTAAACACCCAGGTTGGGAATCAAAGTCGTGAAAGGATAGTTGGCTATTTTAGGTTTTGCGCTGGATAAAGCCGAAAGCAAAGTTGATTTACCGGCGTTTGGGAATCCTATGAATCCCACATCGGCAATTAACTTAAGTTCAAGGCCGATCTCCATTGTCATTCCGGGTTTGCCTCTGGTGAATTCAAAAGGGACTTGATTTGTCGGAGATTTGAAATTCGTGTTTCCTGCCCCGCCCTTTCCCCCTCTTAAAACCGTAAATTTGTCTCCCGGATTGACGACGTCGCAGATTAAAACTTCTTCAGGCATTTTTTTCACAATTGTTCCGAGAGGAACGCTGATAATCAGATCTTCTCCGTCTGCTCCGTGCCGGTTCCTCTTTTTGCCGTTTTCACCGTCTTGGGCTTTGAGTTTTTTTCTTAACTTAAAATCCCTCAGAGTGCTCATTTTCGTATCGGCTGCTACCAATACATTCCCGCCTTTTCCGCCGTCTCCTCCGTCAGGGCCGCCCCTGGGGGCATATTTTTCCCTTCTGAAACTGACAACGCCGTCTCCTCCTTTTCCGCTTGAGACAACAATTTCCGCTCTGTCTATGAAGTGCATCTTGAATTGTCAGTTTAAGGCGAGAAGGCCTTCTTTGAACCTTTCAATCCCTTTTTTGATGTCGCTCTCTGAGGCGGCATAAGAAATTCTTACTGCTTTATCGTCTCCGAAAGCCTGACCGGGAACCAGCGCAACGTGCCTTTCTTTAAGGAGGTATGTCGTCATATCGTCGCTGGAAGCTATTTTTTTTCCTCTGTAAACCTTTCCGATGTAGTCCGATATATCTATCCATGCAAAAAAAGCCCCTTGTAGAGGAGCGGTGACAATTGAAGGAATTTCCGAAAGCATCTCAGAGACTATGTTTCTGCGTTTTTCATAAGCTTCTTTCATTAATTCTACGCAGTCAAAACCTTCTTTAAGAGCCGCTAAAGCAGCCATCTGAGAAACAGAGGAAGCGCATGAGATGGTGTGAGAAGCGATTTTTGAAGCCGCGGAGGCAATTTCAGTCCCAGCAATAAGCCAGCCCAGCCTCCAACCCGTCATCGCGAAAGTCTTTGAAACGCCGTTTACGATTACAGTTCTCTCAGCAGCGCTTTCCGATACGTTTGCGAATGAATAATGTCTGCGGCTGTCGAAGACTATATGGTCGTAGATTTCATCAGATATCACGATTATTTTAGGGTGTTTTTCCAAAACTTTCCAGAGAGCTTCGAGCAAATCAAGTGAATAGACATTGCCCACAGGGTTGGAAGGAGTATTGATGAAGACGGCTTTGGTTTTATCAGTTATTTTATCCGAGAGATCTGCAGGATCGAGAAGGAAACCTGTTTTTTTTGTGTCAATATAAACAGGTTTCGCTCCTGTCAACTCTACGAGATAAGGATAACTCACCCAGTAAGGCGAAGGTATTATGACTTCGTCTCCGGGATCGCATAAAGCCATGAGCGAGTTGAAGATGGCGTTTTTGCAACCCGCGCAGACGACGACGTTTTCAAATGTATATGAAGTTGAAATAAATTCGTCTGTTCTTTCGGCAACAATTTCTCGGAGTTCTTTTATGCCGGCTGAGGGAAGATATCTGGTATAACCTTTTTCCACAGCTTCTTCCGCGGCTTTTCTGATATGTTCGGGAGTGTCGAAATCGGGCTCGCCGGCGGTCAGGTTGACGACATCTACTCCGGAATTTTTAAGTTCTTTGACGAGAGACGAGAGCCTTATTGTCTCGGAAGGTTTTATAACGCCTGATCTTTCAGAAAGACAAAATTTCATATCCTCTCCTTTTTAATGTCTTCTCGAAGAATATTTTTCTTGCAAAGCGGATTTGACGCATTCAGGAACCCAGCGGGATACGTCTCCGCCGAATGATGCGATTTCTTTGACCATAGTCGAACTGAGATAAATCAGCTCCTCTCTCGGAGCCAGAAATATTGTCTCTATCTGTCCGTTAAGTTTTCTGTTCATCAACGCCAGAGAGAGTTCGTATTCAAAATCGGATACAAATCGGAGGCCCCTTATGACTATTTGTATATTTTTTTCTGACAGGTAATCCGCCAAAAGGCCTTCGTGAGTCTTAACGGAAATATTCTTGAATTCAACAACCGATTTTTCTATGAACTTCTTTCTGTCAAAAGAGGTGAACATGTATTTTTTCTCCGGATTATCTGCGACTAAAATCACAAGTTCATCAAAAATTTTTACCGCTCGCTCGACAATGTCCAAATGTCCGTTTGTCACCGGGTCGAAAGATCCCGGATAGATGGCTGTTTTTTTATTATTCACTTTTCACCTCAAAAAAATATATGTTTTTTCCGCCGTGAGAAAAAAAATCTTTTTTCAGAAATCTGCCGGGGAAGTCCAAAATTTTGTTTGTATGCCAAACAACCGTCCCCCCTTTTTCCGAAAGTTCAATTACTTTTTCGGCGAGTTTTTCGTTTTCTTTAAAAGCGTAAGGCGGATCTACGAAAACCAATTCGAATTTGCTGTCCCATTTGAACGCGAGGACATCCGCTTTGACAACTGTGACGATTTCCTTGATGTTCCATTCCATGGCTTTTTCCCATATTGATTTGACTCTTATTCTGTCTTTTTCGACGAATAAAACTTTTTCACATCCTCTTGACAGAGCTTCGAATCCCACTGAACCTGATCCGGCAAAAAGATCGAGAACCGATGCGGCTTCAATAGAATCGGAGAGTTTGTCAAAAAGTCTTTTCCTTATATAAGCAGTCATCGGCCTGACTTGTGAACCTTCCCCTTTGACGAGCCTGTTTTTGAATCTGCCGGCGACTATCCTTGTCCCTCTCTGCACTCTCCGCCCTTTTTATCTTCGGTGATTTTTGAGGCATTTTCTTTCATCAGTCTTGCAAGTCTTTTGACTTCTTCGAGGAGTTCATTTCTGTCTATAAGTTTGTTTTTTTCAAGGATATTGACCATGGCTTCAATTGCTATGGCATTGTTGTAGGGGAGTCTTTCCGGAAGAGAAAGAGTTTCTCCTTCGATCTTTTTTTTGCCGAAAATCCCATCAAAAATTCTCATTGTATCGCCTCTGCGTTAACTGCGTTGAAAGGAATCTCACCGTTTAAGAACTTAACTATTCCTTCGGCGGCTATTACCGCCATTTGGTCTCTTGTCTGCCGTGAAGCGCTTCCGATATGCGGCGCCAAGACGACGTTTTCAAGGGTTTTCAGACGTCCTTCTATTTGGGGCTCTTTTTCGAAAACATCGAGAGCGGCTCCCGCGATCAGTTTTTTTTCCAGAACATCGCAAAGGGCTTTTTCGTCTATAAGAGGTCCTCTCGAAGTGTTCACGAGATAAGCTGTTTTTTTCATGGAGAGCAGGCGTTTTTTGTCGATTATATGGCGAGTTTCGCTTGTCAAAGGAGCGTGAAGCGTTATTATATCGGAGTCGCCGACAAGTTCATCAATCCCTGAAAAACGTGCTTCGTATTCTTTTTCAAATCCATGATTTCTTGTTCTTGAATAATAACAAATCTTCATTCCGAATCCGGCGGATCTCTTTGCTACAGCCTGTCCGATTCTTCCGAGACCTACAATGCCCAAAATTTTTCCGGAAAGATCGCCTCCTATCAGTAATTCAGGGGACCATCCTTTGAATAAACCGCTTCTCGTAAAATTATCTGCTTCTGGAATTCTTCTTACGACCGCCAGCATAAGGGCTAAAGTCAAATCCGCTGTCGCGTCCGTTAGAACATCTGGTGTATTGGTTATGAGTATTTTTCTCCTGTTCGCTTCAGGTAAATCAATGTTATCGAAGCCTACGGCGTAATTAGCGATTATTTTGAGTGAATCGGAAGCTTCAATAATCTCTTTGTCAATTTTATCCGTCAGAAGGCATAAAAGCGCCCTCCTGCCTTTTATTTTGCTCTTCAGCTCATCGCCGGTTATGGGTCTGTCATCGGGCGGGAATACTTCATAATCTAAAGAATTATTCTTTAAGACTCTAAAACCGGCTTCCGGTATTGTTCTTGTCACAAGTATTTTGTTTTTCATATTTCTCTAAAGACCCAGTTCATCAGAAATGGACTGCATTGCTTCAATGCAAATTCGGGAAAAATTGTCGAATACTAAACCGGTCTTTTCAATAGTCATTATCTGCTCACGGTTGGCACCGGCGGCAAATCTCTTTTCTTTAAACCTTTTTTTGACAAACTCGCTGTCTATAAACTGCAGTTTTTTCTGAGGATGCATCAGAGCTGAAGCGATTATGAGTCCAGTAAAAGGGTCTACGGCGTAAAGACAAAGAGAGAGGATATCTTCAGGAGCTTCCGGCTTGCAGTGATTTTCTATAGCTATGAGAATGTCAGGATCGAGCCCCTTCGGCGCCAACATCTCAGTTCCTATTTTGCCGTGCAATTCGGGTTTTTCTTTTGTGAGATCGTAATCTATATCGTGTAAAAGACCTGCAGTGGACCATTTTTGCTGATCTTCGCCGAAATGCTGCGCAAGGCTTTTCATGCATACTTCAACCGCGAGTAGATGTTTTTTTAGATTCTCATTTCCTATGTTCTCGTCAATCAGCTTAAGAGCTTCTTCTCTCTGCATTTTTTTCTCCTAAAAGTTCACTGGATTAATGAGGTATATTCGAATCCTGTTAAAAGCATTTTGTCTCCCGAGAGAAGCAATGTGTCGGAAAATCTTATAAATCCAATCTCCGGGACGCTCAGGGAAAGAATCGTTACCATAGCTTCGTTTTTTCTGAAAATATGAGTGCTCGCGGGAGATATGTAAAAATAATCCGAAGAAGCCCCGAGGCCGAATCCCGGCACAGTTGTCATGAACTTGTATAATTCCCCCAGCGAGTCGGCGAGTATTTCAAAAGCTTTACCTGAGAGTTTTCCGGCTTCGATCCATTCTATCATTTTTCTGTATGCTCCAAGAGCTTTTTGAAAAATTTCGAGTGATTTTTTTTCGTGTGTTTTATAAAAAAACGTTCTGCCCAAAATCGGGGCTTCAGATTTATACCCGGCGGAAATCTCGAACATGACCAGGTCACCTTCACGTAATTTTCTGTAAGTCGGGACCGGATCAGTAAAGCGGCTTTCCCTTGAAAAACTCACCATGGTCGGAACTCCTAGCCTGTCCGCGCCCTGCCGGTGCAGCTGGAGATCGAACATATTTCTTGCCTCGATTTCTGAAATCCCTGGTTTAATTAGCGGAATCACGGCAGAAGATGTCTTAATCATAAAATTTGAAGCGTTTTTAATGTATTCGATTTGATTTTCCTGTTTGTCGACGGCGATTTTTGAAACTGATGTTCCGAGGTTTTTGTGTGAAACCTGTCCTCTAAGTGTTTTTTTGAGAGAAGGATTATCAGATGCCACGCAAGAAGCGCCTTTTTGTTTCAGAACATCGGATATGTCTTTTGAAAAGAAATTGCTGGAAAGGAAAACGTCTTGTAAGTCGCTTTTGTGATGGTTGAAATTGGTTTTGGATATTCCTTTAAGAGTCTCGAAAGACGCTTTGTCTGATATCAGAATTATTTCATCAAGAAAAACCGCTAAAGCGGCTTTTGTTTCGACATAATTGACGAAATTGTCTGTCTCCAGGATAAAATACACGTCAAGAATTTTGGTGACCACACAACAGTCCCAACCTCTTTCGAGCATTCTCGCGCGCAGTCTTTCTACGGGAGAACTCACCATTCTATGGTTCCGTCCGGGAGAAGGAGAATGGACGGAGGAAGATCAGTTCTATCCCTGGGGATCCAAACGCACCTGAAGCCAATATTCGAATACGCTATAGCCGGGTAAGCTATCCCCCTGTATGTAGTATTGGCGAGTTCTTTCGAATTCTCGAAAGAACCTCCGCGTATCACTTTGACTATGCTTCCGAAAAATTCGCTTTCGGCAGAGCTCCCGGAATAAGGATTATACCAGGTCGAAGTCCATTCGAATACATTTCCCGCCATGTCAAAGGCTCCGAAGGGGCTCGCTGAATTGTTTCCGAACCAGCCGATATTCTGAGGCATGCTGAACCTGTCTTCAATAGTTCTTGCATATTCTTCGTGCCATTCATCGCCCCAGGGGTAGATTCTCTTGTCCGTCCCTCTGGCCGCCTTTTCCCATTGCTGTTCTGATGGAATTATTTTCCCAAGCCAGACGCCATACGCTACCGCGTCGTGATATGTGACATACCTCACGGGTTCGAAGTATCTGACAGGTGAAAGATATCCGTTTGGCCAGTTCTGGGGCCGCTGTCTTCCGGTCGCCTGACAAAAAAGCATATATTGATAACAAGTGACTTCATATTTATCTATGTAAAAATCATCGACAAAGACCTCTTGCTGAGGGGATTCATCTTCGATGCCCTCGAATGAACCCATGAAGAAATTTCCGCCTTTCACGAGGACCATTTCCCATACGTTTATACTTTGCTCGGTCATTATCTGCGGTTTTTCCGGACTGTAAACTTTGTCGTATTTGATCACGTATTCAGTTGTCCTGCAGGAATACAGGAATAGTGAAAATACCAAGGATAAAAGAATAAGATATTTTCTAAATTTCATAGAATTATCGGAGATCCGCATTTTTCGCAATTCCATGCGTCAGGCCTATTTTCAAAACCGCACTTCGGGCATTTTATTGAATTCTCGCTGTCATCCTGGCTTTCGAACATCGCTGAAGTCAAATCTTCTTCTTCTTCCTCTTCTACTGAAGATTCAGCTCCGCCTTCAATTTCTCCATCGTCTTCCTGAAAAAGACTGTCGAAAGTCTCATCGAAAGAATCTTTGGGTTCCGTCAGTTCTTCTGTCACGGACTGGACGGTTTTTATAGGTTCAAAATCTCCGGGCGACGGCGATGGGGCTTTGCCTGAAAAAGCATCCTGAGCTATTGTTTCGTCAAGTTTAACCTTTGAAGCGGAATAAACTTCATCTTTTTCAGGGGCTTCTTCTGTTTTTTCAGGAAAAGTGAAAGTTGTCTCTGAAAGAAAATCGTCTTTAGAATCGAATTTTGCCTCAATTTCAGCTTCTACGTTGGAATGAAACGACGGTTTCGGTTTTTCGAAAGATTCTTCCATAGAGATTCCCGGAGAATCATCCTGTTTGGAAAATTTATTAATTAGTTCTTCAAAATCTTTTCTGGATTTGCTGAGTATTATGAGGCTGTCATCGTATTGTTTTTTGTTTTGATTTATAGTGTTCATCTTTATCTGGTGCTCATCTTCACTCATTTCCCCTACCATAAACCTCAATTCAATTTCTTCTTTTTGAACTTCGAGGAAATCAATTTTTTTAGTGAGTTCTTCTATATCTTTATCGAGATTTTTTATCTTGATATTAATTTCACCGCCCATGCCGCTCAATTGAGAGTTATATTCATCCAATTGATCCTTATAATCAACCATGACCTTTTGATAGACATCCGGCCTGACTTTATCCTTAAACTGTTCTGCTTTTTTCATCATTTCTTTCAAAGAAATAATCTTGGACAATAAAGCCTCAAAATTTTTCTCTTCGGACATAAAAAAAACTCCTTTATATTTTTGCAAATATTATATCACCAATTAGCGCCGAAAGAGATAAAAAAAGTTCAGAGCCTCCTGATCTAAGGTCAAGTGTTTTATTAAAGAGAATTTCTCTCGCTTTACCTATTTCTTCCTCATTCCATTTTCTGGATTGGCTGATGTAACGAGGCACGTTTTCATAGGGAACAAACAAACCGTATTCTCCAGTCATTTGCCTTTGAAGAGAAAAACTGTCGGTTTTAACGTGACTGTTTTTTAAGAGGGATTTTATTACTCCGAGAATATAAAAATGTTTTGAAAGAGCAAGGACAAGATCTTGTGTTTTAAACCCCCACTTTAGCGTTCTGTCAAGAAGCTCAAAAGTTTGATTTATATCTTTGTTCCCAACGGCAAAAACCACATCTTCAAGTGAACTCCGCCTGCTGAGCATGTCCTCAATACTAAAATCATTGTCTTCTTTAATTCTGTTTTCGAGCATCTGGAAGATATGATGAAGACCGGTAGCGCTCTGAGGTCCTCTTTCCACTATAATCTGTTTTTGAGACATATTTAGCTTAAAACCATACATTTTTTCAAGATATTCCGTGAATTCCCTTCTTTCAGCCGGAAGAGGATCGAGAAACATGAAAGTCTCCGAACAAGCGGATATCTCTTTTAATACTGCCGGACACCTGCGGGAAGAGAGAAATTTTTTCCCATCTCCTGCATCAGATAAAAAAATTGCTCGTGTAGTGTCGGGAAAGTCAAGTATTTTTGTGATATCAGGGCTTTTTCTGCCCGGTTTGAAATGTTCGGCGTTTCGGACAATCAATAATTTATATTTTGAAAAAACAGGCAGACACATGGAAAGTTCTGAAAATTTATCACCTGAATCTTTTTCGTCCGCCCATATCACGTTTCTGTCGAAAGATAGACCTTCGGGATCGAGAATTTCCGATTGCAGATGATCTACGATTAATTTCTTTGTAATGACATCCGGTCCCAGTAAAAGATATATCCTGGAGTCTTCGGCATCTTTTATTCTTTTAACGGCATTATCAAATGTGTATAAAATCTTTTTCATTTAGGATAATTTTATACATTCAAAAAATAAATGTAAACCAGTGAATTGAAAATACTTAAACCATATGTTTCAAATCCGTAAAATGCCTTCACTGCCTGTGAAAACGCTTTCTTTCGCTTAAATGTATCAGGTCTTTGAGAGCCTGTTCATTTTTGCAAAGAGACCATTTTCTCTCAAATCCTGGATTAAGGACAATTTGAGCGATAGCAGAAAGCGCCTGCAGATGAAAATTTCTCTCGTCCATGGATCCGAATACTATGAAAACCGCCTTAACGGAGGGGTTTTCTTCTGAAAACCTCAAACCCTTTGAACATCTTGCCACAACTATTTCAAAAATTTTTTCACCTTCAACTACAATGTGAGGAATCGCAATTAAAGGAGTTATAGCGGTCGAGGTCAGGTTTTCTCTCGCGAGAAATGATTGAATGATTTTCTCTTTCGGCATTCTGAGTTTTTGAGACATTCCATGGGATATAATTTCAAAAAAATCTTCCATTTCAATTTTTTCACAGATATCGAAGATAAGTGCGGAATCAATAAGTTTGTCGAATCTGTCGAATACTATTTCGTCTCTGTCGGATATTATCTTTTTCAATTCGAGTTCAAGATGATCAGTGACTATCTTCTTGTTAGTGATCCTCTCAACGAGGTGCAAAAGAGCGTATTCATTTTTATTTTTACGTCTGCCGTATAGAAGAAACAAGATCAAAGCGGCAAAAACAAAGATCAGACTCAGAAGAATTGTGGTAATACCCATGTCGATAATAAGAAGAATGAAAAGAATAATACAACAAATCTGAAGCCAAGGATAGAAAGGAGCCTTGAAAGATGGTTTATAATTTTCTATCCTGCTCTCTCTCAGGACAATGACGGAAATCTGAATTAAGATATATGTTAAAATAATGCTTGTGGAAGCCACTTTAACGAGGTTTTCAAGTTTCAAAAGAAGAGCTAAAAATATAATAAGACATGTGGCAAGTATTGAGATGACGGGAGCCCTCGGCTTTGCTGGTATGCGGCTCAGCAATTCAGGAAGAAGTCTGTCTCTCGACAACGCGAGAGGATATCTCGATGCCGCCATAATGCCTGCGTTTCCTGTCGAGACGAAAGCGAGCAACGCCGCTAAGGTCATGAACAAATATCCGGGAGCGCCCGCGAAACTCTTAGCTGAATCGGCTATGGGAGTCAGGCTTCCGGAAAGCTTTTCGGGCTGAAGAGTTCCGACAGCGATGAAGACCATCAGAGAATAGAGTATCATTGTGATGAAAAGGGACGCGAAAAGCCCAAGGGGCAGAGTTTTTTTCGGATTTTTGACTTCTTCGGCTATAGAAGAGACTTTTAGAAGGCCGCCGTAAGCGACAAATACAAAACCGCTCGTTTTGAGTATGGAATTCATTCCGCCGGTCGAAAAACTACTAAACCTCATCACATCAATGTTTTCGAATCCCAAGGCGACGTAAAGAACTGAAAGTATCAAAAGAAGTGTCACGACGATCATTTCAAAAAAGGCTGAATCCTTTACCCCGGCGATGTTTATGGCGCCGAAAAAAGCGCAGAGAAGGAAGGAAGTCGTCAGGACATTGAGATTGAAAAGGACAAAGAGGATTTCAGAAATTCCGATTATCGCGAAAGCTGTTTTCAGAGAAAGTCCGATCCAGCTTATTATGCCCCCTATTGTTCCTGTCAAAGGCCCCAGGCTTCTTGTGACATAAAAATAATCGCCTCCCGCTTTGGGCATTGCCGAAGAGAGCTCGGCGATGCTCATGACGCCGAGAATTGCGAGGATTCCCGAAAAAAAATATGATATAAAAACCGCAGATCCCGTTTTCGCGAAGGCGAGGCCGGGCAGGATGAAAATACCGGAACTTATCATCGTTCCCGTGGCTATGCAAAAAACACCGTAAAACCCGAGTTCTTTTTTTAGTTTTTTCATTTCATTCGTATAAAAATACTGACTTTACAGGGCGAGATATACGGATTACGTTGAAAAATCAAAATGGAAAATCCTTTGTGATTTTATACATTTTCCTTACTTCAGGATCCGACAATAAAGTCGGTTTTCCTCCCGCTATGAAAGCTTTTATCTCTCTGTTCTTGTCGAATTCCACCTGCCATTCAAAATCTTTGAATTCGTAAAATAGGATTATTTCATCATCGTCTTCGTCCCGCCAGTAGACATCGGGAAAAATATTTATAAAATCGTCTTCTTTAGTTTTCGGGCCTATGCCCATGGGTTTGCCCTTGATAAGTGTTTCTCCGGAAAAAGGCGAAAAAGGATTGTAAATGTCTTTCCAAGTGACAAAAATATCGGTTATCTCTTCGTTTTCCACATCGAATTCAAAACCCGATGAATAATAACTGAATTTCATGGATCTGGCGTTTGAAGCATTTTCCGGCATGCCGAATTTTTTCAGCGAGAGCCAATTATCGTATAACCCAACTCCCGAGAGCTTCGTGTATCCGAGATCCAATTTATACCGAAAAGGTATTCTCTCGCCCCAGTCGTAACCGGGGTATTTTTTTTTAAAAAAATCCGGTTTAGAAAAAAGATTCACGAGGTATTATAAAAAGTTTTTATAACCTAAAGCAAGATTATAATGTAGATTAAAGAATAATGGACAAAGATCAAATAATTATCCCGGAAAATTTTCCTTAAACGCAGAAATAGTATATCGGGGCGAGAGGATTTGAACCTCCGGCTTCTTGGTCCCGAACCAAGCGCGCTACCGGGCTGCGCTACGCCCCGATGAGTCCTGTTTTCAGTCTAAAATAAAGACCTTAGAATAAACTCTTCCGTGATCTGTTGTCAATACGTAGAAATAATTGCCGGCTCCCGGAAGCTCATCCGCGGATACGCTCAAAGAGTGAGATCCAGCGGACTGTCTGCCTTCAAATGGAGTCTGGACAACTCTTCCGGTCACGTCAAAAGCTTTCAAAGAAACCAAGCCGGAAGAAGGCAGGAAATAATCTATTCTCAGAGTCCCGGCATTTGTGTCATAACCGGCCGACATCGAAAGTTCCGGCTTCAACCCCGGGAAAATTATTTCTTCGACGCCGTTTTGCGTGCAGATAACCGCGCCTACCGTCCAGCCGTAATTGAAGGCGTATGCGCTGAGTTTTTCCCATCCGCCAGTCGCTGTCCATGCCCATTCACTCTTGTTGGATACGAAGGACCCTTCGTTGGCGGGAAATGGATAAGACGATGAATTCGCGTATGTGAAGCCGACTAGCACCCACATGTCTCCAGAAGCGTTTACAGGGACGTGATTCGCGCCGAGCGTGATTTCATACCACTGTTCACTGCCGGTGACTGTGAAAGGCGTATTGAGCAAAGTGTCTCCCGGCGCAGTGGAAGTGCCGTTTCCGAAAACATAGATTCTCGCGTCGTTTGCAGGATTGGTCCCTTCTGACAGCATGAAAATTATCTTTTCGATATACCTTCCGGCGTGAGGAGAGAGTTCAGTTGGGGTGAAACGGACTCCCATTCCCATCCATTCAGGCGGATCGCCGTAATTGAAACTTGTCCCGACAGTTCCCCAGTTCCAGTAAGTCAGCGTATCGCACTGAGAAACCGGCTCTGTGGTTATAGTGAAAACAGCGTCGCTGACGTCGCTGATAGATGTGTGGTTATGATCTCTGACTCTTACGAGGCATTGCGTGCTCGGAGTGTTGGGAATAGTCCAAGACCTTGAATTGCCCGTGATGTTGGTGGCTACGGAGATCCAAGCCGAACCGTTGTTTGTGCTGTAGTGAATATCGAAATTATCTACGTTGTTGTCTGTCCACGTTATGTTATGAGCAGTCCCAATATACCAACTTTCGCCGCCGTTGGGAGCGGTGACGGTTATATTGGTGTCATTTGAAGCACCCTGAAGAGAGTTATAGGCGTTGATTTTACCGGCACCCATCCATCCGTTGTTGTAGTAGGAACAACCGGTCATTGCATCCGCGGCATCATAAAGTCTCTGTATTATCTGAGCGTTGTTCTCCCCCGTGAACTGACATCTCATCAGAGTGACAAGACCTGCTGTAAGGGGACATGCCATAGAAGTTCCGTCCATGTATCCGTAGGTTCCGAAAGGAACAGTCGAATACATATTGACTCCCGGCGCGGAAATGTCAATCCATGTGCCGTAATTTGAGAAATTCGCTTTTTGATTGCTGGAATTCGTTGCCGCTACGGCTACTGTGTTTGCGCCAGCCGCAGGATAGAACTGGGTGTTCGAGCTGTAATTTCCGGCGGCGGCGAGACAGACGACGTCGTAGTTGTTGTATGCGTCGTTGATAGCGTTGGCTATCGAAGCAAATGAAGAGTTGGATCCCCAGCTCATTGATATGGCAGACGCGCCGTTTTGAGCTGAGAAATTTATACCGTTGACGAGTTGATCAACGTAAAGAGCGGTCCTCACTCCAATCAAGCCAATGCCATAACCTATGGAGGCAATCCCTGTCGAGTTGTTCGATACGGCCGCGGCGAGTCCCGAGCAATGCGTCCCGTGGTTGTCTGACGCGTTGGGAGGGGTCGGGTTGGGATCGTTGCTTACGTAATCATAACCTGTGATGTAGTTCCCGGCCAGGTCTGTGTGCCCCATCTCGCATCCGTCGTCTACAATAGCGGCGATTTTTGTATGATTACCTGTCTGAATATCCCAAGCCTGCGGCGCTTGAATGTTAGGCAAAAACCACTGACTTGAATAATACGGATCGTTGGGAGTCAAAAACGGGTCCCATGGGGATGCGGATATAAATCCGGTTCTCTCCATCTGTGCGTTCAGTTCACAGTAATCGACAAGCGGATGCCTTGAAAAAGCTTCCATGCTTGACACGGCTTTTTGATCTTCTTCCGATATGAATACGTATATCATATCTAATCCGTAATCTACGTTTCTTTCATAATCGTAATTTTTAACCACTTGTCTGAAGCCAATAATACTGTATTCCTTGAAGATCGAGTTCAGAGAAGGAATATTTGAAGAGAGGATTCCTCCGTCAGCTTCAAAATCGAGTCCGTCTCTCATGCTGTTTCTGAACTTTACTATCACTTCGCCGGGTTTGTGAACGACGTCAGCAAAAACGTTGCTGGCGGTTAAAATAAATATAACCGCGAATGTCAAATGCCTGAGTTTCAAAAGACCTCCTTTTTTTATCTCCTTGATAGATTGGCAAAAATAAAATAAGATTTCCCATTATATCAGATATGTAAAAATGAGACAAATTATCTGTACATTTTTTTTTCTGGCAATGGTTCTTAAAATCTCTGCCCAGGAAATTCCAGCTTCGGAATACCAGCATCCCGGGAGCGGATATTACAAAAAGTTTCTTTCCCAGGCTCTTAAGATTCTCAGAACAGAAGAACAGGAAGTAGGTTTTTTTGTTACCGAACCGATTCCATTGCTGTCGAACACCGTCAGGTATTTTATGAGAAGCCCTTTGGAATTACCTGAATTCTTAAAGCAAAAACTTTCTGAGACAGAGAACCTCCAAAAAGCCCATTTGATTCTCTCTCTCTGCCGACTTTCAGAATATTTTGACGCTTCTTTTTCAGAACCGGTGACCTCAAGTCTTTCTCCTGAAGAAGTTCTTGTAAAAAACAGCTCGCTTATAGCGGAATCTTTCGGTAAAAACGGCGATACTCTTTTTTCTCTCGCGTCGGGTCTTTTAAGGGATGAATCTTCTCTCCTCGACCTCGACCCTTATGAAGAATACCTGTATTCTCTCGATTATTCTTCTTTCTGCTCTGCCCTCACTGAATATGCCTTAGGGGTAAGTCTGAATTCCCATTTAACAGCGGTTTTTGAACTTCTCGAAATAAAAGATTTGACATGTTTTGAACCTGAAAGTTCAGTCTGCCCTTACGCTGCAGGCGAAATAACTAAATGGAAAGATACCGGAGCCGGCCCGATAATAATCGGAGGATATTCACGAAACACCTACAATCTCGACAGAGGAATAATTTTAGACCTCGGAGGAGACGACGAGTATCGCCTGGGCACAAACCTTTTCTCCGTGACGATGATAATAGACTGCGGCGGAAACGACGCCTATTACGCCGAATCGGATTTTTCAGTCGCGGGAACTTTCGGCGGCGTATCAATTATTATAGACAGTTCGGGCAATGATTTATACATGGGTTCATACGCTTCGCTAGGGTCTTCGATTTTCGGAATATCATTTCTCGAAGATGTTTCCGGCGACGATGTATATATCGGCGACGTAGGCTGCTGCGGCGCATCCGCCTGCGGAGAGGCTCTTCTTCTGGATAGATCAGGCAATGACAGGTATCTTTCAAAAGCTTACTCGCAGGGCTGTTCCGGTTTCTCGGGTGTAGGTTTTCTCGCTGACCTTTCAGGCAACGACAATTACGTATGCAAGGGTATATATCTCGATAAACTTAGATTCAGCCAGAGGTATCTTTCTTTCGGTCAGGGATTTTCAATAGGTCTCAGACCTGACCTGCCGGGAGGTATAGGCGTTCTCATTGACGGAGAGGGAAACGATTCATACGACTCGGACGTGTTCTCTCAGGGCTGTGCCTATTGGTATGCCGTCGGCTGTCTTTACGACGCTTCAGGAAACGACATTTATACTGCTTCTCAATATGTTCAGGGCTCTGGAGTCCACCTTGCTGTCGGTGTTATTATGGACGGAGACGGAGACGACATTTACGTGAGCAAATCCGTTTCTCAGGGATGCGGGCATGATTTATCAACCGGATTGCTCATAGACGAGGGAGGGAGCGATATCTATACCGGAGAAGGGCTCTGCCAGGGAGCCGGAAACGCCAATTCATGGAGCTTTTTCATCGAATCCGCCGGCGATGATTTATACGCCGTCAAGATTCCGGAGAACTCGAGAGGATGGTCTGATACGAGAAGAGGATACAGGGGCACCGGTCTTTTTCTCGACATCAGGGGAAATGATACATACGTTGGAATAGGCAGGGATTCTGCGGCTATTCTCAGAAAAGATATGGGGCTCTTTCTCGATTTAGAGGACGGTTTTTAGCGTGCATTTTTTCTTTATCCTTTTTATTCACTTGTCTTCAGTTCAACTCAGCGCTCTCGACAGTCTGTTTGTGAGAGCATCAGTCGGCAGATTCGACATGCTCGAACTTAACGCCCCTGCCAGAGAATCTCTTTCACGTTTTACGGACGGATCCGCAGTGGAATTTCTCAAGGGTAAAATCAAAGACGCTTCTGCGAGAGAGTTTTTGACTATCGTGGAAATATTCAAATTGATGAAGGATGAAGCCAGAACTGCTGTTTTGGGCCTGATGGATTCTCCCGACGAAGATCTCAGATCTTCCGCGGTTTATATAACCGGGGAATTGAATGACTCCATTCTTCTCTCCCGAGCTTCGGATCTGGCGCGGGACACAAGCTGGAGAGTGAGGGCTAATACGGCGAGAATATTAGGGACAGATTCAGGCGGCCTCTATCTCCGGGAACTGGGAATCCTTATATTTGACACTATTCCTTCAGTTAGGCTTAACGCGCTTGTATCTCTCGAGAAAATTCAAAAATTGCCTCCTGAACTCTTAGAAGACGTCAGTTTCCTTTTGGATGATTCAAATCTCTTCATCCGCGAAAAAGCAGTGGATGTCCTTTTAAAAGAAGATTCATCCTCCTTTGAGATTCTTTTAGGAAAAATGGATTCTTTTCCCTGCCCTGGAAAAATTCTTTTCTTTATCAGATCTTCTCATCCCGGTTCATGTTCCGTGTTAAAAAAATTTTTTAGAGAAGCAGACGATGACGCCAAAAAGGCAATGTTAATCAACGTCCTCTTTTACTCACCATCGAGAGCCGACTCTCTCGAATTTGACAGGACTGAAATTTTTCAAGCCGTCATTCCGGAAGGAGAAAAATGAAAGAAGTACTTTTCAAGAATTGCCGGATTTTTCCTTCTTACGGAAAAACTGACATACTCGTCCAAAACGGGACTATCATAGAATTGTCGCCACGGATAAGCCGCGAGCTTCCCGATACTTATAAAATTGACATAGAGGACAAGGCGGTTCTGCCTTCTTTTACCGACTGCCATGCTCATCTCTCTCAGTGGGGGCTTTCTAGATCCGGCCCTTATCTCGGCGAATCCAAAAACATAGAAGAATGTCTTGGGATTATCTCTTCATTCGCGAGAGAAAATGAAGACGCCAAATGTTTAATAGCCTGTGATTTCGATGAAAGCTCATGGAATACTCCAGGAGAAATGACGAAAAAAGACCTGGATTTTATTTCTGATAAAACACCTATTATTGCGAGGAGAATTTGCGGTCATTGCGCAGTGGCAAACACTCCTGCTCTGAAGACGCTCTCTGAAAAAGCACCGGCTTTACCCGGATTTAAAAAAGAAATGATAGATTTTTCCACGGGAATCCTTAAAGAAATCCCGGTTCTGAGAATAAATGAAATTTTTCCTCCTGACAGAGAAAGGTTTTTATCTTCTCTCCAAAATGCCGTAAAAGAAATGTTGTCCATGGGAGTCACCTGCGTCGGAGAGATAACATCCAACAAGGCGAGAAAACTTATACTGGATGCGGAAAAACTTCCCATGAGGTTCACTTTCGCCGCTGTGGAAAAGGATTTTTCGATGTTGTGCGAACCTGAATGCGCGGACGAACTGAATAATGTATTTGCTCTTAAACTGTTTCTGGACGGATCAATAGGCGCCAGAACCGCGGCTGTTTCTTTCCCTTGGCTCGATTCACCCGAAGCTTCCGCAGAAATGCTCCTCATGAAAGACGAAGAAATTTTACAATTCGTTGGGAAAGCATTCGACAAAGGCAAAAAAGTGTGGATTCACGCAATCGGAGACAGGGCTATTTCCCAAGCTCTCGATATTGCCGAGCTCTTCCCCGCTCCGGACAGAAAAAACATCAGGATAGAGCATTTCGAACTGCCCGGCAAAAGGCATATAAAAAGAGCCGCGGAAAGCTCAATAACCCTGAGTATGCAGCCCAACTTCATACGTTTGTGGTCAAATTCAGGTCAACTCTACGAAAAATGCGTGAGCCATGAATTTCTCGTCAGAAACAATCCCCTTGCTGAAATTGAAAAATCCGGTTGCAGATTGTGTTTCGGAAGCGACACCATGCCCCCTGGACCTTTATGGGGTATTTCAGGGGCCGTCAATGCTCCTTTTGATTCACAGAAAATATCTCTTGAAAGCGCCATACTTAAATATACTATTGATTCTGCCCAATCCCTGGGCTATGCCGACCGAGGAGAGTTAAAAAAAGGCATGAAAGCCGATTTTATCCTTCTGTCCGATACGCCTAAAAACTCAAACCTCGACTATTTACACGTAGAAAAAGTATTTATGGACGGAGAAAAGGTCTTTGGTTGATATCCACTGCCATCTTCTTCCGAACATAGACGACGGCCCGGCGACATGGGAAGAGACCTACGAACTGGCTTCAGACCTTAAAGAAGCAGGATTTGAAAAAATCATAGCGACTCCTCACTGCTGGGGACCTAAATTCGATTCAGAGTCGGTTAAATCAGCCGCAGCTAAAACGCAAAAAACCTTGAACCAACGCGGCATCGAAATCGAAATATTTTCAGGAGCGGAAATATATTTTGATAGCGGCGCGGTCTTTGACGACGGTTTTCATTCCGGACTTTGTCTTGGAGGATCTAAATTTCTGCTCGTCGAATTCGGTTTTTTGAGCATGCCCCGAGGTTATGAGGAATTCAGGTTCAGCGCAGAAACCAAGGGATATAATTTGATAATCGCCCATCCTTGCAGATACCCCGCTCTAAATTTAGATAGAATCGAAAACTTTGTTTCCCACGGTTCATTTATTCAAGTGAACATAGGATCTCTCTCCGGTAAATACGGCCCAGACGCCCAGAAAAAGAGCAAAAGCATACTTGAGGCCGGAATATGCCATTTTCTGGCGACGGATTCTCACAGTCCCTGTGGCGCCGACAGAGAAAAAATTACCCGTGAGATAGGCCATGCGAAAAAAATGCTTGGTGAGGAAGTTTTTTTTGACCTTGCCAAAACAAATCCGTCGAAAATATTGTCCGGGGACAAACCTTCTTCAATAAAACCTGTCCATGTCCAATTAAAATCAAAAAGACCTTTTTAAGTTAAGACACCCTACGAAGAATAAAGAAGATTTAACCGCGAAT
>CAYNIW010000012.1:41791-61130 GCA_964397545.1 uncultured Desulfuromonadaceae bacterium | reverse complement strand
TTATTTTTCTTTGTGTAGCGATTTTTCATATCTATGAAAAATCGGATTCGTGTTTATTCGTGGTTAATATTCTTTTTCTTTTTATCTTCCCTTAGTGTCCATTTGTGTAGCGATTTTTCATATCTATGAAAAATCGGATTCGTGTTTGATGCTAATTTGCGAAGCAATTTAGCTATTCGTGGTTAGATCTTCTTTATTTTTCTTTGTGTAACGATTTTTCATATCGATGAAAAATCGGATTCGCGGTTAAATCTTCCTTCTTCATCTTCTTCTTTTTATCCCTTATAATCTATCCGTGAAAAATCCCAGAGTGCTTGTCCTTTCGGGCCTCGACCCTGCCGGGAAATCCGGATTCCTAAAAGACATTGCTGTGATAACCGCATTGGGAGGCGAAGCCTTGGGATCTATTACCTGTTTTACAAGACAAAGTGATGAGAAAATAAATTCCATGGAATTCAGGAAAACAGAAGATGTCATGAAAGACATCGAAGCGCTCGAAGAACCTCCTTCTGTAAAGATAGGCGTCTGCCTTCCACAATTAATTCCGATAGTCAGAAAACGATTCCCGTCTTCGAAAATCGTCTGGAATACTGTCCTCAGCTCAACATCCGGTGGTGTGTTTATGGAACCTCGCCAAGTGCTTGCAGTATTATCTGAACCTGATATTGTGACGATGAACACGGATGAGGCAAAAGTTCTTGGAAAATTTGAAAATTCAGTTGTGACCGGAGGACACCAAAAGGGAGATATCATAAAAATCAGATACAGGGATAAAGAATACATAACAAAAAGGATCGCTGGCGAATTCAGGGGAACAGGGTGCGCATTTTCCTCGGCTCTGGCATTTTTTCTCTCAGAATCCGGGGAAACAGGCGAAGCGATAATTAAAACCATTGAATTTTTATCACAGACTCTGAAAGAATCCGAGAAAACCGCCCAGCCCAATAAATGGATTTCAGTTCATTTGGATAGGCAAAATTCTGCTTGAAAGGAGAAACAATGTTTGACACAAGAGAGTATTTCAAAAAAGAAAACATGGAGAAGGACAAAATTTACTACGAAAATATTGACAGAATAAAAAGTATCCTGAAAAAAACCCAAAAGAGCGGACAGAGGGATTATCTGGATTATTTTCACGAAATAGGTGAAAAAATAATCCAAGCCGCGGATATTGAAAGCCGTGTTGATCCCGAATATTTTGCTGATAATACTTTTGAGGATTTGAAAAAAGACAATGAAGCGGTATTTTTGCACAGGACTTCGCCTCATTACGAAAACAGTTTTGCTGATCCTGAACGGGCGGTTAAAAAATTCGGAGAAGAAAAAGGCGGTGCGCTCGCTTATTTCTGCAACGACGTATTCAGAAATCTTAGTTATTGTTTTCAGAACAAAAGATTTGCTGTAGTTGAAAACCTGAAAAGATACACTGCTCTGTATGGAGCCGCTGAAAGAGGAGAATTCAACCCGGAGATTATTAGGGAAATTTTGTTTTCCAATATTTTTGAAATTATTTTTGAAAAAATGGAAAGATCACTTAAAGAGCAGTTTGACCCTTCTTTCAATCTTTTTGTCGATATAGTAACAGAGGGCAGTTTAAGTCAAACAAAACGCATTTTCAGATACGGGAAATATATTTCCGACAACGAGATACAAATGGCAAAATATCTTTCCGACTATCCCTCCGATAAACTGGAAAAACTCGCCACGCAGATAATTGAGTCTTATATCAGGAGTTTTGACAGATCCGGGAAATCATACGAAGGAAAAAAATACGTAATAGTTCTCGGTGCAGTCGGTCTGGAATCGATAATGCGTGAAGTTCTTCAAAAGGCGGATAAAGAAGGATTTAAGCCTCTTTTCTACGGAATGATGTCCACTGACATAAACAAACAGATCAACTACGATTACCGTTTTGAGAATTCTCTTTATCTCGATGACTCTTTTGTCAGCAAAATTGTAGCCTCTTCGGAAGGTCTTTTTTCAAAATTCAAAGATATTTTCACGGAGGTCTCGGGTCTCATACACGTTTCAAAATTCGGGGAAACTCCGTTCAAACCGATTTTGAAAAAATCGGCTTTTTCGCTCGACGGGAAACAGCAGGAGCTCGACAAGAAAATGCAGGCCGAAATAATGCAGATAAGAGAAAACTTTTTGCCTATGTCTTCGGTCAGCTTCACCGCAATATCATTCCCTTCACCGGAAATAGGAGATAATTTCGAAGAAGTATTCTCAGATATTATTGAGGTTAATCTCCTCGACACTTCCAAGTATGAAAAAATACAGAAAAATATAATTGACGCTCTCGACAGCGGCGTCTCGGTTCACGTAAAAGGTTCCAATGACAACAGAACGGACATAACAATAGCATTAAAACCAATAGAGAACCCTGAAAAACAGACGAATTTTGTCAACTGCGGAGCGGATATGAACATTCCCGTAGGAGAAGTATTCACTTCGCCGGTTCTAAAAGGCACAAACGGACTTCTGCACGTGAAAGAAGCATTCCTCAACAATCTGAAATTCACGGATCTCGAACTTTATTTTGAGGACGGCTATATAGCTTCATACAACTGTTCAAATTTCGAAAGTGAAGAGGAAAATAAAAAATACGTGAGAGAAAATCTCATTTTCCCGCATGACACTCTTCCCATGGGTGAATTTGCCATTGGAACAAACACTCTTGCGTATGTGTCGGCAAAAAAACACGGGATCACTCATCTATTGCCTGTTCTCATAATTGAAAAAATGGGACCTCACTTCGCCATAGGAGACACTTGCTTCTTTATGCAGGAAGACATGAAACACGTAAACGTATGCGACGGAAAAGAAATGATGGCTAAAGAAAACGAAAAATCTGCTCAGCGAAAGCAGGACATGAAAAAAGCCTACTGTTTCAAGCACACGGATATAACCCTGCCTTTTGATGAAATTAGTCATATTAAAGCTGTAAGGGCTGATTCATCGGATGTTTTCGTCATTAAGGACGGCAGATTCGTTTTGGAAGGCACATTGGAGCTCAACACAGTTTTTGACTGATTAAAAGAGATCAAAAAAACAGCGGTTTTCTCAGAAAATATTAAAAAGAGCTCCTTTAAGACTTTCGATTATCATCAGAGCCTCGGAAAGAGATGTCACGCGGGAAGCTTTAGCTCTGACCTGTTTTGAATTTATCATGCCTTTTAAATACCAGAGAAGGTGCTTCCTCATCAATATCATCCCTCTCTCTTCGCCGTAAAAGTCAGCGGACATGCGGCAGTGATCTTCCATTACTTTCTGTCTTTCTTCAAGACATGGAATTATTCCCGAAAAAATCCACGGATTTCCTCTTGCGGCTCTGCCGATCATCACACCTGCAAAGTTTCCTTTTTCGAGCGCCGAAACGGCACTTTCCATTGAGTTTATGTCTCCGTTGGCTACGACCGGAATTTTGACGAGGGAAGCGATGTGTTTGACCTTTTCCAGGTCTGCTTCAGTAGAGTAATTCTGAACGGCGGTCCGGCCGTGTATTTTTAAGCATTCAACGTCCTTCCCTTCAAAAACCGATGCTATCTCTTCAGGAACAGGCAAATCGAAACCGGTCCTCGTTTTTACGCTGACGGGAAATTTCGACGAATCGACGACGGCTTGGATGCATGATGAAAGCTTTGCAAGATCCTTCAAAAGCGCGGCGCCGTTGCCCGATTTGAGTATTCTTTTCGCCGGGCAACCCGCGTTCAATTCAATGTAATCCGGAGAAAGAGGGTTGATAATAGAAACAGCTTTTTTTATTAAAGAAGCGTCACTGCCTGCTATCTGAATTGTCAGCGGCCTTTCTTCTTCTGAAAAATCCGCTTTTTTAAGATATCTTTTAGGGCTTGAGACGATGCCCTGAACGGGTATCATTTCTGTCGTAACTTGCGCGGCGCCGCACCTGCGGCAGATGATTCTGAAAGGTCTGTCGGAAATGCCGTCAAGAGGCGCGAGTTCTATTCTCATCTTTTGAGATAATGCCGTAGAAAGAAAATCCCATCGCGGCGAGCACTATCAGAGCCACAACAGCGGCTCCTATCCAGCCGATTTTCGAGAGCAGAAGAGTGGCGATGACAACGATAACACCCGCTGACGCCACTCCGAAGAGTATCGCGAGAAAAGAATGGCGGACGCTTATACCCGCAAGAAAAGCCGCGAGCGCACCGGTCCACGCTCCTGTTATCGGAAGCGGAATGGCGACGAAGAGCATTAAACCGAGCGATTTGTATTTTTCAACTGAAGCCGATCTTTTCTTTGTCTTGGCAAACCACCAATTGATTATTTTTTCGAGTTTTTTGTTTTTAGACAAAAATTTTGCTACGGCTCCTGTAAAAAGAAGAATTGGAAGAACCGGCATCATGTTGCCTGCGACAGCCGCGATATAGACTCTCCAGTAGGGGAGTTCGAGAGTGAGAATGCCGACCGGTATTCCGCCCCTGAGTTCGAAAATGGGAAGGATTGAAATTAAAAACACTATCAGGTCGGGAGGTATTTTTTTTTGAATCAATGTTTGAGTGATTTTATACTTGAATGTTTCGGTTTCATCCGGTTTTTCCGAGCCCTCGATTTGTGCGGAGAAAGACAACGAGAAAAAAACAAGAAGTATAAAGAAAAATATTGCAGGAGATTTCATATAGTCAAAAGGCTGACGACCGCCCTTGCGGAAACACCTTCCATTGCACCTTCGGGTCCCATCCCTTCGCTCGTGGTCGCTTTTACGGAAATCTTGCTTTTTTCAAGGGATAAAACTTTCGAAATTTTTTCTATCATTTGGGGAATATATGCCCCGAGCCTCGGTTTTTGAGCCACGACTACGGAATCTAAGTTTATAATGTGAGGTCTTCCTGATATCTCTACGGCTTTACCCAAGATATCAAGGCTCGAGGATCCTTTGAAACGGCTGTCGTTGTCGGGAAAATAAAATCCTATATCCCTCATTCCGCAGGCTCCCAAAATTGAGTCGGTTATTGCGTGCAGAAGAACGTCGGCATCGGAGTGCCCGAGAAGACCTAATTCAAATGGTATTTTAACTCCGCCGAGAACTAAATCCCTGTTTTTTACGAATCTGTGATAATCGATTCCGAAACCTATTCTTATTGAAGAGGATAAAATCTTGTTAGCCCGTATAAAATCGTCCTGAGTAGTGATTTTTATGTTTTCAGGGTCGCCTTTTGCTGCAAAAATTTTATTTTCAGTGTTTTCGAGGTATGAAGAATCATCGGTAAGCCCTTCGGAATTTTTTTCCAGAGACTTGAGTATGACTTCTTTACTGAAAAACTGAGGGGTCTGCGCTCTGCGGAGTTTTGTCCTGTCAACAGTGCCTGATATGAAACCGCCTTCAACTTCTTTGATGGTGTCGAATACTTCAGTTACCGGTATCACTGAAAAGCCTTTTGAACACTCTTCCCAAAGTTTTTCTATCAAATCTCTTTTGACAAAAGGTCTGGCAGCGTCGTGAACGGCAACATAAGGAGCGGATGCTCTGCGGATTCCGTTGAGGACAGACAAATGCCTTTCGCTTCCGCCTTTCGTGAAAATAAGAGGCAGAGAATATGAGCAAGAAGGAGTGAAAAGATCGCCGGAATCAAGATTTGGAGTGACGATTATTATTTCTTCACAGCCGCGGGAAGAATCGAAGGCTTTGGCGCTCCATTCCCATATTCTAACTCCGAACATGGGAACAGCCTGTTTGGGAACCCGGTCTGCAAATCTTTTCCCCGATCCGCCGGCTACTATTACTGCACTAAATCCCATAAAAGTTTTTTCTTTGCGATTTTATCCCTTTTTAGAAAGAGAGTTGTCCCTTCGGATGTCTTGACATAACTTGATATCCTGCATGTTATCTCCCGTTCAGGGATATATTCTTCGTCCTTGATGTGATATATGGTCCCGTCGGGGAGTTTTCCCGTCAGTCCCGATTCGTCTTTTTCATGAGGTTTGACCACGACGAATTTTCCCGGCCAGTATTTGTCGGCGAAAGTATTAGATATCCTGTCGAAGTTTATGTTCTTTATCTTGTAGAGCATTGAAAGATGGTCCGCTTCGGTTTCAGATGAGAGGACGAAAACACCCGGATCTTTTCTGTTTTTTTTCAAAAGATCCGAAAAATTGCTGCAGTCGCCGACTTTGACCGTCACAACCGTAACAAGTTCAGAAAGGCGTTCAAAATTAGACATAGCCATCTTGCCTTCTTTTTTATGGCTTGAAGAAGAATCGGCTAAATTCGAAAAAAAATCAGGCCATGTAGATAGAATCTGGAGATCACATCCGAATTGGAAAATTTCTAAAAAAGGGATAAACCTGGCATCGCAAATGGCGAGTGAAGTGGGGATGAGTATTGTTTTTTTTTTTGAAAACGAAGATAAAATTTTCTTTATCATTTTTGTCCTTTTGTCTTTTTCAGGTCTTTGTTCAAGTCTTTAACTATTTTTACTGCTTCGGTGATGTTTTTTACGGAATATTCATTTTTATCTTTTGACTGCGGCATTATTATAGTCTCATATCCGAGTCTTCTGGCTTCTCTGACGCGGAGTTCCGAACTTTTTACCGGTCTTATATCGCCGGAAAGACTGATTTCTCCGAAAGCCACCGCATTTGCCGGTATGCTGAAACCTGAATAACTTGACACTACCGCCAGAGCGACGGAAAGATCCAAAGCTGTATCGGAGATGTGAAGACCTCCTGCCACGTTGCAATAGACGTCGACACTGCCGGACTCGGCGTTCTGCCATTTGTCGAGAACAGCAAGAAGCATGGAAAGTCTTTTCTGATTGAATCCGTTTACTACTCTTGACGGAACGCCGTATTTTGAAGGGACAGTCAGGGCTTCTACTTCTACGATAAAAGACCGGTTGCCTTCTATTACGGAACCTCTGACTGTTCCCGTTGGCAGAATCTTTTTATCCTTATCCAAAAGTATTTCCGCGGCGTCTTTGATTTCTTCGAACCCTTTTTCAGTCATTTTGAATATCCCTATTTCGTCCGTAGAGCCGTATCGGTTTTTGTATGATCGGAGAATGCGGAACTCCTGTCTTCTGTCTCCTTCTATCGAAAGGACAACGTCAACAAGGTGTTCGAGAGATCTCGGACCCGCAAGGTCTCCGGATTTAGTGACCTGACCTATTATAAAAACTGCCGCGTCTGTTTTTCTCGCAAAGTTGCACATTAGCTCAGAGACGCTTCTGACCTGATTAACGCTTCCGGTTATACTCTCTATTGCAGGATTGAACACTGTCTGGACAGAATCGAGAATGACTGCGTCGTATTTTCCGGTGGCGAGTATCTTTAGAATCTCGTTGGAATCGTTTTCTGAGACAAATCTGAGGTTTTCCGAATTTGAATTGAGCCTTTTTGCCCTTGATAGAAGCTGATTCATGCTTTCTTCTGCGGTAATATAGAGAACATTTTTAGAACTCTTCGCTGTGCTGTCGGCGATCTGAAGAATGAAGGTTGATTTGCCGATTCCCGGTTCTCCGCTTATAAGAATGGCGGAACCAGGTATGAATCCGCCGCCGAGAACTCTGTCGAACTCGCCAATTCCCGTAGAAATTTTCACCGAGTCGTCTTTATATGATGAAAAATCCTTAACCGACGCTGCGGATTTTGTCTGTGCTGTCTCCTTTGTTTCGACTATAGTGTCCCATGCGCCGCATGAGGGACAGCTTCCCTGCCATCTTGTAAATGTTTCGCCGCATGCTGAACAGACGAAATTTATTCTGGCTGTCTTTCTCATTTCAGAATACTTCGAGGTTAATGTATTTTCTGGGGTTGGCTCTTATGTCATCTGCGAGCAGGCCGTATGATACGACTGTTTGTCTGAGTTCGTAGTATAAAGAGTCTTCCTTTATAAGCTTTCCGAGTGTTCCTTCCCCTCGGGCTATAGAGCGTTCTATCTGGATTAGAAGGGCGAGAGCCGTGTCCATCCTGCACAATGTAGTATCGAGAAGACCTATTGTCCTGTCGAGTTTTTCACTTTTTTCCGAAGCTTCGGACGATAGTGTGACGAGGCTCGTTCTCGCTTGTGACGCTGTGAGCCTGAGCTCGGCCAATAAAAGAGTCAGGTTTTGAACCGTAGACTGTGATTCGATCACGAGTGAGGTGCTGTGTTTGATAAGCTCTCCCGCCGAAGTGTCGAAATTGCCTTTTATGTCGGAAATTAGCATCTCGACGTCCTCTACCGCTTTAGATAGCTGTCCTATGTCGAAAATCATCACCGGGTCTGTAGGCATGTATTTTGAGGTGTCAAAAGCGACTGCGAGTGTTCCGGGTGTAATGTTTATGTATTTGACGTTTGAAATAAGCGAAGTCTGATAGATGCCTGCTCTCGCGTCGGCGTTCAGCCTGACGTCCTTGTCCAGAAGCATTTCCACCTCTACTTCTTTGTCGTGTATCGTGATCTTTGAAACCCGCCCTCTCGTTACTCCGTGAACCTGGACGTCCGCTCCTTCGAAAAGGCCGCTGACGTTGTTGAAGACTGCTCTGACTCTGTATCCCTTTTTGGAAAAAGTTATATTAGACAGGAATATGTATCCGACTATGATGATTAAGATGCTTACGCCGGCGAGAAAGGTGACTTTCCAGGAATAACTTTTTTCCGCGTGTTTCATACTGCTAATTTATATCATAAAATCAGGTCAATTCAATTGAAAGATTTATATTTGAAACAATGAATTGTCTGAGACCAGTAAAAGAGGATAAACAGTTAATATAAGGTCAAAAAGTTTTTTTCTGTTTTTAGTTTAGATTCAGGGAATTCAGTTTGTCTTTATCGGGCCTTCGCTTTTGCCCTGCAGGAACTGGAGGAGATAGGGATTATCTGATTTTTTTGTATCCTGCGGAGAACCGGAGTGAATGATTTTACCCTGATAGAGCATAGCTATTCTCGAAGCGATTGTATATGCAGAGGCTATATCGTGGGTTACGACGATGCTGGTTATGTTCAGCCTCGCGTTCAAATCTACGATGAGTTCGTTTATATGTTCTGCAAGTATCGGATCAAGTCCGGTAGTCGGTTCATCATAAAGAATGTAAGCAGGTTCCATTATTATTGCCCTTGCGATAGCCACTCTCTTTCTCATTCCTCCTGAGAGTTCGGCGGTTTCGAGATTTTCGCAACCCTTGAGTCCGACCATCTCGAGCTTTTCCGAAACTTTATCCAATGCTTCCGAAAACGTCATTTTTGTGTGTTCTCTGAGAGGCAGAGCGACATTTTCGGCAACTGACATGGAATCAAAAAGCGCCCCTCCCTGAAACACGAAACCGAATTTCTTTCTCTGCCTGAAAAGCTCTGAGACGCCGATCTTCCCGAGGTCGGTTCCGTCGATGGATACAGTCCCGGAATCTGGTTTTATCAAACCGACAATATGTTTTAGAAGCACGCTTTTTCCGACTCCTGACTGGCCTATTATTACGAGCTTTTCGCCTTCTTCTATGTCTATTGAAAGGTCTTCGTATATGATTTTAGAATCGAATTTCTTGTAGAGATTTTTGATGGATATCATCTGAAGACAAGCCTGGCGACGAGATAGTCGGCTATTAGAATAAGGACAGACGCCGATACAACGGCTTTCGTTGTAGCTTGTCCGACGCCTTTAGCGCCGCCGTCGGCGTGAAAACCGTTGTAAGTTCCGGCTACGGATATTATAACTCCGAAAATTGCCGCTTTTATGAGGCCTCCGAAAAGCTCTATAGGCATGAAGCTGAACTTCATGCCTTTCATGAAAGTTTCGTGCATTATGTTCATGGAAAGAGTTGCCAGAAGATAACCTGAAAAAATTGCCGAGGCTTCAGATATGACGGTTAGAACGGGAGCCATTATGACTACTGCGAGAAATCTCGGAAGGACGAGAAAACGGAAAGGGTTTATGGCCATTGCCGACAGAGCGTCTATCTGTTCGGTGACTTTCATGGTCCCGAGTTCTGCCGCCATGGCAGCTCCGACTCTGCCGGAGAGCATGAGTCCCGTCAAAAGAGGTCCGAGTTCTTCAAGGGTCGCTTTGACCAGAGCGGTTGAAATATATATATCAGGAATTATTCCCCTTCCCTGAAACTTTGCCTGAAAAGTCGTGACGAGACCTATTGCGGCAGAAGAGACTATTATGATAGGGAGTGACTGATTGCCTGTAAGATACATCTGCTCTAAAGTGAGTTTTAAAAGAATCTTCGGCTTTTCGAAAGATTTGAGCATCTCGATTATAAAAAGGAATATGG
Organism: uncultured Desulfuromonadaceae bacterium; assembly: GCA_964397545.1. GTDB lineage: Bacteria > SDB-A > SDB-A > SDB-A > SDB-A > JAFGIG01. The sequence continues at coordinate 50,912 of CAYNIW010000012.1, read as the reverse complement.
AATTGACGAGAAGAACGACGTTTTTGATTCTGTTTCTTATGAGATAATAAAATGTGTCTATTACGCTTTTTACCATCTCTGTCTTCAGTCCTCTTCTGTCACATCTATGGGATCAAACCTCAGGTATTCGGGAGTCCAGTGAAGTTTTACTATGTCTGTCGGACCGTTTCTGTTTTTGGCTATAATCAGTTCCGCTTTGTTTTTTTCCTCTTCGTCTTTTGAATAATAATAATCTCTGTGAAGAAACATAACAACGTCTGAATCCTGTTCTATCGCTCCGGATTCACGCAAATCGGAAAGCTGTGGTTTTCTTTCGGTCCTCATCTCCGAAGCCCTGCTTAACTGTGAAAGTGCGAGGACAGGGACATCGAGTTCCTTTGAAAGAGCTTTTAATGCCATGGAAATATTCGCGACTTCCTGCTGTCTGTTGTCAACTCTGGATTCAGTGTATCTTATGAGTTGAAGATAATCTATAATAACTAGGCCGAGTTTTTTGCCCCTTTTGCTGAGATCGTCTGCTTTTCTTCTCGCTTTTGCTTTTACTTCGAGGATGGACATCGCTGAAGAATCGTCTATGAATATTTCAGTAGAAGCTATCTTTGAAGCGGCATTCGTAAGCTGGTCGAAATCAGAGTGAGATATGAATCCCGTATTGACTCTTTGGCTGTCAACTCTGGCAAGACTTGAAATCATTCTGCTGACTATTCTCAGACTGTTCATTTCGAGGCTGAATATAAGAATGGAGATTTTGTTTTTGATAGCGGCTTCGGTTGCAATATTGAGTGCAAACGCGGTTTTCCCCATACCCGGTCTCGCGGCGAGGACTATAAATTCCTGTCTTTGTAGTCCGCGGGTCGCCTGATCGAGTCTTGGATAATGGGTCTCAACACCCGAGATTTTTCCCTTGTTCTGATAGAGGTTATCTACTTCTTTTATCGCCTCGTGGACTATTTCGGATATTTCGTCGAAATCAGACGATTTTTTTTCCTGTCTTATCCTGAAAATTAGGCTTTCGGCGTTATCCAATTGTTCGTCGGATTCCATATCAGAAGACATCGCGACATTGACTATGCCTTGGCAAATGTCTATCAGTCTCCTTTTTATGGCTGTGTCTTTCACCCGTTTTATGTATTCCGAGGTATTGGATGCCGCCGTTCCGATGAGACTGCTCTCGAGTTCAGCAAGATAAGCTATTCCGCCGGTTTCATCGAGTCTTTTCATCCTTCTGAGCTCGTCCCCTACAGTGATGAGATCAACGACAGGGTTCGGAGTGTCGTTGAAAATTTTCATAATCGCCTGAAATATACTTCTGTGCGCGGGAACGAAAAAATCTTCGGCGGTCAGCCTTTCTGCCGCCAGCGAGCATGAGTCACTGCTGAGCATGCAAGAAGCTATAACCGCGGCTTCGGCTTCGGGAGAGGAGGGAAGAACGCTTCTTTTTGCCGTTGCCATTACCATGCCCCTATTTCTTCAGGTGGACAGCCTTGAGCGATCGATAATAAGATTTTGATATCTTCCCAAGTGGGTTTTTTAAGGTTTGGATTTCTCAAAAGAGCGCTCGGATGATAAGTCACTATCACGGGATATGATTTGAAATAGTGGACGCTTCCTCTGTAATCGGCGAGTTTTTGCCCTTTTTTCAAAAGAGCTGATGCCGCGTGCCTGCCCAAAGCACATATAATTTTCGGGTCTATAACATTTATCTGGTTTATCAGCGTTTCTATGCACATTTCGACCTCTTCAGGCAGAGGGTCTCTGTTTTCAGGAGGTCTGCATTTGAGAATATTGCAGATATATACGTCTTCCCTTTTTATTTTCATACCTTTCTCTATAATGTCGGTCAGAAGCTTTCCCGCTCTTCCGACGAAAGGTTTTCCAGTCAGGTCTTCATCGCGGCCCGGAGCCTCTCCTACAAAGACAATTTTTGCGTCGGGATTCCCTTCGCCGAATACATAATTCTTTCTGGTTTCTCCCAGCCTGCATTTTAAGCATGATCGGCTCTCTTGGAAAAGTATTTTTAAATTTTCAGCTTTGTCCACGGAAGTTTCGGGCGCTGAGCTGAAATTCTCAATATAGTTCAGACCTTCTTCTTCGAGTTCCTCGAGAAGTCCGAGGATTTGTTCTTTAGTCGCTGATTTCATTGGCGATGATCCTGATTAACAAGGAGGAGAGTTCTTTTTTAGGAAGGTCTTTTTGCTGTGTTATGACTTTCCCGTTCTTTCCTATAATCAGGACGCTGGAGGAATCGGATCCTATGGCAGAAGGTGAGTTCGCTACAATAAGATCGAGAGATTTATTTTTCAGTTTTTCAGCGGCGTTCTTCTCCATGTCCGAGGTTTCAAGGGCGAAGCCGACTGAAAAGATGTTTTTTCTTAGTCCGGCAGTGCAGGCGAGGACATCGTCTGTAGGGCAAAATTCGATGCTGAAAGGTTCTTTGGATTTTTTCATTTTTTCACCGGATCTATGAAGGGGTCTGAAATCGCTCACCGCCGCCGACATGATAAAAATGTCGCATTCCGGCAGTAAACCAACGACAGCGTCTTTGAAATCCTCAGATGTTATAGAATCGTGACACGACACTCCATGAGGCGATGCAACACCGGGAGGGCAGACCAAATCGACTCTTGAAGCTCTTTGCCTGTAGGCTTCCCTGGCGATTTCAATGCCTGTTTTTCCGCTGGAGAGATTGGTTATAACTCTGACGGGGTCAATGTATTCCGATGCCGCGCCGGCGGTTATGAGGACTCTTTTCCCTTCAAGAATGCCGTCTGACAGAAGTCTTTCACATTCTGCAAGAAGGACGTTTTCATCGGCTAATCTTCCCGTTCCAATGTCGTTGCAGGCTAAAGAACCGGATTCCGGGGAAATCATATAAAAACCGTTTTCACGTAAAGATATGACGTTCTTCCGGACGAAGCTGTTTTTCCACATATTGACGTTCATAGCCGGCGCGAAAGCGGCTTTTTTTGTAAACGCGAGAGCTAAAGAAGACAGCAGATCGTCTCCGGAACCGTGCGAAAGTTTGGATATAAAATCGGCGCTCGCGGGTGCGATAAGAAGAAGATCCGCCCATTTGGCGAGGTCAATATGAGGGATTGGGAAATCTCTGTAGGTTTGAAACATGTCGGTGAAAACATCGTCTCCCGTTACGGCTGAGAATACTGACTCTCCCATGAGTTTCATTGCCGCGTGAGTCATCACGGCTTTTACCGCATGATTGTTTTCTCTGAAACGCCTGACGAGTGAAGGGGCTTTGTATATCGAAATACTACCCGTAAGGCCGAGAAGAATTTTACTCATTATTTTTTCTTTTCCTCTTTTTCTTCTTTCTCTCGTGCATTTTCATCTTCATAATAGTATTTAAGTTCTTTCTGCTCCAGCTTCTTAAAAGCGGTCACGAGAGGTTTCTCTTCAAGTTGAAGGACTCTGTTTTTAGCGATGGCGTTCAGTCTTTTCGCTTCCCTCGCCGCGGCGATTGTTATTTCGAACAGGTCTGTGTTTTCCTGAAGGAGCACATCTTTGGCTATTCTGTAATTTTTATTGTCCAATTTCCTACCTCCTTTATATAATCCTCATCCACAAGGCACTTTTCAGCTGATATAATGCATTTTATTTTGCCTATTGCTTCCTGGACGTCATCGTTTTCCACCGCGTATTTATATATGTTCACTTTCTTCAACTCTCTTTCTGCGTTCTCAATCCTCTTTTTGAAATCCTCTCTCTTCTCTGTGCCTCTCCTTATGAGTCTTTTGGCGAGAGATTCAGGCGAGGGAGGGAGTATGAAAACCGTCACAGCCGACGGATATACTTTCAATAGATTCGAGGCTCCCTGAACATCGAGATCGAGAAGAGAAATATTATCATTTTTTTGCGATTTTTCAATCTGATCAATAGGTGTTCCGTAAAAAAAACCGTGAACTTCAGCCCATTCAATAAATTCCTTTCTTTCTATTTTAGATAAAAAATCCTCCTCTGTGACGAAAAAGTAATCCGACCCTTCCTTTTCGTCAGCTCTTTTGGGCCTGGAGGTGAAAGATACTATGTAGTCAACTCCTTCGATTGAATTTCTCAGTTCCCTGCATATCGTAGTCTTACCCGCGCCGGAAGGCCCCGAAATTGCTATTATGAGTTTTTTTCTCATTCTAAGTTTTGAACCTGCTCACGGATATTTTCGAGATTTTCCTTGATTTTAACTGCTTGGAGAGATATTTCGGCTTTTTGGGCTTTCGAAGCTATGGTGTTGGTTTCTCTGTTTATCTCCTGGATTATAAAATCAAGAGTTTTTCCGACTGGAGAGTTTCTCAAGAGAGTCTCTTTGAAACTCCTGAGATGAATTTTCAATCTGTCTATTTCCTCTTTAATCGTTATTTTGTCCGCTAAAAAAGAAATTTCCGTCAATATCCGCGCTTCAACGAAAGTTTTCAGCCAAGCCCTGTCCTGGTCTGGAATTTCATTTCTGGCGGATAAAAACGAATCCATGGAATCTGAAAGCAGTGAAAGGAGTTTTTCTTTTTTTTCCTCGGTAACAAAAGGGGACATCGCTTCAATCTGTTTAAGGGCAATCTCTACTTGATCGAGAAGTAATAGAATTTTTTCAGCAAGCCTCGATCCTTCTTCACTCCTTCTTTCAACAAGTTCAACAAGAGCTTTTTCAATGGTCTTTTCAAAATTATTCCATAATTCTTTTTCGACGAGTGAATTTTCATTTTGCGGCATTAGGTTGAAGGACAAAAGATGTTCAAGGCGGACAGGATCGCTGATGTTGAGCGTGTTTTTCAGTTCTTTAAGATTTTCCATAGTTGAAAGTGCAGTCTTTTCGTCAAAATTAAAACCGCCGTTTGATTGAGCGGAATTTTTTATACTGACAGTCAAAGAAACTCTTCCGCGGCTGAGGAACCTGCTCACTATTCCGGCTATCTGGGTTTCCATGTTGGAGATTTCTCTCGGGGCATTTAGTGAAATATCGAGATACCTGTGATTGAGCGATTTTAATGTAATTGAAATGAGAGTCCCGTCGGGGAGTGTTTGTTCGGAAAAGGCGAAGCCGGTCATGCTTTTCGGCATTTTAGTTTTCCTCGAAAATGACGGATACGGGGCCGTCGTTTATGTATTCTACGTCCATGTGAGACTGAAAATCCCCGGTTTTGGTTTCTGAGATTTCCGAACGCACTTTTTCGCAGAAAAAATCGTATAAAGGTTTTGCTTCGGGTGCTTTCATTGCTCTGCCGAAATCGGGTCTTCTGCCTCTTTTAGTGTCAGCATAAAGCGTGAATTGGGATATCAGCAACACTCCGAAATTCATTTCTTTGACGCTTTTTTCAAATGATTTGTCCTCCCAGTCGAATAGTCTCGCGTGGACTATTTTAGCCGCGAGAGCTTCAGCTTGTCTTTCCGTGTCGTTTTTATTTATGCCGACATATACAACGAGACCTTTTCCAATAAAAGATTTTTTTCCGTTGGATAACACTTCAGCTCTTTTCACCCTCTGAACCAAAGCCAGCATAAATTTAAATCCTGAGTAAAAGATTATAACAGATCGCGGATATGATAATAAAAAAATCCGCTTCAATCAATAATTTTTATTTTTATTTGCCCTGATTTGGTTTATACTCTTTTTCTTTGACATTATCGGAAAATCATCTTTAGAATAAAAACCGTCTTTTTCGCACGGGAAGGAGTGGCTGAGATATGGTCTTGGAGCGTTTTAGAAAACACATGGCAGTAATATTCTGGATAGTGGCGGTGGCTTTCGTGGTTATGTTCGGCTGGTCCCAGCTCTGGGACACTTTGGCTGGAATCATTGGGAAAGAACGAACCTCAGGGGACACGGATTTCCTTGCCGACACGGCTTTCGTGGCGAGGGGAACAGCTCAACCCGCGGTATTTTACGAACTCGAAGTGGCGCGTGAAGCAGCTACTCTTCAGGGCAGAGGTCAATACGTCGGGGAGAGGGAAAGGGACATTCTCTATGAAAGAGTCTTTCTTTCAATGATTCTCGATGAAGTTCTCTTCAAGAAAGCCCTCACAGCAGGTTTTTCAGTCAGTAAAGATTATCTCGGAATGATTTCCGACACATTGACCTACTATAACCGATTTTTCGCTCAGCAGAGGATGATTTCCGAAAAAGATTTCTTTTCAATAATAGAAAAGAGAGAAACCTCAAAACAGCTGAAAGCTCTCATTGGAATGTCAGCCTGGGTCTCGCCTATCCAGACAGTCGTTAGAATGAGAATGCAGACTGATAAATACACGACTGAATACGCGTTTTTTAAAATTGAGGAAAACAATTCCGGTTTTTCTGTTGAAGACTCTGTTTTGCTCTCGGCGTATGACAGTTTGAGATTTAAGGGGTATACATCTCTTCCGGAGCAGGCTTCCGTGAGATACATAGGGTTTCCATACGGACCTCAGGAAGAAGACTGGATAAGGACAGAAAGACGGGCTTCTCAGCTCATGGAGAGGTTGAGACCTTTGGAAGGAGACTCGCTGACGGAAATGTTCTCGAACATCGCATCGCAGTATTCCGACGATTACAGCACAAAGACGACCGGCGGATATTTGGGCTGGATCAACCCAAATGCCCAAATAGACGAAAATTTCATTCAGAGCTCTTTCGACCTTGAAGCGGGAGAGTTAGGCGGTCCGGTGAGAACTGTATGGGGCTGGCATATTATTTATTCAAACGCCAAAACAGAAGATTCCGTGGAAGTATCCCATATTTTGCTCAGTGTTAAAGGCGACGCGGAGAGGGATCAGAAATCGCTCGATCTGATGACGAGAATTCGTCAGGATGCGAAATTCATGAGCCTTGACTCAATCGCGTTGCTCTACTCGCTTGAAATCAAAGAAACCTCTCCTTTTGACAGATGGGGAAAATATCCGCCTGAATTCGGTTTCATCCAGAGCGCGGTCAATTTCGCTTTTTCAGCGGATTCGGGCACTGTGGGCGGACCCTATATAGGTTCGAGCGACATTGTCATCATCCAAACCTTAAAAAGGATCCCCCCGAGCCAGTTGACTTATGATGAAATGAAGGCATGGATATCAGATTCCTTGGCGAGAGAAGCGGCTATCGAAGCGAGTTTTCAGAAAGCTCTGAGGTGTGCCCGGTTGATAGAGGAAGGGCAGAGCCTCTCTTCTGCCGCCGCTGTTTCCGGAGGCATTTACAGCGGACTTTTCATTCACGGATTTTTCGAGAGCATTGAAAATTCCGGTCCCGGAGGGACGGTTCAGATGGTCGGACTGAGCGCACGTGAACCCGGCATTTACGGGCCGATAAAAGGTACAGAAGGCTGTTATGTCGTCAATTTACTGCAAAAGGAATCTCTTTCAGATTCTCTTGTTCAGTCGGAACTCCCGGCTTACTGGTTTAACTTGAGTTTGATGAGAGGGAGAGAATTCGTAAGTCAATGGAGCGCCTGTGTCCTGGAAAAAGCGTTTTCCTCCGGAGAGATAAAGGACTTGAGATTCCGTCTTAACGGGACAAACGAATAGACAAAAGGGGCTTTCGAAAAAGCCCCTTCAGCAGGTTTTTATCCGTCAAAACAACTAATGTAGCTTTGACGCCGATGGATTGACCTGTTTTATCGTTTCCCTATCTACTGCCGCAGTTTCCCTTACCGCCACAGCCGGGACTGTTATTGCCGCAGTTTCCATGCCGGCCCTCTTGATGTCTTTCGGTGTTTCGGCAGTCCTCATTTTCTAGATGGCAGCAGTTCCCGTCAGAAGAACAGCAGCAGTTCTCTTCACCGCAATCCTGCGAGCAGTTATCGCATGAAGAACAACAGCAGTCTCCTTCTTCACACTCCTGCGAGCAGTTGTGGCTGTCTGATATCTGCTCTGCCGAAGTTTCGTATAAGTTGGCAACTCCATAGACGAGAGGGACCGAAAATATCTGACCTGACGCCAGAAGAGTTATAAGTGTCAGTATAAGCAATTGTTTCTCCTTTTTGTGTGTGTTAAGCGGATTGTGCGAGAAGACTCATTCCAACCACACGCAATAGAGAACATGAAGATATACTGAATTCTGAAATTTATGACAAGAGTCCGTCGTCCTAAAAGTCAGGCCAAAGTGCGGATCAAGGATTTTCTCGACTTTTACTGCAAATGATCGGGAGGAGTTCGGGTATGTTTTTTCTATGGGGTATGCGAGGATTTTTATAAGAGAAAATGTAACAACACAATGGCACTTATCCTGATTCAGGGATTTTCGGCATGATTTTGAAATGAAAGATCTGTCTGGTCGGCAGCAGGAATAATTCCCTGAAAAGGAGCTGGATGCCGACCTATGTCTGAAGCATTTTGCGTAAGACGGCGCTGGGAATATGAGGGCAGAACATAGAAAAAGTGTCGTGAAAAAAGAGTTTTTCATAGGTCTGATTTTATATTAAAACGGCGCTTCAGGTCAATGCCTGAACTATGGTTATATTTTACAGTTTCGCTCCAATTCCCGTTGATACAAGATTATATCCTGTCGAATCATGCTCATAACACCAGTGTAAAATGATCTCTCCCGGAAGAATGAGCATTTCAGTGGTCCATTGACCTTCGGTGATGGTGAAAGCATTGTTGACATAAGGATGCTGCTGTAGGTTTGAATTGCTTGTCCCTTGGTCAACTCCGTGAATTTTATATTTAACATACCAGCTGATAGGCGCGCTTGATGAGGGGAGTTGATAATGTCCTATGCCTATGTCATTGTTCGAATAATCAATACAGGTGTATTTTCCTGCTATCTGGCTGAAAGGGATATGTGAGGAGGGATACTTTATGCCGAGAATGTAACCATGCATTGGGTCATCAACAATCATCAATTTTCCCGGTAAAATAGTTCCGTAAGCTGTCATTCCCCCTTCCGTGAAAGAGATACGGGAAGAATCGCTTGGAGAAACCTGCCATGTCCCGCCGCCGCCTCCCTGGAAGTGATCAAAAGGAGCTGTAAGGGAATCAGGCGCGACTGCCCATGTATAAGTTCCGTTTGAATTGATAGCGTATCCTCCCCAACTGTCGAAACCATCCAAGTCATAACCCAGCCAAATGTAATTTCCAGTAAGTTCAGCTTGATTCAGATTTCTATGCGATGTTATGCCGAAAGTTATCCCGAACTGTTTGTTTCCCAGAG
>CAYNIW010000012.1:33515-41691 GCA_964397545.1 uncultured Desulfuromonadaceae bacterium | reverse complement strand
TTCCTTTTCCGTATTCACAGGCGATTATTGCGGGACGATTGTTCAATGAGTAGAATTTTTTCCCCCTCTCGTCAATGTCTCTCAGAAAAGGAGCTGAGGATCCTCCAGGGAAATAAAAAATATCGATGTCTGACACTCTTTATTCGTTGATATTTTCTGCGTAAATCCTTTTTGTCTCACAGCCCATCCAGAGAAACATTTTCTCTGCGGGAATCGCACACCCTTGAGCCGCCCCTTCGCCGGAATATACCTATAACAGTTTTGTTTTCGTCCCGTTGATTAAATTGCATTTTGCCGCATGAAAAAAAGAATACGGGTAGAACTTAAAAAAAGATGAAAAAAATGATTCTTTGGTGTTTCATTTTATACCAATATATTCATTTGATAGTTAGAGATACGCCTCCGGAAACTCTAAAAGCATCTTCGAGATATACATTTCCCGGAACCCAACCCTCTGTTTTTATGTCGCATTCGGAGAAAAGTTCAAAAAAATCAGTGACCGGATATATGATTTTAAGCATCAGCGCGCCTCCATGTTCCACAGCTTCTGTTGAAAAACTCTGGTCTTTCGGCTGAGCCCATATTGAAAAGGAAGATGAAAAAGCGATATTCTTATCCAGAAAGTTAACAGGGAACCTCGACAATTCAAATGAAAAACCCGGCATATATTTGTATCGGGATTTGTATGTCAAACATGATAGGATAACATTTGCCCTGCCCTGTTGTAAAAAAAAGTGTAATCCCGTGGCGGTTCCGAAAGATGTCAAATGGTGAGTGACGGCGAAGTTCCAGGAAAAATTTTCTTTGTTAAAAGGATTTGTCCCTGTGAATCTATCCAAACCGAAAAGCTGAGGAGAAATGAAATTCAAAAAAATGAGCTGTCCCTGCAGCTTCAGGTAATCAAGTTCTTCTTCAGTGAGTTCAGACGGCATGATGTAACGATCCAACCCGACACCGGATGGGTGCGGTCTTCCTCTGAGTCCTGAAAGATAAGGCTCGTTGGGTCGGAAAAGATCATAGACCCACGAAAGATAATCTCCGCCTATAATGTCTCGTTTCATGATGTCCGCGTCTTCTTTCAAGGTTTCCTCTTCAATAATTTTGTCTGCCTCATCGCTTCCGCATAGCCAGACATACCAGGCGAGACTTCCGAGGTTAATCCAATGGTCGGCAATATCGTAAAAAGAAGGTCTGCCGCTGAAGAAATTCTGCTTTCTCATCCGAAGAGACAGCTCTATCTGGACTTCTCCGCCGGCTTCAGCAAGCCTTACCATGTCAGCAGGGTGTTCGTCTTTTAGTCGAATCAGATCTTCATCACGGACGTGGCTTACACTTACAAGTTCTGCGAACGGATTGAGATATATGTCGTTTTGGCTCGATATTCCCCTTCGGGTGAGCACTGCTCTGTGCCCTTCCTCGTGAGTCCAGCCCCTGAAAGGCGAGAAGAGATCAAATATTATAATGGACATGCAAAGCCCGCCGAATCTTTTGTTCGATATTAGGGCTCCAAAACTTTTTTCGGACAAATCCGGATCCCACATCAGTTTCATGGCGTGGTGAGAACCTTGTGTAACCCCGCTCGTTATAGCTATGGACTGCCTAATACTCGGAAACGAATATCCGTTCTCTGTGTTGAAAGGGATGTCCGCAAGAGGAAATTCGAATATGACTGAAGGTCTGGATATCCTTTGGTGTCCCTTCTGTTGATAGTAATCATTCACTTGAAAAGCGGTGAGATTTAACGAGGTTATAATTATTGAAGAAAGCAAAACTGTCCGGATCAAATCCATCTCTCCGGGAGCAGATTCTCGAGCAAGACGCATTTGCCTTCTGCCAGCAAAACCCTCGTCTTGAGGTTCTTTTTGTCTATCTGAAATATCATCTCACGGCACCTTCCGCAAGGCGGAATGACACCGTTCTTGCTGACGGCGACTATCGTGTCTATCTGCGTCTCCCTGTTTTTTAGCATTTCGGATATAGCCGAGTGTTCCGCGCAGAATCCAATTCCGCAGGCAAGGTCTATGCAGATTCCCGTGTAAACGATTCCGGAACCGCTTACCAAAGCCGCGGCGACAGATCCGGCGGAAAGAAAACTCTCAGACAGGCTGAATTCACCCAGGAATTTTCGTGCTTTAGAAATCAGTTCAGCGTCTTTCATAGACTCTTCACTTAAACCTTATTTAGCCCTAAAAGACCACGGAGTTGAATTTCTCTCTTCGTATGAGCTCGTGTCTTTGGGGAGTGTATGAAGCCCGCTTAATGAATATACCACTTCAGCTTTGAACGACGAAATCCTCTGTCCGCCGAAAAAAGAACTTTCAAAGAGGACTTCCACGTAACCGATGAAAGGGATGTATCTCTCGAAGAAGTGCTCGTCAATGCTCAGGAGCCAGCGCACCGCGGCGTCCTCGTCGCATCGCCACTCGACATCGAATTTGGCGTATTCGCCTATCAGAGCAGAGTAGGTCTCCCTTTCCAGGTTTGGGATTCTGACCGTTCCGCTGAATATCCTGCCCGGATCTCCCGACTCGGAAGTATTAAGAACTTGCCACGAAGACCAATTCGCAAGATCAGGTGAATACCGGATGAAGACATCACCTCCGTAAGGTTTCGAAGTGTCTCCGCTGTTGAGGATAAATTGTTCGGGTTCCGGCAGAATCGTAACTTTCACCGATATGGAAGAAGGCGGACGCCATGAAAGACCCAAAGCGAGAGGTTCTGTAATTATCCGGCAGTCCCTCGAAGAAGCGGCTTCGCCGTCCCATCCGAGCCCTTCTCCGGTTATATTCAAAGCACCTTGAGGTGACCACAGGGCTTTTCCAAAAACGTCAGCGCTGTCCGTAAAATTGATTTCAATTGATTTGTAATCGATTATTGAAGAATTCAAAGACAAAGCGTAAATAGCGGCTGTCGCAAGCGAAAATAGCGCTTTCATATTATAATCCCCTCCTCGAATTCCCAGAAAAACGGTCTTATCAAAGACCGCAGAGGCTGGATTTCAGGGTAAGTTATTTTTCTGTATTCAACTGTTTCGATAAAATCGTCCTCTATAGGCTCAACCCTGGTGATGCTGTATTCCTCCTTGATGAAATCAATATTGTAACAGGTAGATTCCAAAGACGCCCTGTGAGTGCTGGTGTATTCGCAGGCAGACAGAATGAATTGACCGTTACGATAATGAAATTCGTATGTTATCCTCGACATCCACCATGTTCCCATTGCATACCAGAAGAGAAAATCAATTTTTAAAACGCCATTTTCTATTGTCATGCCGTCGTAAGGCTCCGCCATATTGGGTTGAGTGCTGTTTATGATGAACGTGTTGTTCCTTTCCTTTAAAACATATTTTCCGAGGGAATCATCTTTAAAATATACAGCCAGAATCCGCGGTTTGTAGAAAGAAGTATCAGGATTAAATTCGTCGTTCGATATTGACTGGACGCTGTCTTCGAACTCAAAGACCACAGCAATGTCGGCAAGGGAATCGCCGTTGAGGTCGCCTTGAGCTGAATCGAGAACCGACCATCGTTCCGGAACGAGGTCTTCTATGCAATACCCGCCGCTTTCAAGAACAGGATAGATAAAAACTCCGCCTGAAATGCCGTTTGCGGCGGTAAACAAAAAAACATAGAACAAGTTGAACCATAAAAATTTCATTCAGTATTCCCTTTCTTTTCAAAATGTATCCCCGCGTATAAAACCGCTTTTTTAATATCCTCGGCGATCATCTTTCTTTTGCTTTTCTCAATGTTGAATGAATCCCCCGTCTGTGTGTATGATGGAATATAAAGAACGGAATTCTCGATATAGTTGTCTGATCGTATTTTGTAAGTCGAACCGGCAGGAATTATTCTGCACCCTTTTTTCTCTTTGGATATGTAGTTGATGCACTTTATCGCGAAATCTCCCATGCACAAGACGGCTTTTGTGTTCAACATCTTTGCAGGGGAAACTGCATTTTAGATGGCGATTAACTCTCATTGATATTCTCTACCGTAATATTCTAACAAATATTCCCCCTTTGGATACGGTTTTTTATGTAACCAAAAAAATACTGATGATATTTTGAATCTTCGATTAATTAACCGCGGTTAAATCTTCCTTTCTTTTTATATATTTTATTTCTGTATTTGACAAAAGTAATAAGACAATTTTTACCACGAAGGCTTGCTTATTTGCTAAATAAGCAAAAATCTTATTTACCAAAGTAAATAAGAGAGCTACACGAAGGTCTGCAAATTTCCGTCGGAAATTAAGCAGACGACACGAAGTTATAAAATTTGCAGGACAAATTTTATAAAGAAAAGTTTCTTACTTCTCATTCGCGTCAATTCGCGTTGATTCGCGGTTAAATCTTCCTTTCTTTTTATATATTTTATTTCTGTATTTGACAAAAGTAATAAGACAATTTTTACCACGAAGGCTTGCTTATTTGCTAAATAAGCAAAAATCTTATTTACCAAAGTAAATAAGAGAGCTACACGAAGGTCTGCAAATTTCCGTCGGAAATTAAGCAGACGACACGAAGTTATAAAATTTGCAGGACAAATTTTATAAAGAAAAGTTTCTTACTTCTCATTCGCGTCAATTCGCGTTGATTCGCGGTTAAATCTTCCTTTCTTTTAGTGGCGGATATTTCTTTCCCTTTTTTCGCGGTTAAATCTTCTTTTTTTTTCTTGCGATTTGTCATAAAAAAGATCAATACCTCAACTCATTACCGAGTATATTTATATTTTTCGAAGTATTGGGTTTTATCTTTTTTACTTCTACGAGATTTAAAACATCGTATCCTTTTTTCTTCAAAAATCTCAGCATTTGCTTGTTGTCCGGATGAACCCATATATAGAGCTGATCCGCGCCGTTTTCTTTTGCGAAATTTTCAGTGAAATCAAAAAGCAGGGACGCGTTTTCAAATCCCCTGAACTTCCTGTCTATGAAAAGCCATTCGAGCCAGAAAACCTTATCCTCCGATTTCAGGACGGAAAAACCGATGAGAAGTTCGTCGTCGTAGAGGCCGAAGACGGTCTTGTTTTCCTTAAAATATTCTGAAATCTCGTCGAGTGCGTCTTTGAGGGTGTATTCGAGGGTTGATTTGTTGAGTTTGCTGAGAATGACCCGGAAGTCATATACCATCAGGACAAGTTCCGATCCTGAAGAATCGAGCCTTCTGATTTCTTTCATATGTTTTACTCGCTTCTTTTATTTTAATACTGCTATGGTAGAAATTCAAAGAATTACTGATAATTAAATCTGCGGTGCATTATTCAGTTTCTGCACAATGTAATAAATTTTGAAGTTCATTTGGATTAAGAACGAGTCCTATTAACAGTATTTAATAAATTACAAGATTATTTAACATCAAAATTCAGAAGTTCGATGATAAGGTCAGTGCTTCTCTGATGAATTTTAATATCTCCTACTCCCGGAGCATACCAATGGTCTGTTTTGTTTCCGGATTGATTCGTTCCAACTGTATGAACGCATCTGAAAGTTCCCGCCGGAACTGTTACTTCTTCATCTATATCTACTATTTCCCACTCTACGGGAGATCCAAGACCTTTAGTTTCCCATGTAAAATCTTCTTCTACGGGATATTTAACAATAATTTCAGGAGCAGAAAGAAGCCCATGTTCGGAATCTCCGTGAAACAAGACTTCCCCTTCTTCGGTAATACTATACAATTGATAATATTCTTCCGCGTATAGCATTCCCTTGTATGTCAGCTTAAAAACTGTGACGCCGGATATCTCTGTCTTGTCGGTGATAGCGCAGGTGTATTCTCCGCTCAATCTTTCGCCGGCGGAAAATCCATAATCCCATGTATTCCCGACGGCAAGAGGCATTATTTGTTCCATTGAAAATAAACCCGACGTTAAAAATACCATGATCAGGGCAGATGAAATAAATGCGAATCTGTTCATTATTCCTCCTAATCTTTTATATCTATAAAAACATTAGAATCAGATAGAAGAAATGTCAAATATTTCAATAAGCCGCAGATGTGATTCAATAACTCATCTTCATGCCCTGGGGTAAATTGACCTTACCCGGTTTCCTGTAATACATTCACCAACAAGTCCGTGCGGCGGAGCATCCGTTATTTCTTATTTTTGTCTATCGTAAATTTTGCATCGAATAACATCCATTGGTCATAAAGAACGCAAATTCAGGTAATCATTTGATATTAATGAAGCATGCCAATTATTGTGGTAAAATTTTAGACTTAAAACATGAAAACCCGGGGATGGTGTTATTTCTTTTGGATGTTTATTCAGATATATGATCCCATTTGAAGTATATGGATAAAAACGTCTTTTTTGCTTTTACCTTGACGCTGCTTGCGGGGCTTTCGACGGGTGTCGGCAGTCTCATAGGGCTGATGTCGAAAAAATTCAACCCAAAGGTTTTGACCTTATCCCTCGGTTTTTCAGCCGGCGTCATGATTTATGTTTCGCTAGTCGAGATATTCGCGAAAGCAAAAGATTCGCTTACCACAGCGCTCGGCATGAAATCAGGTTATGTCTGGACAGTCGTGGCATTTTTTGCAGGCATTTTAGTCATTGCGCTGATTGACAAAATAATCCCGTCTTACGAGAATCCGCACGAGCTGAACGTCGCAGAAAAAATAAAAAAATCTTCCGAAAAAGACAAGAGAAAACTGATGAGGATGGGAATGTTTTCCGCACTTGTAATATCTATTCACAATTTTCCAGAGGGTTTGGCGACATTCATGAGCGGATTGGCAAATCCTTCACTGGGCATCAGCATAGCCGTAGCGATAGCCATTCACAACATCCCCGAAGGACTGTCTGTTTCAGCGCCGATTTACTTTGCGACAAAAAGCAGAAAAAAGGCGTTTGTGCTGTCTTTTTTGTCAGGATTAGCCGAACCTGTCGGTGCTCTGATCGGGTTTTTTCTTCTTCGATCTTTTTTTACCGACGCGACTTTCGGATTCGTTTTCGCTTCGGTTGCCGGAATAATGGTATACATCTCGCTTGACGAACTCTTGCCGACTGCAGAAGAATACGGAGAACACCATCTGGCCATAGGAGGGTTGATTGCGGGAATGCTCGTCATGGCAATCAGCCTGCTTTTGTTTATCTGATCCTGTGCTTAAGTGAAAGGACTCATTTACGGTAATAGTAGAATACTCCAGGGATTGGCCCAGGCGGTTTGATCTGATAAAAACCGAGCTTGAAAAGAACTTAAGCAATTTTGTCAGGATTGAACACATCGGAAGCACTTCTATTCCAGGAATGATGGCAAAACCGGTTATTGACATCGACATTGAGGTCAGCGACATGTGCGCTTTTGAACTGACGAAAGACGAACTCGGAAAAATTGGATACTTTCACAACGGAAACCAGGGGATTGAGGGCAGGGAAGCTTTTAAAAGAACCGGAGAAGACAAATATCCGGTTCTCGACGAAATTAAGCATCATCTCTATGTCTGTCCTTCCGATTCAACTGAACTGAGAAACCATATTCTTTTCAGGGATTTCTTAAGAAATCACAGGGAATATGTGGAACGTTACAACATTATCAAACTTGAAATCCTTTCAAAACACGGTGAAGACAACCGTGAAGAATACGTCGAAGTGAAAGAAAACGAATACAGGTGGTTTTTCAAGGAAGTCATTGAATTGAGTGGAGAAGAAAACAAACAGAGGATGAAATGAAGTCTTTTTTGAAAATTATGTTGATATTAGCCATAACGACAACGGTTTTTTCATGCAAAGCGATTTTGACAGGTGGGACGAAGAAATAATTGAAGATCTTCAGAAATATTCATGGAAAGGTTGAGCCAAACAGGTCATTGAGATTGCTGAAATCCATGAAGGCGTATTGTGAGAATTAGAGAAGTAAAAATAGAAACAGACTGCGCGGCGATCGTCGGGATATGGAATAAATCCATGAGTATTCCCGTTACAGAGGAGGAATTGAGGCAGGCTTTTAGAGCAAATCCTCCCAATATGCTCTCCCGGAGAATTGTAGCTGAAGACGAAACTGACAGAGTTATCGGTTACGCCCAGGCTATATGCATGGATGCCATGTCTGACAGCAGGCCTTTCTGGGTGACCTGTGTTGTCGAACCAAAGAGAAGACGAAATGGAATCGGCGGTTTTCTATATGAGACCATTTTGACCTTTTTAGAGGAGAAAAATGCGGGACGCTT
>CAYNIW010000012.1:0-33415 GCA_964397545.1 uncultured Desulfuromonadaceae bacterium | reverse complement strand
GTTTTCTATATGAGACCATTTTGACCTTTTTAGAGGAGAAAAATGCGGGACGCTTGATGTCTCGAATCAAGGACGACGACAATGATTCCCTGGCTTTCGTCGAAAAGAGAGGTTTTAAGGTGGGTGAGCACCTTTTTGTCTCCGAGCTCGATGTAGAATCTTTTGATTCGCGTTGTTACGATGGATTAATAGAAAAACTTAGATCCGAGGGCATAAAATTTTTTGACATGTCCGGGCTTATGTATGACGAGGAGGCAAAAAACAAATTGTTCGAACTAAACCTCGTCACGTCTCTCGACATTCCCGGCGCGGAAAACATTAACGAGGAATACGAAGATTTTGAAAGAAAAATTATTTCAGCCAAATGGTTTAACCCCGAAGGAGAGATAATCGCCGCTGATGGAGACGCGTGGGTCGGAATCTCCGGGGTGAGGTTGTATCCGAAAACAAAAAAGGCATACAACCTCATGACGGGGGTGATAAAACCTTACAGGGGGAAAAAAATAGCTCAAGCACTGAAGTGTTTGGTCATCGAATTTGCAAAGAAAAACGGCATCAAAACCATTTCCACTCACAACAATTCGTTAAATATACCAATGCTGGCAGTCAATGCGAAACTGGGGTATAAAAAAATAAACGGCGAATTCATTGTCTGTAAGAATATGCAATCATGTAAATTACCGGTTTAAAAAGGTCATGGTTTCGGGCTTTCATTCAGGAGCCGTATTTTTTTCATGAAAAATTTCGATATTATTGAGTTTTTAGGATTTGTGATGTAGTATATATCTGTTTTAACAAAGGAGGCAATATGAAAGCATTGACAATGTTATTTTTGATACTTCTGGTTGCCCTGCCTATGGTGGTTTTAGCAAGACCAACAGAATTTGAGCACGCCAGGGTAATAAATTATTTCGAAAATAGGGATCCCCTGGATTTTGAAGTCAAAGAATCGAACGACTATTATCCGTATCTCGACGACATTCAGAGCCAGCCTGAACTCCCTTCGAGCTATGCCCCTGAATGGGGGACAGACCGTCTCGTCTCAGATCAGTGGAATATGGGTGGTTCAGTTATATCTTTCGATTACGACAACTCAAATTATCTCTACGTCATGGGTTTGTCAAACAACTCTGACCGTGACACCCTGAAACTCTTCAAGTCCGTTGACCAGGGATATACCTGGAGCCTGATCTGGCAATACGGCACAGCGAGTGACTGGCAGATAAAAGATTTTGAGATGAGGGTGAACCACACGGGTTCCGACCCGATGATTTATTTTTTCATGATTGACACGTTCAACACCCAAAGATCGCTCTGGATTGGAAAGATAACACAGCCAGCGATGACGCATACCTGGACAAAATTTTCCCCTGACACTTTTGTTGGCTTCGAAAATCCTGTAAGGTTGTCAATGGACATCACTGACGGTGCGACGCCGAGTATATGGTGCACTTACGAAAAAACCATAGGGACAACTGATTACGGATGGTATAGCATCTATTCGACTGACGGTGGAACGAACTGGAATGTTATAAATCATGCATTGACAAGAGGAGCGAGAGACCCTTATGTCTCATTCGGGACGGATTACGTCTATGTCGTGACTGTCTATACGGCGTCAGGAGACAACAACGCTTTGAGGATGTATAGTGCACCTGGGGACAATTCAGGTTCATATTTCTGGGTTTCGGACAATATTCTTGCAGACAGGTCTTATCCCTGTGTTGCGAGCACAAGAGAGGTATTCTCGGGAAACAGCGTCAATGTCCTCTATCAGGAAGGAACATCAACAAACAGCAGGATAAGAGAGTCTTTCAGCACAGACGGTGGTCAGAACTGGACCTTAGCACAGCTCTGGCCGATGACGGGCGATGTTCAATCCGTGAAACCTTACGTCAGGTCTGGATGGAGAGGCGGAACAAGTGACGAGTTCTGCGGCGTCGCCACAATAGTTGCTTCGTTTGACTCTCTGGTCGTCGCATACAATACAACAGGATCGTCGTGGGGAAGCAGAACTGTTCCTAATGATCACGACGCCACAGGCGAAGTCACGCCTCAGGGAACGGTCATTTCTACCGGAAGAGCCGTTGTCTATCGTGAATGGGGATCGAGTAACGTATGGTTTGAATCATTTGACAATACAGCGGTGGAAGAATCTCCTTCACAGGCTTTACCGGTATGGAACATCTGCTCGCTAAACGGCAGAATTACGGTCAATTTCTCAATAACTTCACCTCAGCAGGTTACTTTAAGGATTTACGACGTTACAGGCAGAACGGTTTTTAGCAGAGACATGGGAATGATTAGCGATGGGACTCACTCGACGGAGATATCCTCTCAGGGACTTTCCGGTGGAAGGTATTTCGTATCTTTAATCACTGGAGAAAGCCAATATTCAAAATCAGCAATCCTTTTCTGAATCCTTACAACCGGGAGGGGGAAACCCTCCCGGGTTTTATTCAAAACAGACTCCATTTTCTGATATCATATAAACAAAAAAAGCGAATTTTGTTCGGTAAAAAGCCGGTCCATGCTGATTAGGTCTTTCCGTAATAAAATTCTCAGGGCTGTAGTATATATTTAAACGATTTAGGTATAAAATTTGGTAAAGGTATAATAAAGGAGGAAAAAATAGCTTTACTGGATTTCGTGAAAGATGCCGGTAAAAACCTCATCAAAGACCTAAAACAGGCGACTTTGAAATCCGAAGACCTGGCGGAAGAACTAAAACTTCACGGCATTGAAATATAGGATCTGAAAATCGACATAGACAAAGAGAAGGTTTTGGTTTCGGGAAAGGTAAAATCGCATCTGGTTTATAAGAAAAGGTTCAATCAATTTTCGTAAAAAAATCGTCTTTCTTTGATGAAAATTTATCTATATAGATCAAACCCCGCGCGTTAAAAACCGGATTCCGAACCAAACCAGAGATGGACTGCTCCGTTTTTGCTGCCGTCTTTTGAAAACCCGGACGCGCCTATGATGATGTCGTCATAACCGTCTCCGTTTACGTCTCCGGCGGAAGAAACACAGACCCCGAAAAGAGCGTCTTCGGTTCCGGATTCAAAAAGATGAAGAGGTGTTTTTTGAGGCCCGGAAGAAGAACCTAAAAAGACATAAACTCCTCCTTCAAAACTTTCGGAATTTTTATGGCCGTAAGCGCCTGTTATCAAGTCGTCAAAACCGTCGCCGTTTATATCACCCGCGGAAGAAATTGAATATCCGAACACGGAATTTTCAACTCCGGACGAGTAAGACCATTCGGATATATCGGAAAGAGCGGATGAAGATCCCATGAAGACAAATCCGGCGCCTTCCCAGGGTTTTTTAACGCTGAACATGGGAGCTCCAATCACCACATCGTCGAAACCGTCGCCGTTGACATCTCCTGCTGAGGATACGGAAGTCCCGTATTCCGTGCCAATCTGCATGGGCATCGCCGACCAATCAGGAGTTATTGAAAGGTCTGAGTTGCTCCCGTAAAAGACAAGCGCCGAGCCGTATTCATTTCCCTCAAAATTGAGATACGGAGCACCGGCGATTACATCGTCAAAACCGTCTCCGTTCACATCGCCAGCACATGAAACGCAGTGCCCGAGGTTTGCCCATTCCTGACCTGACTCGAACATCCATAAAGGTTCAAGTTCAAGTCCCTTTACCGATCCGAGAAACACAATTATTGAACCCTCATCGTCATGGTTTTTTGAACTATAAGGGACTCCTATGATAATATCGTCAAAACCGTCTCCGTTGACGTCTCCGGCACATGACACTGAAAATCCGAAAAATGCATTCTCGCTGTCGTGTTCGAATGTCCAGTCGGGTTCTTGGGACAATCCTTGTTCAGAGCCGTAATAGACGAAGACTTTGCCCTGGTCTCGTTGTCCGGCGTCGAATCCGGGAGAGCCAATTATCACATCGTCAAAACCGTCTCCATTCACGTCTCCTGCCGAGGACACTGACCATCCGAAATGAGCTTCGACCTGGTCGGATTCTGCCGACCAGTCCGGAACTGAAGAGAGTCCGTTTTCTGATCCGTAAAAAACAAATGCAGCGCCTTCAAATGCCTGCCCGTTCATGAGGTAGGGAGCTCCGGCGATGACATCGTCAAAACCGTCTCCGTTGACGTCTCCGGCACCCGACACGGAAAGGCCTAAATTCGCATAGAGATATTCCGTGACATAAGACCAGTCGGGTTCAAAAGGGGAAGATGAGAGAACTGCAAAAAATATAGAATTGGTCAGGAGTAAAACAACAAGAGTTCTAGCAAGACCGGATATGTCCAAAGCTTTTTTCATAAAATATCCTTTTAAGTTTTGTAAGTTGAAGAAAATGAGAATAAAATTGCCAGAAAAACATTAAGAAAATGGCGGGGTAGACGGGACTCGAACCCGCGGCCTCTGGCTTGACAGGCCAGTGTGCTAACCAAACTGCACCACTACCCCTTCCGGAATATGAATTATAAATAATAAAAAATCAATGTCAAGGATTTTAGCATAGAAAAGGGAAAGGGAAGAAAAAGAAAGGAAAAAAATGACCTTGAATGGACACGAAGAAAAGAAACAAAAAGGTCTAACCACGAATAAACGCGAAAACAAAAATAAAGAAAATCTTAATGAAAATGAGCACGAATAATTGAGAGCAAAACCCCACAAAATTACGAAGAAAAAATCGAAATAAATCAAATAATAGCAGAAAGCCTCGCCGTTATATCGTCAGAGAGGACAGCACCTTTTTCAGTTATGCGGCAACGGGTTTTCGATACCGAGATTAACTTTTTTTGTATAAGATCTTCAATTTTTTCTCTGTCAAAATTATTAAAAATGCCGAGGCGGATTCCCTCTTTTGTCCTCAGCCCGGTCATCAGAATTTCGAGCCTTCTCTGTTGTTCGGTCACTTCTTCTGATTCGGTTATAATTTTCCCTTTGGAATAGGAAGGCAAATCCGTGACGTTTTTGCTCCTTATGTTTCCTATGCGCGAGACGGAAGCGGGGCCGAATCCCAGATAATCTTTTCCCATCCAGACGTGTGAATTGTGGACGCTTCTCGACGAAAAATTTTTTCTGAAATTGCTTATCTCGTATCTCTCGTATCCCGCGTCCGCGAGTATTTTTCCCGTCAGGGTGAAAAGCGATAAAAACCTCTCTTCTTCGGGAAGCTTAAAACGCTCTTTTTGAAGATCATCAAATAGACGGCATCCGTTATCTATTGTCAGAGCGTAAGCAGAGACGTGATCCGGCGACAATAATAGGATTTTCTCAAGATCTTTTTTGAGAATTTTTTCGTCTTCGTTGGGAACACCGAATATAAAATCTACAGAGACTGATTTGGCGCGGGAATTTCTGCAAGCCTTGAAAGCTTCCAAAGCAGTGCTTGAGTCATGGATTCTGCCGAGAAAACGCAGTTTTTTGTCGTTGAGGCTCTGGACTCCCAAAGACAGCCTTGTCACACCTTCGAGCGTCAGAAACCTGACATAGTCCCGGTCTACCAATTCGGGGTTGAGCTCGACGGCAAATTCTTCGGATGGATGGGAGAGTTCCGCGCTCTGGAGGCATGAAATAAAAGAGACCGCGTTTTTCCCCCTGAGGATATTCGGCGTTCCTCCGCCGACGTGAAGAGTTCTCGGAGTTTTTTTTGGCTTGAATTCTGAAAGCTCTTTATTTAAGCCCGACAGATATTGAGAAATCCTGTTGTCGGTCGAATGGAATGATGTAAAATTACAGTAATAACATTTTTTGATACAGAGCGGGACGTGGACGTAAAAGTCCGTCACCGGGTTGTGAGTCGAGAGATTGGAGTGTGAATGAATGTAGTCATGATTTGTTTTTTGGGCGTCGTTTTTTTTCATCTTCCTGAATTTGATGATATTTTAGCACGATACAGCCGAATTGAAAACGATCCCTATACGAGGATGTATTCAATGCCATGGGAGAGTCTTATTTACACTAAAGACAACTCTGTGATTTCAGAGGGCATCGTCCTCATTCTGACGGACACGACCAGAAAGAGCAGGGCGGGAATGCCCGTTTGCTCTCATATGTCGTGGGCGATATATGACGCCTTGGTTTTTCTGACCCCAGAGAGAGCAGGGGCGTGGATAGGGAGTTTGTATCCCTATAAAAGGATGGGTCTTGATAGAATTGTTGAAATCCCCTCGAGAGTGGACACTCTCTTCGGCGTCCCCGAAGGAACACCTTACAGGTGCGGTTCAAGGTGGGCTGAGTTCTATCCTTTTCTCGATTCCACTGCGGCGGACTGGCTTGAACACCTCGACGGCTCTATGAGCGTGGATGAGCTCTGCATGATATCGGGAACAGAAAGAGGAGAACTCGCCGAATTTCTTCTTTTTTTATCTATGGTTGACGCTGTCAGATTCAGCGGAGAAAAACTGAATGAAAATCACTGGCTTTGCCATGGCAGACCTGAAAAGATAAAAGGATTGCTGTATTTTTTCATAGGAGAATAGATTTTAGATTATAACTTGCGGGAGGGATAATGAAGTTATTTACTGTTTTTTTCGCAGTTCTTTTGATTTTAACGGCCTGTCTAAGCGGTCAATGCGTAAACGGCGACACGACGAGAGTCGATAAGAATTTGCTCGTTCTGCGAGTTTGGGGGACCCATCAGGAGAGAGGTTTCTCTCACGGATACCTTCTCGCCCCGAGGATAAAAGACGTATTTGAAAATTATATCCTAAGCAGTATTTTTTACAACAACGCCGGGCTTTATAATACCTCGAGATCTTTTTTTGAAACCAATTTTTATTTTAGAGACGTATATCTCTCAGAGGCCGGCGCATTGATACAAGGTATAGAAGCCGCTGGAGAGAGCACTTGGTGTCAGGTTCTCGGCAGAGACGTTGATTCGATAGACATTCTGATGGCCAGCGCGATAGACGAACTCGTTGAAGCTTTCAACTGCGCGAGTCTATCCAGCTGGGGACCTATGACCGCAAGCGACACCCTTCTTCAGGGAACCCTCGTCATAACGAGGATGATGGACTGGACATCCAATTCCGTCCTGAAAGACAATCACCTCATAATAGTCCACTATCCCCAAGAACCTGAAGAACAGCCATGGATTTCCATCGCTTATTCGGGTTTTGTTTCAGCTCTTTCTGCTGTCAACTTCAGCGGTTTGACCTCGTTTAAGAACATGGGCAACTCGGGGAATCATCCCAACCCGACAAACGTGTATCCGGCTCTTTTGGCATCAAGAGACGCCGTCGAGAGCAGTGATTATAATTCAGACGGAACATGCGACGTTTTCGATGTAATAAGCTCTTTCAGGGCGCACAGGTTTTACGGATCGTCAATAATCCACACGACAAAAAATCACAGCGACAGCCTTGTCGCGGCGGCAGTAGAGTGCGACAACGGAGTCGGCGACACTTTCAGGACATATTCCCACGACCCAGCTCTGCCTTTTTATTCAATAATCTGCACGAATCATTTCAGAATACTCTATCCGCCGGTTTACTGCTACAGGTATAAAAACATAAGCGATTCAATCATATCCGATTCTTCAATGAGTGCCGAAAGAAGCTGGAATGTCATGGCGAAAGCCTCGGGCGTTTCTGGCAACAGCCAGATGATTCAGTGGATAGAGACATCAAGAACGCTGAAAGTTTCGACCGCCACGTCCGATTCTCCAGCTTACTTGAGAGCGCCGGTCGTTCTGGACGTCGATTCTCTATTCAATTTGACAGGCGTAGAAGAAGAAAATGGATTCGGCGAAATATTCTGTAAATTTTTGACGGTCAGTCAAAATTTCACTCAGCCGTCTATAGTCATATCATATTCAGGGAAGATAGACATCGAGCTTGAGCTGTCGTTGTTCGACGCGTTGGGAAGAAAGTGTGCAGACAATTTTCAAGTTACTCTTGGACCCGGATCTTCATACGAAGTATTTTTAGGCATGATGCCTTCGGGGGTTTTTTTTCTAACCATTGCGGGTGATATGGGTGACGGGACGTCTCCGGGAGTTCATCTGACAAAGAAAATATTTTCGGGTTTTTAGTTTTTTCTGTCGAGCCGGTAAATCTGCGATGCTATCTCCTCGATTCGATCGAGTTTGATCCGCAGACCTGTGAGTTGGAGGAAAAGAGACGTCGGGTCTATCCATAAAATGAAATGTCCGAATCTTGGAGTTATTCCGACGAAAAACTCAAGAGCCTCCCTTATCACAGAAAGTGAAAAAAGCCGGTCGGCGTTGGCTCTGCTGTCGGCTTTCACCCTGATTTTCTTTCCTCCGATTTGGACGGCACTGCGGTTTTCCAGATTGGTTTTTCGGAAAAGGAATCTTGACGAGTAGAAGACGGCGCTATAAGGCATTAAACATGGGGTTGTGATTTCCAGTTTCGCGGGAGAATTCCTCATAGCAGGGCGATAGAATATTTCGATATGCCGCCCCCTGTATTGTCCGAAATAGCGCCTTCCCATGAAAAAATGCTTTTGAACTCTTTCAACAGTCATGAAAGTTAAAAATTTCGATATATCCGAGCGTCTGTGGACCATTGTTATGACAATAAAGACGAAAAAAACCCATATAATAAAAAACAACGAGCCTATTATTATTGGAGTGTATTCAGCGGTGATTGGTTTGATTCCCTTTTCGGATTCAAGCCAGTAACCTGCTGTCACAAGAGTGATGAGAACAAGAGTTACTATCAGCAGGTAAAAAAAATATTTCGGCATTGTTTCAGAATGACCGGACAGTTCTGAAGCCTATGAGTTCGATCGCCATGAAAGGAGTGTTTTTTCCTCTCGCCGAACATCTGAGATACCTGAAGTCGTGACCGAAAGAGCCGCCTCTCATTGATTTATACTCTCCTGTTTCAGGACCTCTCGGGTTGTAATTGCTTCCAGCCGGAGGGTAACCGGAGTAGTAATTCGAGCACCACTGCCAGACATTTCCCGCCATGTCGAAAAGACCGAAATTGTTAGGAGGAAAAGATCTGACTGGAGAGGTGTGGCTAAACCCGTCTTTTGCCATGTGGCTGAAAACGGACGTGAAATCGCCTTTTTCCATATCCTGTATGTATTCACCTACTGTAGAATAACCTGCGTGGTTGGCTTTTGCCTGCCCTTTTTCTATACCCGGCGATTCGTCTCCCCATGGATACGCTCCTATGTTGCCTCCCTGTGCGGCGTATTCAAATTCATATTCGGTTGGGAGTCTGAAGCCGTCAGTGTAAATACACTGCCATGAGACAGTGTCGTATTGGATTTCAAACCCTTCTTTAAGAGAAAGCCAGTTGCAGTAGCGCGCGGCATCAAACCATGTTATCTGGACGACCGGATGGTCGGGCAGTTCGGCCAGGGCGTCGGGTCCTTCAGGCCCTCTTGGTCTGAGCCATGTTCCTCCGTCGTGCTGAAAACCGGTAGTGTCAGTATAAAAACCTATTGTAGAGTCTTTTTCCGCGTCGGTGACATATCCTGTCTCTTTTACAAATATAGAGAATTCTTCGTTGGTTACAGGTGTTGTCTTCATTAGAAAACTGTCTATTTTGATCCTGAATGTGGGTTTTTCGTCATCGAATATAGGTCTTGTCGAGCCTATCCTGCAAATACCCTCGGGAATAAAAGAATATCCTTGTGGTAACTCTCTTGAAGGTTCTGTCACTGTTACAACAGGAGTCTTTTTCATAAATTTGTTCGACAAAACAACTGTTCCAACAGCTATAATGAATAAAATTATGACTATGGACAAAAATATCTTGAATGTATTGGATTTTTTACCCTCTTCATCGTAATAGTCAAATTTTTCCTTCCGCGGTTTTGGCTCAGGCATGGGAGGCGCAGGAATTTCTTTTTTTAATTTCGGAGGTTCTTCAGACATAGGTGGCGGCGGGGGCAGATCGTCTGGAGGGGGAGGAGGGTCCTTGACGAGCTTAAACCCGCAATTAGGGCATTTTAGGTCTTTTTCACTCGTTGGGAAAAAACAATTGGGACAGTTCTTATTCATCCTTCTCTCCTTTTGTTGAGAAAGATTATAATTCATTTAGTAAAAAAAATAAATATTTAGATATTGGGGTTGTAATCTAACAAAAATAAGGTATCTTTTAGATAAATGAACGGAGGATAAGATGGACTCCAAGTGTTTTTATAAATTGAGTTACGGCGTCTATATAGCTTGCTCCAAAAAAGAATCCAAATTCAACGGCCAGATTGTAAACACATGCTTTCAAGTTACTTCCGATCCACCTCAGATTGCAATGAGTATAAACAAAAAAAATCTCACCCACGAATATATAATGGAAAGCCGCGTGGCGGCGCTGTCTATACTCACCGAGAAAGCTCCGATGAAAATAATCGGCACTTTCGGCTTCAAGAGTGGAAGGGACATAGACAAGTTCGAGGGGATAAACTATAAAATAGGAAAGCTCGGAGTCCCGATAGTTTTGGATTACACCACAGGTTTTTTCGAACTCGAGATTGTCCGGGATATTGACGTTGGAAGCCATACTCTCTTTATAGGAAGAGTAGTCGATGCAAAGGTCTGCAGTGAAGATGAACCCATGACATACAGCTTTTATCACAATGTCAAAAAAGGGCTTTCACCGAAAAATGCTCCGACATATATAAAAAAAGAAGAAAATAAAAAGGAGGGAAAAATGCAGAAATACATCTGCGATGTCTGCGGATACATTTATGATCCGGCTCAAGGAGATCCGGATTCAAATATTGTTCCCGGAACAGCTTTTGAAGACATTCCCAAGGACTGGGTATGCCCTGTCTGCGGAGCAGGGAAAGATTCTTTTTCCCCACAATCCTGATTATAAGGAGGTAAAAAATGACAAAAAAATTACAGATCTATAAATGCGATATCTGCGGCAACATAGTCGAGGTTCTTCATGCGGGAGCCGAGGCTCTTGTCTGCTGCGGACAGCCGATGAAATTAAAAGATGAGCTCACCAAAGAAGGAGCGGGAGAGAAACACCTGCCGGTTATCGAAAAGGCGGCACAAGAAGTGAAAGTGAAAGTCGGATCCGTCGAGCATCCCATGGAAGATGCTCATTACATCGAATGGATAGAAATACAAAGCGGCGATAAAGTATGCAAAAAATTCCTAAAACCCGGCGAAACACCACAAGCTGTCTTCAAAAATATCTCTGAAGGAGAAATAGTCGCGAGGGAATACTGTAATATCCATGGACTATGGTCAGCAAGCAGCTAAAGGAGAATGAAATGATAGACCAGAATATGCTCAAACAGCTAAACGGACAAGTAAACGCTGAATTGTATTCAGCTTACCTGTATCTTTCAATGTCCGCATATTTCGAGGAGAAAAACCTCAAGGGATTCGCCAACTGGATGAAGGTTCAGGCAAAAGAAGAGCTCGGCCACGCCATGAAAATATACGATTTTATAATCGAAAGAGGAGGAAGAGCGGAGCTCGCTAAAATCGAGACCCCTGAAAAGGACTGGCCGTCTCCGGTTGATGTGTTCAAAAAAACTCTCGAACACGAAAAACACGTCACTTCTCTAATCAACGGGCTCGTCAAGACTGCGAGGAGTATTGACGATTATGCCACAGAAATTTTTCTTCAGTGGTTTGTAACCGAACAGGTAGAGGAAGAGGCGAGCGCCGATGAGATACTAAACAGACTCGAAATGATAAAAGAAAGCAAAAACGGTCTTTTCATGCTCGACAAGGAACTCGGCGCGAGGCAATGAAAAAAGCATCCGCGTCCAGAAAAAATATCCTCGAGATAAGAAATCTCGCTCTTTCTCTCAACGGCAAGAGGATTATAAACGATCTGAGCGCGGATATATGGAAAGGGCACGTTCACGCCGTCGTCGGACCTAACGGCGCGGGAAAATCGACGCTGGCCGGAATCCTCATGGGGCTTTCCGGCTATCGCGATTTCGAGGGCGAGATATTTTTCAAAAATAAATCGTTGAAGGATTTAAGCATCCAAGAGAGAGCTTCTCTCGGAATGACTCTCGCCTGGCAGGAGCCGGCAAGATACGAAGGGCTGAAAGTCCGGGATTTCGTCACCTGCGCACTTGGGGCGCCTTCAGGAAAATCTGCAGCCAAAGCGCTGGGGATAGTGGGTTTAGACCCTGAAGAATACCTTGCAAGAAGCGTCGATAAAACGCTGAGTGGAGGCGAAAGAAAAAAAATTGAACTCGCATCTATCTATACAATGAAACCCAAATTGGCGATTCTCGACGAACCCGATTCCGGGATTGATGTGGAATCTCTGAGCAGGATTTTCAATGTCGTCCGTATGCTCAAAGAAAAAGGGACGACAGTTATAATGATAACTCACAGTCTGGAAGTCTTAAAACACGCCGATCACGCTTTTCTTTTATGCGACGGAAGAATAGTCGACAAAGGCTCCGTAAGCAAGATATCCAGATATTTCAAGAACAAGTGCATACCGTGTTCTCACAAGAACAGGCCTGATTGAGGCTTTACATGGAAAAAGACGGCAGAGCAGAGGAACTTTTTTCAAAAACAGGACAGGACTTGAAAGACCTGGCTAATCCCGAAGTCGCTCATGTTATCATAAATCATGACAGGGTTGTAAGTATAAGGGGAGTAGATGGGCTAACCGTCCAGACCCAGCCCGTAGAAAACGGGCTTCACATTTTAATTGAACTTGCCCAGGGAGTTATAATCCAAAAACCCGTTCATCTTTGTTTTGGAATGCTTCCTGAGCAGGGAATACAGAACATAATAATTGAAGCGGTTATATCCGAAGGAGCTTCGATGTCGGCTCTCGCACACTGCGTTTTCCCTAACGCCATTGATGTTCAGCATTTGATGAAGGGAAAAATTAAACTCGAAAAAAATTCAGTCTTCAGATATTTCGAAAGGCATGTCCACAGCGATAAAGGAGGCGTGAAAGTAGTGCCGAAAACTCTCGTGGAAATAGGAGAAGGGGCGAGGTTTGCCACCGAATTTGAACTTCTCAAAGGACGCGTTGGAGTTATAGATATCGACTATGAGGCGAGGTGCTCAAAAAATTCAATTCTCGAGATGTCCGCGAGAATAAACGGAACCGAAGACGACATAATAAGGATAAAAGAAACCGGATTTCTCGAAGGAGAAAATTCAAGAGGTGTCCTCAAGACAAAAATCGCTCTCAGAGACCATTCAAGAGCTGAAGTATTCAACAAGATAATAGCGTCAGGCGCTTATGCGAGAGGGCATGTCGACTGCAAGGAAATAGTAATGGATGACGCTACTGCTAATGCCGTTCCGATTGTAGAGGTCAGGCATCCCAAAGCCCATGTAACTCATGAGGCGGCAATCGGAAGCGTTGACAACAGACAGCTCGAAACTCTTATGTCCAGAGGAATGAGCGAAGAATCCGCTGAAGAGCTGATAATACAAGGCATGCTCGCGGAATGAACCCTATAAAAAAAATCGCAGTTGTCGGGGCTTCAGGAGACAGAAATAAGTTCGGAAACCTTATAGTCCGCGACCTCAAAAGGAAAGGATACGAAATTTTCCCTGTAAACAAAAAAGGTGGAATTATTGAAAATGAAAGGGTTTATTCATCAATAGAGGAATTGCCTGAAAATACAGACCTGATTGTTTTTGTAATTCCGAGTGATGGATCGTTTGAGGTCCTTAAAAAAGCCGTAGATAGAGGCTATAAAAATTTCTGGTTTCAGCCCGGGACTTTCAGTGAAAAGTCGAAAGAGTTTCTTGAAAGACATCCCCAGATAAAGTATTCGGCAAAAGGTTGTGTGATGGCTCAGTATTAGATGCCGCAGTTATTTGTTCTATTTTTATTCTCCTCTATAGAATATTTCCGGGTATCCGACACGCTTATTTTCCGGTTGAACGATACAACAGATGCTCTGAAAGATGTTAGGATTTTTGAATATTACGTAACCGGCATATATCTCGGCAGAGATCTTATTTCAGATGAATATTCCATAATAGACTCCTGTATAGGAGATTTGGACGGAGATGGTATTTCAGAAGAAATATATCTCCTCGAAAGGCCTTTCAGGGACTGGCCCATAGCCGAATGGCATGATGAAAGAACCCCTATCGCTCAAAACCGGGACGAAAGAGGTTTTTCGTGCAGTATATTCGTTTTCGGGAGAAAGTCAGAGGAAGAAAAGACAAAACTTTTATGGGCAGGATCTCCCATGTTCATTCCTTTCAACGAAATTGAACTTATCCCCGGAGAAGGAGTGATCACAGCCCTTGAGAGCGATTACACCTGCTGGAAAGAAAAATCCTCCGTTATAGCTCTGTGGAAATGGAGTGGTTTCGGTTTTTACAGGTTTTGCGGAATTCAGACGGGTTTAGACCTCAGAGAGTTGAAAATAATCTCTTCGGAAGACGAATTTATAATTAAAGTATTTTCCGCCTGTGAAAACTGAAAATGTTTTATTAAACCGGTTTTCGTGATATT
The DNA here is from genome assembly GCA_964397545.1 of uncultured Desulfuromonadaceae bacterium. Classification (GTDB taxonomy): domain Bacteria; phylum SDB-A; class SDB-A; order SDB-A; family SDB-A; genus JAFGIG01. Next base: position 19,029 of record CAYNIW010000012.1, on the reverse strand, counting down.
TTTCTATTAGGCACAATCAATGGAGGAAAAATGCAGTCCTGCAAAAAATTTATTTTCCTTATTCTGCTGTTTTCAATATCAGGCAATTACTCAGTCGCTTATCCAAGCGCTTCGGGCTATGAAACCATTATAGCACACATGATTCCACCCACTTACAGAGGAGTGGATTTTGAGTATCCCGTAAAAGCGGAAAAAATCTTGTTTCTCGAACTGGCAGATCTTAACAGCCGTCAGACTGAATTTCTCTGCAAAAACGGTTTTATTGTGCTCCCTTCCAGATCGAGGGATTTTTATCCCTTGTATGAGAATTTCAGATACGATTCTATCCCCGCCTATGTGACGGCGGACGCTATGTTGCACGCCTATCATCTCGCTTTTAATAAAATTATAAGAGACCTTGAGGATATGTATTTAAGAGAGAAACTTCTCTCTCTGACAGAAGAACTCTGTGATGAAGCCAAAAACAATTATCTCGAGTTCAAGGGGACTCGGTTGGAAGATGCGGCTCAGGACGTGTGGACATATTTTGAAATTGCAAAATTTCTGCTCGGAGGCAACAGGACGATGATCCCCCCGCAGGTAAGGGAGAAAGCGGAATACGAGCTGGAGAGAATATTAAGGGCTCAAGGCATTGAAATATGCGTCCTTATGTCTTCAGACGGGAGAATTTACGAAGAGGATTACAGCCAATATAAACCGAGAGGCCACTACGAGGGGAAGCCGTATAGAGAAAGCTATTTCAGAGCAATGATGTGGTATGGCAGGATTTCCTTCACAGGCGATGACCCTGATGATCTGGATAGAATTGTTATGTTCGCTAAACTGATGTCTGATCCGGAAATATTAACTCAATGGGAAGATATATACTTGACAATGGAGTATTTCGTCGGTAAATCAAAAGATTTGACAGTGTCCGATGTCGTGTCCGAGTTCAGGAAAGTTTACGGAAATTCTCCTGAAAAATCTTCCCTCACGGGTATTTTGAACCAAACTGTATTTCTCGCCGCTTTAAAAAGCTTAGACAAATCAGCCCAATTGCCCTTCAGGACAGATGAGAAGTCCAATTATTTCAGATTCATGGGTATGAGGTTCGTCCTCGACTCTTATATATTTCAGGAATTGGTTTTTGATAGGGTCGGGACGCTGTCCGATCCGCGAATGCTTCCGAAGGGTCTCGATGTCTTGGCGGCTATGGGAAATGAAACAGCGCTTGGCATCCTCGAAGCGGAAGGAGACACTTCATTTCTCAATTTCAACGAAAACATGGCGGATTTGAGAGAGAAAATTTCAGAAATAGAAATTGCTCAATGGGAGAGCAGTGTCTATATGTATTGGCTTTACACTCTGAGGATTTACACGCAAGAAAAAGGTCAGTCGTATCCCAAATACATGAGGTCGCTGAAATGGGCTCTGAGGCAGATATACGCGGCGCTCGCCAGCTGGACGGAACTCAAGCATGATACTGTCCTATATGCGACTCAGATTATGGCAGAGTGCGGAGAAGACATCCCATACGAGAAATATATCTGCCATGTCGAACCTGTTCCTGAATTTTATTTCTGTCTCTCCCGGCTCGTTGAACTTACAAGGGAAGCGCTTGACAAAACCGGAGCAGATTTGGAAGATTCCAAAGAACTTTTATCTATCATTGATGAATACGCCGAATTTTTATTGTCGGTGTCCATCAAAGAACTCGACGGCACCGAGATGACTCATGATGACTTTGACCGTCTCTATTACTTCGGAAGCTGGCTCGAATGGATAGTCCTACAATCCGCCGATGAAAGAGCCGGAAATCCTGATTATGAATGGGCGGGTCTTGTGACGGATGTGGCGACAGATCCGACAGGAAGAGTTCTTCAGGAAGCAACGGGAAAGATTTTCAGAATTTTTGTCATAACTCCTGGATTTGGAGGAAAACCTCAGCTGTCTGCCGGAGGTGTTTTTTCATATTATGAATTTCCGTGGCCCATGGATGACAGGTTGACAGACAGCAAATGGAGAGAAATGCTGTCAAATGACGAAGAGCCTCCGAGACCCGACTGGTCCGATGCTTTTATAGTAGAATGAGCATTTTAAGCCTTTTTAGGCAGGCAGATCTGTATCTTCTGAATTTTATAAACGTAACTCTTCATTCGAATGCCGCAAACTATTTTTTTCTTTTTTTTTCAGATGAGAGGTCGTCTTTTATTCCTCTCGCACTTACTTTAGCGTTGTTTGTAAAAAAATATCAAAAAAAAGGATTAGTTCTATTTTTGTTCGCTCTTGCGGCGGTCGGTCTCTCTGACTTCATAGGCGCAAAGTTCTTCAAAGAATTATTTCCCAAACCCAGACCGTGCCAGGATATTACGGGACTGTATTTTTTTGATAAAGAATCCGTTAGATGGCTTATAACAGACGGTGTTACGAGTTTTAAGCCTTCCTCGTCTTTTGTTTCAAATCACGCCGCCAACGCCATGAGTTTTTCACTTTTTTCATTGTTCTATTTGAGACGCGCGGCTTTTTTTTTCGCCGCTTCGGCTTTTTTAGTCGGATTGTCGAGGATATACTCCGGAGTTCATTACCCTTCAGATGTCCTTGCGGGATTTGCCCTCGGCGCTTTTTGCGCTTTTGCAACCAAATGGATTTATGAAGCATCGCTAAAAAACAAACTCAACGCTGATTCAACCTCAAATGCAAGAAGTTGATTTTTTTCACACCTTGGTTTATTATTGGAGAAAAAGGTTATTATACCCAACAACAAAATCAAGGGAGGCAGGGGACAGGCATGAAATACCTTAAAACTTACCCTGAAAAGTGCATAGGCTGTATGCAATGTATGGACGTGTGTTCCGAGACTTTTTTCAAAGAGAAGAATAAAGATAAATCTTCCATAAAGGTCACAAAAAAAAGCGACAATTCCTGGGAGATAACTGTCTGCAACCAAAAATGCCGTTTATGTGTCGCCGAATGCCCGGTCAAAGCTCTATCGGTAAGCAAACAGGGCGTCGTCCTTCTGAACAAAAAACTATGTGTTGGCTGTCTTGCCTGTGTGGCAGTCTGTCCAATAGACGCCATGATGTGGCTCGAGGGAATGGAAAACCCTTTTAAGTGCGTGGCCTGCGGAAAATGCGCCGAGATATGCCCTACCGGCGCTCTTGAAATTGTCGAGGAGGAATAATATGAGAGGAGATCCGGAAAAAATCAGAGCCGCCCACAAGGTTCTGGCAACTTTTAAATACGAGCTCAAACCCGTCGTCAGAGGATACAACGACAGGACTTTATACGTAAATCTCACGGAAAACAAAATATCAGAAAAACAGGTATCACCGCAGACCAAAGAAAAGTTCACGGGCGGCAGAGGTTATAACATGAGGCTTCTCTGGGACGCTGTCAGTGAAAATACAAAATGGGATTCACCGGAAAACGAAATAGTAATCGCCGCCGGACCTATAGGAGGGAACACCAATTACGCCGGCTCGGGCAAGTCTATAGCGGTTTCTTTATCTCCTCTGACCGGAATACCTATCGATTCCAATGTAGGAGGGTATTTCGGCCCTTATCTTAAGTTTTCGGGGTTTGACGCGATAGAACTTCAGGGAAAAGCCGATAAAGACGTCATTGTCTATATAGACGGCGATGAGGGAAAAGTCGAAATCATGGAAGCTCCGGAAGAAGCAGTGGACAGCCACGTTCTCGGCGAACAGATGATTGAGGTTTTTTCAAAAGACGAAAACGATAAAATTCATGTCTGTTCAGTTTCAGCAGGCACCGGAGCCGAACACGCTTACATAGGATGTCTGAACTTTTCATTCTACGACAAGAGGAGAAATGGAGTCAGGTTCAAACAGGCAGGAAGAGGCGGGATCGGAACTGTTTTCAGGGACAAAAAAATAAAAGCCGTCGTGGCGAGGTTTTCCGGACTTTCTTCAGCGTCGAATAATCCTGCCGATCTTGCAAAGCTTCAAAAGGTAGGCTTAAAACTTCACAAAGAGATTGTAGAGCGGGACGAACTCGACTGCAATATGCGCAAAGTCGGAACTGCTCATCTGACGGAGATAATGAACGACTACGACCTTCTACCGACGATGAATTACAAATTCGGAAGTCACGAAAAAGCAAAATATCTCGCATCGGACAGACTCTACGAAAAATATTTGTCTCACGGCAAACCCGACGGCTGCTGGTTTGGATGCACAATGGCATGCGCTAAAGTCGTAGAAGATTTTGAGGTCAAGACCGGGCCCTACAAAGGTGAAAAAGTAATAGTGGACGGGCCTGAATATGAAACAGTCGCCGGTTGCGGATCTAATGTCGGCATTTTCGACATGCGGGATGTTTTGGAGATAAATTTCTATTGTGACGCCTACGGCCTGGACACGATTTCTTTCGGGACAATGACCGCTTTCATAATGGAATGCTGGGAAAAAGGCATTCTCGACGAGAAAAAAACCGGAGGTCTCGATTTTTCCTGGGGAAACTCGGAGACAGTTCTCGAACTTCTGCATCAGATCTCGCGCGGAGAAGGATTCGGACTGATAGCGGGAAAAGGCATAAGGCTGATGAAAAACTATTTTGAAAAGGAATTCTCAGCCGACAGGAAGCTTATGGATGACATTGGCATGGAAGCGAAGGGTCTCGAATATTCCGAATACGTCACTAAAGAATCCCTGGCGATGCAGGGAGGATACGGTCTGACTAACAAAGGCCCCCAGCACGATGAAGCATGGCTGATATTCATGGATATGGTCCAGAACCTCATACCGACTTTTGAGGACAAAGCCGAAGCTCTTCACTATTTCCCGATGTTCAGGACATGGTTCGGGATTCAGGGACTATGTAAACTGCCATGGAATGACGTGACCCCTGCGGATAACGCCCAGACGAGCGAACCTGCCAAAGTTCCGGAACACGTTCAGAATTACGTGGATATTTTCAATGCCATAACGGGCAAAAATATTGATAAAGAGGAGCTTATACTTCAGTCCGAGCGCGTGTATAACTTCCAGAGGGTTTTCAACATAAGAATGGGAAAAGGCAAAAGAGCCAACGATGCGATCCCATATAGATCAGCAGGCCCTGTTACAGAAGAGGAATACGAATCGAGAAAGGAAAGATACGACAAACAGCTTAAAGAAAAGCTCGGGCTCGACACTGAAAAAATGAACACTCGGGAAAAAGTGAATGAAATGAGAAAATACAGGGAAGACCAGTATGAAAAGCTTACGGACGCGGTCTATCAGCGCAGGGGATGGACTAAAGAAGGTGTGCCTACGATAGATCATCTGAAGAAAATCGGAATGGATCTCCCTGAACTGATCCAGGTGGTTAAAAATCACTTATAAATGGAGTAAGAAATGATAGATGTAAATGAATATTTCGACGGGAAAGTAAAAAGTCTTGGACCGAAGACGCAGGGTCAAAAATTCACCGTCGGTGTTATTTTGCCGGGCAGTTTCGAGTTCGGGACAGGCGTCAAGGAACTTATGGACGTGACACACGGCTCACTCGAAGTGGAATACGAAGGACATCCTGCTAAAAAGTATCTGAAAGGCCAGAGCTTCAGCGTCCCTGCCGAGACAAAATTCAAAGTAAGAGCGGAAGAACCCGCCTCCTACGTCTGTTACTACGGATAACCTTATCGGAAGGATAAATTGTCACCGGGATTTTTTGAAATAAAATCCCGGCTCCGAAAATTCACCGTGGGTATTGCGGGCTGCGGCGGGTTGGGATCCAATTGCGCGATGTCGCTCGCAAGAACCGGAATCGGCAAGCTTGTTCTTGCAGATTTCGATGTCGTGGATGACTCTAACTTGAACAGACAGTATTATTTTCTGTCTCAGATAGGGAAAAAGAAAATTGAAGCCCTGAAAGAGAACATACTTGCTGTCAATCCCTCTGCTGGAGTCGAAACATATGATGTCAGAATACAGAGCGAAAACGCTCAAATAATATTCCGTGATTGCGACATAGTGGTCGAGGCTTTCGACAAGGCGGAGGACAAAGCAATGCTCGTAGGGACTATACTCGAGAAATTTCCTGATAAATATATAGTCTCTGCTTCAGGGCTGGCCGGTTTCGGTTTTAACAACAGCATTAAAACGGTAGCTCACGGCAATCTGTTTTTGTGCGGAGACGGCATAACGGAAGTGTCTGACGACAACCCGCCTCTGGCGCCGAGAGTTTCCATTGTCGCCAACATGCAGGCAAACCAGGTCGTCGAGCTTCTCATGACAAAAAATACAGATGAAGATATCGCTGAATAAAGAAATTTTAGAAATCCCCGGTGACGAGATAAGCATTATAGATTTGATAGAATGCACTGCACCGAGACATCCCATAGCGGCTGTCAAGGTTAACGGAGTTTTCATTAAAAGAGCGGAATACAGCGCTTTTTTCGTTAAAGAAAATGATGCTGTAACTGTTGTCCGCATGCTCGGCGGCGGCTGATCCGCCGCACGAAAAAGATCTCAGATTTTTCAGTTTCCTGCCCTTCGAAGATAATCCAAATCCCTGATTCGTCTTTTCGGAATAAAAACATACCGGAAAAGGTATCTATTGTGAAAAGAAGACAGGAGGTGCGACATGAAAAGAAGAAGATTCGACACGAGAGGTCCGGTCAGGATAGCCATCGCTGCGGCACTGCTTTTGCACATAATAGCGTTTATAGCCCTGCCAGAACCTCAAATACCGGTTTATAAGCCTCTGGAAGGAAATCAGAGGGAGAATGTTCAGACAGATATAGCAGTGAGCATAGATTTCAGGCCGGTGGATGAAATTGTCAGGATAATGGATGATCCAAAAACAATTGAAATACCGAAAGATGGAGGTGAGATAATTATATCCGAGACAGGCGATTCAATTTTGGGAAGAATTACGGACTCGGTTTTTATCCTCGACACTATATCTATAGTTCCTGATGACACGAGTGATATAGGATCAGAATATGTCAGTGTCTATGAAACCCCGCCCAGACCTTTGAGACTTCAGGAACCCGTGTATCCCTCAGCGGCTCTGAGTGCTGGTATGGAAGGAACCGTTGTATTAATGCTCTACGTTGATATTGACGGGACTGTTACAAAAGCCGAGGTTCTGAATTCGACGAACCCTCTTTTCGACCGGAACGCGATAGAAGCGGGGATGAAATGCGTCTTCAAACCGGCAGAAAGTGCAGGTAGGCCGGTTAGGGTCAAACTCGTCTTTCCTGTAAATTTCAAACTCAGTTAGAGAAGATCCGGAGGCGGTGCGAAGCGGCGTTTTTTTTAAGCGCCGCTTTTTTTGCGTTTACGGTTTGAGTTTTAGCATTATTTTATTGACATTTCAGAGGACACAAATATAAATTCATATCCGGAAAATGACATCATTAGACAACATATTCGATTCAGTCGCGCAGGAGATAAAAAAAACCCGCGTCGTCTGCCGTTCAGGCGCTTCGGAGCTCGCGCTCGCCGTTTGCAGTCTCAGAAACCGAAGAGATAAAAGCGTCTTTGTTTTTATAGACGACGAAGGTGAAGTAAAAAAAACATCTTCAGATGTATTCGCGCTTTCCGGAGAACCGGCGAAAACATTTCCCAAATGGGATAAAGCCGTGCCCGGTGAATTCTCCCCTTCAAAGGAACTTACTAAAACGAGGATAGGGACTCTCGTGAGTCTCGCGGAGGAAAAAGAAGGGGTTTACATCTTTCCCTCATATCTTTTGGATGAAAAAGTGCTTTCTCCCGAAAGACTGAGAGCTTTTTCACTGATACTTGAACCCGGCATGAAATTTGAAATCAGAGATATGACGTCTTTTTTTATCTCTGCCGGTTACAGTTTTGAGACAAACACCATCAACCCCGGGGAATTTTCAGTTAGAGGCGGAATTGTTGACATCTTTTCTCCAGTCGAAGAGCATCCGGTGAGAATAGAACTTTTCGGTGATAACGCCGATGATCTCAGGATATACGATCCTCAGACGCAGAGGAGTTTGAAAAAAACCTTCTCTTATGAAGTTTCTCCTGCAAGAGAAATAATGCTGTATGAAGATGAAGAAGCGCAATTCAGAAAAAAGCACCCCGAATATCCCGACGCATTTGCTGCCGGTTGCGAAGCGCTTGCTAAAGATCTGAGAAAAGACGACGTCCTTTTCGCGTCTTTGCCTTTTGCCGGGATCGTCTTGTCGGAATCACGAAAATTGCCCGGAGCTATGGAAATAATGTGGGGAGACGGGGCGGCATCATCTGTGGCGTTCAGTTATGGGGAGATGGAATATGGAAAGCTGAAAGACGATTTTAAAGATTATTCTGTCAGATTTTTTATCAGGTCCAGAACATTGTCGAAAAAACTTTCTAAATATTTCCCTACAGCGGAATTCGTCGGCAAACCGCTGTCTTCCGGTTTCGTTGTAGAGAAATGCAGAGAAGTTTTTGTCACGGAAAAAGAGCTTTTTGGAACAGAACCGAGGCTCATAGACGAAAAGGAAAGGGAGAGATATTTTTTCAGGGACGAAATTGAGTTTTTACCCATAGGGACATATGTCGTCCACGAAAAATCGGGAATCGGAATATACAAAGGAATCAAAACAATCGATTACGGCGGGCAAAAAACGGAGTATTTGATGATAGAATACGCTGATAAGGCGATTTTGTATCTTCCCGTCCATAAACTTCATCTGCTGACACGATACATAGGACCGAAAGATTCCGCAGAACCTCAACTGAGCAGTCTCGGATCTTCTAAATGGCAGCAGAAAAGACAAAAAGCCAGAAAACAGATATGGGACATGACCATGGAGTTAGCCCAGCATTACGCTCTGAGAAAAGCGGCAAAAGCTCCGACGATAGACATAGACGACGATCTTGCAAGATCGCTGTCTGACAGTTTTGATTTTGACGAGACGCCCGATCAGCAAAAAGCGATTGAAGATGTCTTTTCGGATCTTACAAGCCCGAAACCTATGGACAGGCTTATTTGCGGAGAAGTCGGGTTCGGAAAGACTGAAGTCGCGATAAGGGCTTCAATGAAAGCCGCCAACAGCGGCTACCAGACAGCAGTCCTCGTTCCCACGACTGTATTGTGCCGACAGCATTTTGACGTTTTTCAACGCAGGCTTTCGGATTATCCGTTAAAAATAGATATGCTCAGCAGATTTGTCAGCCCTGAGGCGGCGAGAAAGACATTGGAGAGTGTCCTATCCGGCAGAACTGATATTGTTATAGGAACTCACAGGCTTCTCTCGCAGGATGTTAAATTCAAAAACCTCGGACTTTTGGTAATAGATGAAGAACACAAATTTGGTGTCAGGCAGAAAGAGAAACTGAGAAAATTTAAGAAAAATGTCAACACTCTGATGATGAGCGCTACTCCCATTCCGAGAACTCTTCATATGTCTCTTTGGAATTTATTCGATATAAGCCAGATAAAAACGCCCCCTCCGGGCAGATTTCCGATAGAAACTTCTGTTATTCCGTTTTCGGAAAAAGTCATCAAAGATGCGGTCTATTTCGAAATAAGCAGGGGAGGGCAGGTATTTTTTCTCCACAACAGGATAGACAGTTTGACTGCAGTGGAAGCTTATCTCAGGCGTATCCTCCCGGATGTGACAATGAAAAGCTGTCACGGCAGAATGTCGAGCTCCCAAATAGAAAAAATAATGGTCGAATTTTACGATCACCAATTTGACGTGCTCATTTCGACTACGATAATTGAATCAGGTCTCGACATAAGAAATGCTAATACGCTGATTGTCGACAGAGCAGACACTCTCGGGCTCGCTCAGCTTCATCAGATACGAGGTAGAATAGGGAGAGGAGACGTCAGAGCTTACTGTTATTTTATGGTTCCGAGGAAAGGCCCCAAAACCGACAGCGGCAAAGAACGTCTCAAGGCGATAAGATCATACGCGAGACTCGGCGCCGGTTATCAGCTCGCTCTTCACGACATGAAAATAAGAGGAGCCGGAAATCTTTTGGGGAGCCAGCAGTCCGGGTATGATTTCGATATAGGATACGAACTCTACGTGAGGTATCTTGAAGAGGCTATAGAAAAAATCAAAGCCGAAAAAGGGGATAGGGAGGAACTGGAACACGATATATTCGCTGATTTTGCGTATTATATCCCTATGGAATACATAACAGACGCGCCTGAGAGAGTCTATGTCTACAGACGTGTCGCCGCTGCGGAAGAAAAGGAACTCGCCGAAATCGAGGATGAACTAAAGGACAGATTCGGAGAACTCCCCGAAAGCGCCGTCAATTTTTTCAAAATAGCGAAACTTTACAGAGTATTGGTTCAAACTCCCATGAATTCAATGACATTGTCGGAAAATCTAAAAATTGGATTTGCCAAAGCACCGGAAAGATGGTATATTGAAAAACTTGTCTTAAATATGCCGGAAAACTGGCACCCATATTTCAAAAGAGACGGCGCGGGTAATTTATTCGCGGAAATTCAAGGATGGGAAAGAGATATAGGAAAACTGCGGATTTTTCTCGAAGCCGTAAAAACGGACGGTGAAACATAATGAAGAAATTTGTTTATTGCGTTATATTCTCTGCTTTTATGGTTTTGGGCTGCAGAGGGGAAACTGTTCTGGTCAGGATTGACGGGGCTCCCGTTCTGACGGACAGGGATATTCCAAGTTATGTTATGTTTCTGCCCGAAGACTCCTTTTTCAATTTTATAGATTCTGTCACGGATATAGAGCTGATGCTAATAACCGCGAGAGAAGAAGGCTATGAAGAGCGGATTTCCTTAGACATTGAAGACCTCAGGAGAGTCATTGTTATAGATTCGTTTCTGAGTTCTGTCAGCGACAGCCTGGCCGCAGAGCACAAAGAGTTTGCCAAAAGATTTTGGGAAGAATCGCAGATACAAGTGAGAGCGATGCTTGTAAGAATTCCACCAGGAAGATTAGGCGAAGCCCAGCAGATATCGGATTCGATGAAAACACTCGTCGGAGACACGACAGCTCTTAAAGAATACGTGACTTCCTTGCGATCCAGATACAATTTCGGAGGTCTATATTACGGTCCAACGGGCGACCTAAGAGATATATTTCCCTTCATGATTTCTTTCAGTCTCGGCGAAGTTCTGCTTTCTTTGCCTGAACCTTCAGTCTCTCAGCCCATTGAAACCGATACGGGCATTTTCGTAATGGCCAGGCTCGGAACGACAGAACCGGCGTATCCGGGGGATTTTGAAGACTTGAAAGAACTTATAATCATACAGGAGGGGCAGAGGTTTTACTACGAACAGACAAGCAGGATGATTGACGGGTTAAGAAAGAAAACTATTATTAAGTTTAACGGCGAAGTTTTTGACAGGTTTTCTTCCCTTCCTCCTTTTCAGAAACTGACTGAAAAGGATCAAACCGTCCTGCCGAACATAGAAGAAGAGCTAAGCCTGCAATGGCTTACCGTCGCGGGAGACGACACAATTTCAGTCGCAGACCTCATAGACAGGCTGAAGACAAACAGAATGCTCTATCCCAACCTCTCAGACACTTCTATGCTCAGACTTTTTTTGACAAGAGACTTTATCCCGCCCTACCTCCTTCTTCAGGAAGCACGCAGGAGAGGTATTTCTTTGGAAGGCACGTTGCTGGCGAAATTCAACGAACTTAAAGATTCTCTCGTTTTTAAGTCGTATGTTTACTCACGGACGGGAGCGGAGGTCGATTCACAGGAAGTTTATGCCTATTATCTCAGCAACGGACACCTTTTTACTATACCTGAAAGAATAGAACTTTTCATAATCGGAGTCATGGATTCCCTTTTTGCCGAAGAATTACTTGATTCCGTCACCCGCGGAGCGCCTTTTGAATCTCTGGCGGTAAGATATTCGCTTCTTCCGTCCGCTAAAAATTTCGGAGACCTCGGATTTGTTTCAAGAGGCAGATACAGAAGCGAAATAGACTCGATTATTTTTACTATTGAACCGGAGAGTTTTTCTGATGTCGTCTTTATGGACGGTTACTGGGTTATTTTTAAAACCGGCCCCAGAAAAAGCGATTCTCTTCTCCCTCTACCTGACGTCTGGGAAAGATGCAAAGCTCTCTGCGAAGAAGAAATCAGAAATCAAATTACAGGAATGATATTGGAAAACGCGAGAAAAAAACATTTGGTCCAAATTGACAGCGGAGCTGTCAGAAATGTTTTGTCCAGGAAAAAGGAGGAATTATGAAAAAATGTCTGACGATCCTGACCCTTACTGCGATTCTTTTCCTTGCCTCATGCACCGGCAAACCGAAGGTCATAGACAGGGATACGCTTCTAATTACGATCGGCGACAAAGACATGAAGAGAGAAATAGGTATAGTCGAAGTTAGGGCTAATTTCTTTTCTTATGAAGGCGAAGATCCCGACACAGCACTTATGAGACTCACTCAGGTTATGGACAACCTTGTCGAGATGCATCTTTTGGGTTTGGGAGCTCAGGCGGCAGGCATGTTGAGCGACAGTTCGGCGGTTTACACTATTGATATGTCGAGAGAAAACAGCATTTTAGGCGAGTTATATTGGCAGGTCGTCATCAATAGAGCCGAAATTGATTCTCTGGAGATAGTCAAATTATGGGATGACATGGGAGAGGAGATATGGTGCAAACATATACTTCTTAACGACAGTTCTCTCGCCGACAGTATATACGGAATACTTTCTACTCAGTGGGAATCACCCGAGAGAGACAGTCTTTTCACCGAAATGGTCTCTCTTTTTTCTGAAGATTTGGGAACAAAACCCATAGGCGGCGACCTCGACTATTTTACAAAAGGCAGAATGGTAAAGCCTTTTGAAGAAGCCGCTTTTTCAATGTCCGACGGAGAGCTTTCAAAACCCGTAAAAACAGATTTCGGTTGGCATCTTATTTACAGGATTTCCGCAAGAGAAAACTTGAGAAGGAGACCTCTGGAGGAATCCTACGCTCAGCTGAAAGCCATGAAAGAACAGGAACTACAAAGGGAACTCGCGGATGATTACATTGACAGCCTGAAGAAGGCCTTCAATGTTCAAATTCACGAACCGGCTTTGACCGTTCTGCACAAGAAAATGGCTCAGGGAGCTCAGTCAAACCCTTTCGGCCCTCCCCCCGTGGAATTTTCTGATGAAGAAAAATCTTATCTTTTCATATCTTACGGCGATGAAAAAGTGACCCTCGGAGATCTAAAAAATAAAGTTGACGAAAGAAAATGGATGCTCCCGTATTTCGCCGAAGACACTTCAATGTTCAGGAAGAATTGCGAAAATATAATGTTGACCGATCTTCTCCTCGTTGCGGCAAAATCAGCAGGAGTTGACAGGCTCCCCGTGATAGAAAGAAATGTATACGCTCAGGTGGACAGGACTTATTCGTGGCAGTTTATCGAAGATTCTATAAAAAAGAATGTCACTGTCAGCGATCAGGATATTGTCCAATACTATGATGAACATCCCGAAGAATTCACTCTTCCCGAAAGAAGACGCGCGAGAATAATAGAGACCACTACCCTGGATTCTCTGAAAAATGCCGTCCTGCCTCAATTGCGCAGAGGCGACACCCTCAGATTCGACACGCTCGCAAAACTTCATTCAATACATTTTTCTTCAAGGAGCGGCGGCAAACTCGGTCTGTTCCCTCAGGGAAGGTATCCCGCGTTCGATTCAGTGATATTCTCCATGACCGAAATTGGCAGTATATCAGATGTCTTTTCGGCTGACAGCGGACTTTTTGCTGTAGTCATGCTCGAAGAAGTCATACCTGAGACCCTACTTCCTTTTGAAGATGTTAAAGAGAGAATTGACGGCAACATGAGAATTTCAAAGACAGATTCAGTCAAGCTTCTCGTCCTCGAAGACCTTAAAAACAAATACAAAATTGACACAGTATCAAACTACGAACAGATACTGCAACAAATTATTGGCAACTGACGGGGTGAAAAATTGAAGAAAATATTATTCTGCTTGCTTTTATCGGCTGTCATGATCTCCTGTTCCAAAGACGCCGGTCAAAACGGTAGTCAGACGGGAAAACCGGACCAGACTGCCGAACATTTTCTGATGGACGACGACACTTCGACAATAATAGCCACGGTCAACGGCAAAAATGTCAGATACGCTCCGTTCAGGTCTTATATGATTTACATGCTCGGAGTGGATCCTGACACATTTCCTGCGGAGATAATCTCGAGCGTCCTTCAGACTTGGCTTTCGAGAGAAGCTGTTTACGACCTCGGAGTCAAAGAAGGATACGAAAAAGACCCGGTATATATATACATGTCGTTTGACGCCACAAGACAGATTGTATCTCAGATGGTTTTGGAGAGACTTACTCTTTCCATGCCGGGCGTGACTGAAGGAGAGGTAAGGGACGCCTACGATCGCTGGAAAGACGAAATAAAATACGAAAAAGCAGTCGTTCTCTACCAGTTTTTCAGCGAACCAATGGCTACAATAGCCAGAGATAAAATTCTCGAAGGGACTCCGGACACTCTTGTGCCGAACCTCGTCGGACTTGACACCATAGAGGGAATAAGAAGGCTTTATTCCAACATGGAACTCATCGAAGAGGCTGTAGCAAAACTCAAAACGGGGGAAGTCAGTGAACCGTTCAGTGTCGGAGACGGTTACTTCGTTGCTAAAGTGATAAGAGAAAAATATATAGAATCGCCCATGGCTCCGTACGATCAAATCCGGCCTTACATAATGTTGTATCTTACCGAGCTCAACAAATACGACTATCTCAACACTTTTGTTGACACTCTTCTTGCCACGAGCGTGACTATTTATGACGACAGCATAAAATTGAGGTCAGGTAATTGAAAAAGATATTCATTACTGCTTTGATTTTTTCTATATCAGGAATTCTTTTTTCATCCAACGCCGATGAAATATTAGTGGTAGTAGAAAAAGAAGCAATAAGCAATTCTGAGCTCGACACATACATTAAAACTTCGATTCTCTTTATGGGCGGCTCTGAGCTGCCCAACAAGAGACTCCGTGAAGATTTTGAGAAAGAGAGATATGAGAATTTAATCAACATATCTCTTGTCTTGAATTCAGGCGATACTTCAGGGGTTCTTAACATCCCGCCTCAGATGATAGACGAAGAATTTGAGGGGCTGTTGTCGGATATGGCAATGAATATCACAGGAGATTCTTCTTTTACGGATTCTATCGGTATTTTTTTTGATGAGGCCGGAATCGACTGGCAGCTCGCCAAAGACATCATGTGGAGGGAATTCTTCTTCAAGGTTGCCTCTGAGAGATACATCGCTTTCAATCATCCCCGTCTTGTCAACACAGAAGCATATTTTATTTCTGATTCTATCTTAAATGAATTCTATGATACGGTTAAAGACAGTTTGACAGTCCCCGTCTCATACAGTTTTTCGAGGATTATTCTCGCTCCTCTTCCGTCAGAAAGACAACTCATGGAAGTGAACAGAAAAGCCAACGCCATATTGCAGGCTCTCAACTCCGGAGATGACTTCAGAAGTCTCGCATCTTTATACAGCGATGACCCCGACGCAAGATCGAACGGCGGCAACATAGGCATCGTCAAAAGAGGAGAGCTCGAACCCGAACTCGAGAGGTTAATATTTTCAATAGAGACTGGAACTATGGGTGTCGCCCAGAGCGCGGCAGGCATACACATAATATATGTTCCAACTAAATGGCCTGACAGCGCCAGAGTTTATGAAATATTTCTTTCTCTTCTTCCAACATACCAAGATACTGTCCAGACTTTGGCAGATGTAGATACCGTCATGTCAATGCTCGAAAGAGGCGTCGATTTTCGGGATGTGGCGAGGATATACTCACAGGATCCATACACAAAAGACGACGGAGGCTATCTCGGGGATGTCCCCGCTGAATCGCTTGATTTTTCTGTCAGAGGCATTCTCAATATGCTTGAGCCGGGTGAATATACAGACCCGATTCCTTCACCTTTCGGATTCATACTTATACGTCTTGAGGAAATCGAGATGGGCGAATCTCAGACTTTTGAAGAAGTAAAAGAACAGCTCACCGAACTGTATATTTTCAAGGAAAGGCAGAAAGCTGTCGAAATCTGGCTTGCAAAAATCAAATCGCAGGTCTATTTCGAAGAAAGACGCAGATGAGAATTGACCTCTTTCTCGACTCGGTCTGCCTTTACAAGAGCAGAACGATGTCGGCGAAAGCGTGTCAGGAAGGTTTTGTCAAATTAAACGGATTAAAAGTAAAACCTTCAAAAGAAGTAAAAGAGAAAGACATAATCGAAATAGAGAGGTTTTTAAAATCTGAAAAGTATTTGATAACCTCTCTTCCCTCAAAAAATGTAAAGAAAAGCGAAGTCTCAAAATACATTCAGGATCTTACTATAAACTCCGGAGAATCAAATTGACATATTATTTAATGAGGTGTATTACCCTCTAAAAGGGGGTTCAATTATTTTTTATTATAAAAAGGAGGAAAGATGAAGAAGGTTGTTTCGGTCCTGGCTCTTTTAATTCCTTTATTATTGACGGCGGAAATATACGATCTCACGCCTTCGCAGACCCAGATGACGTTAACTTATTCAAATTTTTCGTCTGTCGGCCTGAGAGCTGAGTTCAATTCCGTCGAACTGTCAAAAAAACTTGAAAACGGACAATATTACACCGTAATCGGAATACAAAATACGCATCCATCCGGAGAACTTGGAGAGCCCGGTATTCCTGTCATCAGAAAACTCGTCGAAATCCCCTCCGGAGCCTCGGTTTCTCTAAACTCCTATTCATCCGGAGAAAGAGAAATCTTTCTGTCAAGCAGGATTTATCCCAATCAAGCTTCACTTATAAAAATTCCCGGAACAGAGAGAGTTTTTGAGATAGACAACTCGGCGTATACCGGGAATTCAGTTTACGGGGACGAACCGGCGAGAATTATTGACGAAGGCTATATAAGAGGCCACAGGTTTGTAACCGTTGAAGTCTACCCTGTCCGTTATGAACCGGCTACAGGAAGCCTTACTCTTCGGGAAAATATTGACATCGAAATCTTACTCAATGGATCTGATTTAGCTCTCACGAGATCGAACTATGAAAGATATTACACAAAACCTCATGAAGAATACATCAGGAAAGCCATGCTCAACGCTTTCTCATACGGAAATATGGATTACCCGTCTTTGCCTATAGTGTATCTTATAATCGTTCCCGATGCCCTTGCTCCCAATCTCAGCAGTTTTGTCGAATGGAAAGAACGCAAGGGATACGACGTTACTGTCGCTTTGAAATCGCAGGTGGGAACTACGAACACAGTCATTAAAAACTACATACAGAACGCATATGACAACTGGCCGGTGCCGCCCGCTTTTGTCCTTCTCATCGGAGACGACGATATGCCGGCTTACACAGGAGCATATTCGAGCGCTATAACCGACCATCCCTACGGACAGCTTCATGGAGGAGACCTGTTTCACGATGTATGGCTCGGAAGATTTTCAGTGTCCAACGCGACCCAGTTGAACAACATAATAGACAAGACACTACTCTTTGAAAAACCAAACCTTTGGACGCAGGGCAACGCGTGGTGCAGAAAAGCGGTTTTCATGGCGAGCACCGACAACCACAATATTTCCGAAGGATCCCACAGATACGTAATACAGACATACTTCGGCCCCGCGGGTTTTGTTTGCGATTCCCTTTGGTCTTATTACGGGGCGACCACGGGACAAGTCAGCGCCGCTTTCAACGACGGGCGGTCCTGGGGTATTTATTCAGGACACGGCGGTTCGACGAGTTGGGCCGACGGTCCTTCCTTTTCACAGGCAAACGTCAACGCCCTGACCAACGTCAGCGAATATCCTATTGTCATGAGCTACGCCTGCAATACGGGGCAGTGGTCTGTCGGCGAATGTTTTGCTGAAACATGGATAAGAGCGGGGAACAAAGGATCGGTGAGTTTTTGGGCATCAGCGCCTTCTTCTTACTGGACAGAAGATGATACCCTCGAAAGATGGGTGTTCCACGCGATTTTCGATTCCACAGTGACCTGGCAGAGGGCATTCTATGATTACGGACTCCTCGGAGTATATCATCTCGGATCGAGAGTTCAGTATTATTACGACGCCTACAACCTGTTCGGAGATCCTTCAATAGACGGATGGACTGATTACCCCAATGCTTTGACTGTCAACCATCCGGCGACGATCCCGGTAGGCGGAATTGATGTTCAATTCACGGTCAACACAGCGAGAGCACCTGTCAGGAACGCTCTTGTAGCTCTGAAGAGCGGAGATTCCACTTGGACCGCATATACAAACGCCTCTGGTTCTGCGACCGTTCACGTCTTCAACCAGAGCCCTTGTTCTTTGCTCGTCACTATTACCGGACACAACCTCTATCCCTATATGAGTTCCATCTATGTCATATCGAGCGGAGCTTACGTCAGCTATCTCAGATATATTCCGGCCGGCAACGGTCAGGTCAATCCCGGCCAGACCTATAATATGAGCGTGTGGGTCAAAAACTGGGGAACTCAGACAGCCCACAGCGTAGTAGGGACATTGTCGTCTTCAGACCCTAATATAACGATAAATCAAAACACTGTAAATTACGGAAACATAAACTCCGGCGATTCTACTGCCGGTTCTTCCCAGTTCAACGTCACAATAGCGGGAGGTCTGCAAGATGGATACTCTATACCGATGACCTTGTCCATAGCGGCGACTGAGAGCACTTGGGTTAGCAATTTCAATCTCGCTGTAAACGCGCCCGTCATGGCTGTAAAAGGTTATTACGGACCCTCCGAACTTATGCCCGGAGATACTGTTTTTATAAGCCCATACTTTAATAATACAGGCAGTGGAACTGCAACAAGTGTTCAGGCCCGCCTTCGCTCTATCAGCAAGGATCCCTATATTACAATACTCGATTCGACTGAGAACTTCTCTCAGCTCAACCCCGGAGACAGTGTAAGATTGAACAACGCATACAGAATCGCTGTGTCTCCGTCCTGTCCGACTCCTTATTTTCCTGAATTCGAATTTTTTATTCAAAGTGCCGGAGGCTATGCCTATGCCGACACATTCACACTCGGTGTGGGCTCTGTTGTATTCAACGAGGATTTT
>CAYNIW010000011.1:0-61572 GCA_964397545.1 uncultured Desulfuromonadaceae bacterium | reverse complement strand
ATGAAAAATCGTTACACGAATTAGCACGAAAGAAAGAAAAAGAAAAATATCCACCACGAAGGTTAAAGAAAAGAGTACTGATTACGAATCCGATTTTTCATAGAAATGAAAAATCGTTACGCAAATAAAATAAAAGAAAAGAAGAGATATCCAACATTAAGGGAAGGTATTTTTATCCTTAAGTCAATTGTAGAGATACGATACAATAAAAGGGCGGAAAAGAATCCGCCCCAAATTTCAGTTCTTGTTTTTATCCTTGAAAAGTTCGCCGACCGAGGCGATAGAGCCGAGGAAAGCTGAAGATTCATACGGCATGAAAATTTTTGTAGCTGTTCCATTAGAAATCTTTTCAAGAGCTTCGAGATATTTGACCGCGAGCAGGTCATTTGTCGGATTACCTTTGTGTATGGCATTGAAAACAATGGAAATGGATTCAGCTTCGCCCTGAGCTATTGTAATTTTCTGGTATTTTGAAGCGTCTGCTACCTTTTTGATTGATTCAGCGTCTCCTTCTGCCTTCAATATAACAGACTGTTTGTGGCCTTCGGCTTCGAGAATCATCGCCCTTCTCTCCCTTTCCGCCTTCATCTGTCTGTGCATTGAATCGACGACTTCGGAAGGAGGCTCTATTCTCTGAAGCTCTACTCTCGTGACTTTTGTTCCCCACTTGTCTGTTGCTTCGTCAAGAATCAGCCTTAGCTTTGTATTTATAACTTCTCTTGAAGTCAGGGATTCGTCCAGAGCGAGGTCGCCGATGAGGTTTCTGAGGTTTGTCTGAGCGAGTTTTGTGGCGGCAAGATAGAAATTTGCGACGTTATACGCAACTTTCACAGGATCGGTAACTTCATAATATACTACAGCGTCGACGTCTACGACAACATTGTCTTTTGTTATTACCGACTGAGGAGGCACGTCAACAACCTGTTCGCGGGAATCAATTCTTCTGATTTTCTCTATGAAAGGGAAAACAAAATTCAGACCACTGCCGACCGTTCTCTGGTATCTTCCAAATCTTTCAACGAGACCTTTTTCCCATGGCCTGACTATTTTCAGAGAGGTCGCTGCGAAAAAGAAAATGATTATCGCCGCGAATATTATCAAGGGGAGAAAATTCATTTGAGACTCCTTTCCTTAATTCTTTTCACTATCAGGTGAACTCCTTTGATTTCTATGATCTCCACTTCTTCGTCTTTTTGGATTGTCTCTTCTTTCTCGCTGTTGGCCCTCCACACTTCATTTTCGATTCTTACAAGCCCAGTGTTTTCGAATGGGTCAATCCTTTCAGTTACAATTCCTTTAAGTCCTATAAGCCTGTCGGCTCCTATGCCTTTAGGCTGTTTTTTCGTTATTTTTTCAGAAAATCTTCTCGCGAAAGCGAATGACAGCGCGGAAAAGAGGACAAATGCAGCCCACTGCCACAGGGGATGAACATCTATCATGGAGACGATTCCTGCGGCTGCGGCTCCTATGCCGAAACAGATGAGAAAAAATCCGGCAGTGAATATTTCGCCGACTATGAAGACCGCGGCGAAAATCAGCCAGACCCATGTTATCCACATTGGAACCTCCCCTTTTAATATTTTTTGTTTATTAAAGAGATATATATAATGTATACTCATAAGAATCAACTTGTAAAAAATGAGAGGGATTCATGTCTTTCAAAAAAAAGATAGCGATTGTGGACGATGAACCCGATATAACTGAACTTTTAAAAACCGGACTGCAGAAAGAAAACTATTCTACCGAGGTTTTTTCAGACGGATATTCATTTGTCAGATATATTTCAAAGAACAAGCCGGACCTTGTTATATTAGATCTCATGCTGCCGGGTTATACGGGAATAGAGATTTGCAAAATAATGAAAGCGGATCCAGATAAAAAAGATGTGCCGATAATAATGCTTACGGCGATGGATTCAGAAACAGACAAAGTATTGGGCTTGGAACTCGGAGCCGATGATTACATCGTAAAGCCTTTCAGCATGAAAGAACTGACGGCGAGAATAAAAGCGGTCATAAGAAGGATTGCCGGCGTTGAAACAGATAAAGATGAGGGAAAGGGAATTCTCAAGGTCTTGGATTTGACCATAGACAAAGACAAGTTTGAAGTGAAAAACGGAGAAAAAAAAATTTTTCTCACCGCGACTGAATTTAAGATACTCGATATTCTCGCGTCAAAACCCGGCAGGGTTTTCAGCAGGGACGCCATACTTGAAAAACTTTGGGGATCGGAAAAAATAGTCATAGACAGAACTATAGATGTCCACATAGTGAAAATAAGGGAAAAAATTGGAAAATACGGAAAGCTCATAAAATCAGTAAGAGGAGTCGGATATAAATTTGAATCTGATTAAAAGAATTTCTTCTTTCATATTTATTCCGTTTTTAATAATCTTTCTATTGTTTGTCTTCTCCGTTTTTATTTCATACAAATACACCGGCGGTATAAAAAAAAGCGAATACTTAAATGTCCTTTTTGCCGCTTGCGTGAACGCAAGGGAAATATCAAGGACAATGCTCGAAGAGGAAGGAAGACAAAACGCAGACAGCTTGTATAAAAATATTTTCAAAGAGCAGAGACTCAGATATTCTCTTTTCGACAAAAACGGCGAATTGATAGCAGATTCGAGAAGCGCAATGGATTCAGGGGAAAAAGTTCCGTTGGGAGGAGCTTTTTATCAGGCGTTGAGAGCCGCTTCAGAATATGGTGAAGAATCGCGGTTTTTCGGATATTCTCAAACCGACTCTTCCGTATCTCTCGCGTTGCCTGTCTTCGTCGAAAATGAATTCAAGGGAATAATTTCCGTCGAGGGGAACCCGTCTGCGATACACACGGGATACAGCGAAAAAGTATATATATTCACTCTTGTATTGGTGTTTTTCGGCGGGATCACAGCTGTTTTTATCGCGATAAGATCTGTTGTAAGCGCCAACGATTCGCTCTATGACGCAGCAAAAAGAGCCTATAAATCTTTATCAGAGCCTATTCTGAGCGAGAAGGAAAAAAGCGTTCTCGGAGAAAACCACGCGTTTTTCCTAAAACTCTTATCATTAGACAAAAGACGCGATAATGATTCGGATGGATACCGAAAATGGATTAAATTGACCGCTGACTGCTCTTTGTCATCTTTCTTTCTTATTGACGATACCGGGAAGATTATTCTGTCGAACGCTCCGTTGGGCTCATTCCTGAAAGATGTTTCTGACAAATCCCAGGGCAGACATTACAGAGAAATAATCGGAGGAGAAGAATTTTTTTTACTGCTGAAAAAGGCGCAGGATTGCGACGAAGTAGTATCCGGCGAGTTTGAGGTCATGAACCGTTTCTGCAGTGTTTGCGCAGAGAAAATATCCGCCGAAGGAAAAAAGATGTTTTTGGTTTCAGTTTTCGATCTTTCTCCGATAAAGGAAGCCGAGAACAGACAGAACAGGTTCATAGTAAATACTGCTCATGAACTCAAGACGCCTCTTTCTGTTATTATAGGTTTTCTTGAAATGTATGAAGGAGAATCACAGGAAAATAAAAAGAAATTCATGGGTATAATCAAGAAAAACCTTAACAGGCTCAACAACCTTGTCAAAGACTTGCTTCTCCTGACACAAACTGACGACCCCGGGTTTATTTACGATTTCAAAAAGACAGATATGAAGGCTGTAGTTTTGGAAACTTTGACTGTTTTTGAACAAAGGGCGAAAGAAAAAGGAATCAATCTTCATGATGAAGTCGAGGAAAAAGATTGTTATATCTTTGGTGACGAGTTTTTACTTATGCAGATGGCTATTAACCTTGTGGATAATTCAATAAAATACAATAAAGAGGGAGGGGAATCCATAGTCTCCCTTTCTAAGGTAGCCGGCATGATAACATTTTCAGTCCGTGACACTGGAATAGGAATTTCAGTTAAAGACAGAGAAAAAATCTTTTCCAGATTTTATACAGCAGACAAATCGAGGTCCAGAGAGCTCGGAGGGACCGGTTTAGGGCTGTCCATAGTGAAGAGCATAGCCGAAAGGCACAGCGCCTACGTCTCTTTCGAAAGCGAAGAGGGCAAAGGTTCTGTTTTCACGGTGAGTTTCCCCGAACTTAAAAGTTAGCACAATCTTAACAAAAAAATTATTTGATCTTAATAAAATAAATTTATTAGTATTGCGTTTTAATTCTCGGTTGGAGAAAAAGGGATTCATACAAAAAGGAGGATTAGTGAACGCAAGAAAAGTTTTGCTGATTGCCGCAGTTGTTTCAACGGCAGTCTTTTCCGCGATTCAGGCATTCGATCTGAATCTCGGAATGGAAGTCAGAAACAGATTCACGCTTGTCCAGGAAGCTCCAGACGACACTGGCGACGCCGAAATAACGCAGACATACTTCAGCGTCGAAAGAGGATATGTCATTTTGTCGGCAAAATACAATGAATATCTTTCGGGAAAACTGACTCTTGATTTTTTGAGCAGTAAAAACTACAAAGACGGCGCTTCCGTGAGGCTGAAAGCTGGTTATATACAGCTTGCAAATCTCGTTGAATACCACAAATTCCAGTTCGGACTCATAGGAAACGTCTTCGGAGAAGACGGAATAGCTAAACCCGCCTGTCCCACTATTTCATCGAGATTTTTCGATATGCAGGGTCTTCATTCTTCGGCGGATTACGGATTTGCCGCGGTAGGAAACCTTCAGTATTTTGACTGGGCGGCTACAGCGGTCAACGGAGAAGGATATAAAAACACCCAAGGCAGTGCTAATTTCAACAAGAACATGATGTTTGCCGCTGCTGCAAACATAAAGCCGATGCCGATGCTCTCTTTCGGCGGTTCTTATGCCTACGACAAGCCCGGAGCTCCGAACGCGGATGACGAATATGCTACATTGAACCTTTATCATGCCGCGCTCAATTTCAACCATGAAGTATTCGGGCTCGGAGCTGTTTATTACGGCAGAAGCTTTACAGCCGCCGGCGCAGATGAAGCGGTTAAATCCATGGGTTTTGCCGTATATCCTGTTCTGCATCTTAAGCCGATGACCGGAAACGAAATAGATCTTTACGTAAGATACGATCAATGGGATCCCGACACAGACACTGACGATGACGGGCTTAACAGAATTTTCGGCGGATTCAACTGGACGGCGTTCAAAGACAGTAAAAACAGAGTTTATCTCGGCGCTGAGTTTATGATGGAAAATTACGAGATGGAAGACTACACTTCGACGAACAAATTTCTCTTTCAGGTAAGATGGGTGTTTGACACGAAGGTTTCATCATAATAGAATAACAAAAATTTCAAAAGGGGGTTTTACGCCCCCTAAACTTATTTTACAGAGGAGGGGAAAAATGAAGACAAAACTGATTTTAGCCGTATCGCTTGCTTTTATGGCGCTTTTGTTCGCGTGCAGTCAAAAACCACAGCAGGGGGTGCAGGACTCCTCGCAGGTTGAATTGATAGAGATGGACTTTCTCGGAGCCGGGGCGACGTTTCCTTTTCCTCTTTATTCGAAAATGTTCGACGAATACAGCAGGATAAGGGGACCCAAAGTCAATTACAACGCCATTGGATCGGGAGGCGGAATAAACCAGCTCATAGAAAAAACGGTTGATTTCGGCGGAACAGATGCGCCTATGAAAGCGGACGAGCTCAGTAAAGCCGGCGCGGAAATTATTCATGTGCCTATTTGCCTCGGCGCGGTCGTCATTTCATACAATCTGCCCGGCAACCCTCCTCTCAATCTTACACCGGATGTAATAGCCCAGATCTTTCTTGGTCAGATAACCAGATGGGATGATTCGAAAATAACAGAAATCAACGCCGGCACTTCTCTTCCTAACACGGAAATTATTGTTGTCCACAGGTCAGATGGAAGCGGAACAACGTATATTTTCAGCGACTATCTGACGAAAGTGAGCGGGGACTGGGCGCAGAGAGTGGGAACGGGAAAATCTCTGGAATGGCCTGTAGGTATAGGAGCCAACGGAAACCCCGGCGTTGCCGGCCAGATAAGCTCAATGCCCGGCGCTATTGGTTACACCGAACTTATTTACGCTCTGAGCAATTCAATGCCGGTCGCGTCAGTCAGCAATAAAGCCGGAAAGTTTATAGTCCCGACGATTGAGTCGGTCAGCGCTTCAGCCGATATTGATCTGCCGAAAGATATGATAGTTTCCCTGACCGACACGGACGCCGAGGATGGATATCCCATAAGCGGTTTTACCTGGATAATTCTTTATAAAGACCAGAATTACGGCGGAAGAGACGAGAATAGAGCTAAAGAACTCGTTAACCTGCTTTGGTGGATGACACACGAAGGACAAATTTACTGCGAAGAACTGCACTACGCGCCGATACCTCAGAAAGCGGCAGAGCAGGTCGAAGACCTCATAAAATCAGTGAACTTCGGCGGCAAAGAACTTATATAGTGAAAAGGAGGCGAAAGCCTCCCTTGTTGTCATTCTATGAACGACAGAATATTCAGAGCCATGCTCTACGCATCAGGTGCGATAATATTTGTGTTAATCGCGGGTATATTTTTGACGCTCTTTATCAGCGCATTGCCGTCCATAAAGGCTCTTGGTGATTCTTTTTTGTTCGGAACTCGATGGAACCCCCAATCGGTATGGGAAGGCGAAAGCATAAAACTCGGAGCCGTTCCGTTTCTTTTCGGGACAATATCTACTTCTTTTCTCTCTCTCCTTATTTCTATCCCTTTCGCTTTTTCGACGGCGCTCCTTCTCGGAGAATATATGAAGAGAGGGTTTATTCCCGCTTTTCTCAAAAGTTCTGTTGAACTGCTTTCAGGGATTCCGTCAGTCATATACGGTTTCTGGGGCTTCAGCGTCGTAGTGCCCATTGTCAGGGCAGTTGAGATAAAAACGGGAATCCCCCCCTATGGAGTGGGAATAATGACTGCTTCTTTAGTTCTTGCCATAATGATTATTCCTTACTCCGCGTCAATAATAAGAGAAGTCCTGCATCTTGTGCCGACGGAACTTAAAGAAGCCGCTTACTCGCTCGGCGCGACTCGATACGAGGTAATAAAAAACGTTATCTTCCCTTATGCAAGATCGGGAATCGCAGCAGGGCTTCTTTTGGCTCTCGGAAGGGCGCTCGGAGAGACAATGGCGGTGACTATGGTAATAGGAAACCTCAACTCTCTTCCGGCTTCCTTGACTTCTCTGCATGAAATACATAAAACGATATTTTCTCCGGGCAACACAATGTCGAGTATTATCGCTCTGGAGTTCAACGAGTCGAGCGGTATACACCTCTCAGCGCTTATTCAGATGGGACTTCTTCTCATTCTCGTCACGACAACAATCAATTTTATCGGCCGTATTTATATAAAAAAATCAGACAAGTCGGGAAAAGAGTGACGCACAAAGAAAAGAGTTGTTTTTGAAAATTAAATCTATAGCGAGAAGAAAAGCTGAAAATATTATATTCAAGGGCACGGTGATTAGTCTTTCGCTTTTGACTGTGATTCCGCTTATTCTAATATTGTTTTTCGTGGCAAAAAAGGGGATTTCGTCCATAGACATGAATTTTTTCTTTTCTCTCCCGAAACCGGTAGGACAGGAGGGCGGAGGAATTTCTAATGCAATAGTGGGGACATTGCTTCTAATTGCCCTGACATGCCTGCTTTCAATACCTCTTGGAATTTTATGCGGCGTTTTTCTGGCGGAAAACAGAGGGTCGCGGCTTTCTTTTTGGGTGAGGCTGTGGGTAGAAGTCCTTCAGGGCGTGCCTTCCATCGTCATGGGAATAATAGCTTATGTGTGGATAGTCCGGCCATTGAAAGGTCTTTTTTCTGCTTTTGCCGGTTCTGTTGCGCTATCAATTATGATGCTGCCCATGGTCATAAAGGCGACAGAAGAGACGGTCAAACTCGTCCCCATTACGCTGAAAGAGGCTTCAATGTCACTCGGCGTGCCTTATTATAAAACAGTTTTGAGGGTGATTCTTCCGGTCAGCACAAGCGGTATTCTGACCGGGATACTTATCGGTGTCAGCAGGATAGCCGGAGAAACTGCGCCTCTGCTTTTTACCGCCTTTGGGAATCAGTTCATGAACTATAATATATTCAAGCCGGTCAACGCACTGCCCCTGCTGATATACAGATATGCAACGAGCCCGTATAAGGACTGGCAGAATATTGCATGGGGGGCTTCTTTGTTTTTAATACTCTTTATTCTCGGTGTAAATTTTATAGCAAGCGGGATAGCGAAAAAATGGAAAGTCCGGTTTTAAACACAGTTGATTTTTCGCTCTATTACGGCGAAACGAAAGCTCTTGACAAAATCAACATTGAAGTGCCCGTGAACAATGTCACCGCCATAATGGGACCTTCCGGGTGCGGCAAAACGACATTCATCAGAGCGTTAAACAGAATGCACGAACTCGATTCAAGCGTCAGAAGGGAAGGAGAGATATTTCTTCACGGAAAAGAAATTCACGGACTGGACCCCATTGGCCTGAGAAGAAAAATTGGAATGGTTTTTCAGAAACCGAACCCTTTTCCCACAATGAATATATACGACAATGTAATAGCCGGATACAAGCTCGGGGGCATCAAACTGTCGAGAGCTGAAAGAGACCAGATAGTAGAGGATTCCCTGAAAAAAGCAGCGCTTTGGAATGAAGTCAAGGACAGCCTTCACAAAAGAGGGACTTTTCTTTCAGGGGGACAGCAACAGCGGCTCTGCATAGCCAGATCGTTAGCTCTAAATCCTGAAATTCTCCTGCTCGATGAGCCGACGTCGGCTCTTGATCCAAAAGCGACAAAGAGAATAGAAGAGCTTATTGTCGAAATGAAAGAATTCGTGACTCTTCTGCTCGTCACGCACAACATGTCTCAGGCCGCGAGAGTGTCCAACTATACGGCATTTTTCTATCTTGGCGAACTCGTCGAATTCGGTAAAACTGAAAAAATGTTCACTTCACCGGACGACAAAAAAACAGAGGAATATCTCACCGGAAAATTCAGCTGAGGAGACCGCATGCTTCACGAGAAAATCGAAGGATTAAAAGAAAGCATCATTTCATTTTCTGCTCTCATAGAGGAGATGATAGTCAAAAGCCTTAATGGACTGACGGGAAATCAAAAAAACCTGCTCGAAGAAGTCATTGGAAAACTTGAAAACCAAGCAAACATGAAAGAAATTGAAATAGAAGAACTTTGCACTCACATTGTCGCTCAATTCGGGCCGAAGGCTTCGGATCTCAGAAATGTTCTCATGATATTGGAGATGAACAGCGATCTTGAGCGAATGGGCGATCACGCCGTAAACATTTCACAACACTCGCTTTATCTTATAGAAAAACCTAAATTAAAAGAATATGAGGACCTGGCGAAAATGAAGCACGAAGTTCTGAAAATGTTCAAAGACAGCATATCTTCATTTATCAACGAAAACATAGCATTGGCAAGGGATGTCTGCGCCAAAGACGACATAGTCGATGCTCTGAAAGACAGTATAATAAGAGAACTTGTCGTGTTCATGCTGAAGGACTCGACGACGATAGAGAGAGCTTTGAAGCTCATAAGCATAACTCACAACCTTGAGAGAATAGCGGATCTATCCACAAACATTGCTGAAGACGTCGTCTTTATAGGGGAAGGCAAAACAATAAAGCATAATTTATAGTTGGGCTATTTCTCTAAATCAGCGGTATTTTCCCGGGAAGATGAAAATAGTGAAAGAGTCCGACGCAGGAGAACTTTCCCACTCCCGTGAATAATAAAAAACAAGGACGGCGGAGTCATCACGGCTGAAGGTTATGAAAAATATTTGTTCCCCGGGGGATCCAAGAAGGCCTTCTGTTCCGGACAGGAAAAGGGAACTGTCCAAAGACAGATAGCTGTTTTCGGCTGTCTCAAGAAACCATTGATATCCCGTAGACGGGTTGGAAGGTAGGATTACGCGAATTGAACTGTTGGCTGTCGCGAACACAGTGTCCCTGTCGAAAGATTTATCGATGATTATATGTTTCCTTCCCGAACAGCCGAAGAAAATAAAAAAAACCAGGAGTAAAAAATTTTTCATGTCAATCAACCATTATCTGTAAAGGTTCTGCGTCCTTTAAGTAAAAAACTCCTTCAAAAAGGATGTCCGCATTTATTGAAGATCTTAATCTCATTTTCCCTTTAAAAACCTTTATAAAAGATTCTTCGATCACTATCGAATCTATATCTATTTCAAACAGATCAAAAGAAAGGGTTTCTATCTGCCTTTCGTTTCTTGTGTATGATAATGTCAGGGCAGGTTCGAGAGGAGCGTCGAAATACGTCTTCAGTCCTACATATTCCGAGTCAACTACCGTGAAAGGAAATTCGGGGCTGACAAAATCCAAAACACATCCGGCCGGAGTACACAATCCGACGAAAACTGAAAACCTGTCAGTTGAAGGAAGCATAATATCGAAATGTAATCCGTCAGCAGAATCGATTTGTGATGAAAAAGAAAGGGAAATGCTTGAAAAAGATCCTTCTGTTACTGAAGCTTCTGTAAAAGAGAGGACGAAACTGCCTTCTTTGAGATATGACAGCCCTTCTGCTGAAGATAAATTGAATGAAAGAAAATTCTCTTCAGGGGCTTCGGTTGTTTGATGAACGGTTTCCGGGCATGGTTTTTCTGAACATCCGAATACGAGAAAAGACAGGCAAATTAAAACAGACGTGAGTGTTTTCATTGCGCCTCCTTGCGATTTTTATGATAATGATATACAAAATAAATCTTTAAGTCCATCCGGGTTGAATATAAAGGAGGCGAGATGAGGAAAATTGTTTTTATCACAGTGGCTTTTATTTTGACGGCTTGTTCTTCTTTGAAGGATTTCGACAGGAGAGGCGTTTACGGAGGTTCTTTGTCGGAAGAAGAATTAAAAATAATTTATGAGGCCTGGTTCGAAAGACCCTATGAATACATGTTTTTTGCCCAGGATAAAAATCAAATGCTCTTGGGCGGAATAAACGGGATACTATACTACGGGGGGTTGACCGACGGCTTCGCGCTTCTTCAAGGAAAACCGCCGAGGTCGAGTTTTTTTGACCTTTCTTTGATAGAAAAAACGGCAAGAATGCCTATTTTGATAAAACATGAAGAATTCGGTTATTACAACCCCGAAATTATAATATGGGGATATGAAAACCTTCTGCCTCCTCCCGGAGGAAATTTAGGAAACTCAACCTACAAAGAGGTTTATCAGCGAGTTTTCAGGCGTTTTTTCAGAATGATGGTTCAAAGCTACCTTTACCTTAAGCAAAACAGGGATATTGAAACGGATTCCAGAAACTATATGACTTTCGTCGTGAACGGCAGAACTGACGCGCTGGAATGGCTCGACAACGAATACGCACAAACGCTTAGAGAATACGATGTTGAAAATGATTATTCTTACTGGACAATCGGCATGTCTTTCGGTTTTTGGCTTAGAAGGCACATTGACGGAACGGATGTTCATGTATGGGAAGGATTGAAAAGACTTATGCTTTTATACGATGAAAAATGGTTTTTTGACAAACTTTCCGGTTGATGGGAAAGAAAACTCTGAAAGCACATAAAAATGATTTTTGCCGGCTATAAAACAGCTCTTTCGGTTGTATTAAGGGCTTCTAAAAAAATACTCGCCGCGAGAATTGCCTTGACGGCAGTAAGAGCGGTGTTTCCAGTCGTTATGCTTTATATAGTAAAGCTGTTTGTCGATTCGGTGTCAGAGGGGATATCTTCTCCGGATGCGGAAAAGGCGTTCTTAAAATCAATTGTTCTTATTGTTGCCGCCGGGCTGTCATACGCGTTGAGTTTTATTGCCGACTCTTTTAACGAAATTCTTTCCGAATACCACTCGTTAAGAATTACAGATAAAGTTTTCGAAATGCTGCATGATAAGTCTTCCGAGATAGACATAGCTTTTTACGAAAATCCTGATTACTACGACACTCTTCACAGAGCTCAAAGGGAAGCGCCGTATAGGCCTACAGCTATATTAAATCAGATGTTTTCTGTTTTTCAAAACTTTTTGACTTTTATCGGCGTTGCGGCGCTGATACTTTCTTTCAGCCGAATCGCGGGACTTGTCCTTCTCGCGGCTGTTGTTCCGGGAACGCTGGTTCAGCTCGCTTTCGCGAGGATTGTGTATAAATGGCAGAAAAAAGTCACTAAACATGAAAGGGAAACCTGGTATTACAATTTTTTGCTTTCATCGGAACAAAACGCCAAAGAACTGAGACTTTTCGGTTCAGCGGGTCTTTTCAAGGAAAGGTTCAATCAATTCAGAAAAATGCTCAGGGGGCAATTGCTTTCGATAAAGAAAAAAAGAGCCGGAGCGGATCTCGCGGCTCAGACTCTTTCTTCTGCGATTCTCGCCTCTCTTTTAGTATATCTCACTTCGTTGGCTTACAGCGGAGTTATGTCGCTTGGAAACCTTGTGATGTTCTTTCAGGCTTTTCAGCGTGGACAGGGAAATTTGAGAGGAATTTTGGGTGGTTTTGTCGGTTTGTATGAAAGCGGGCTTTTCATGAGTTATTTTTCAGATTTTCTCTGCTTAAAGAGCGGTCTTAAAAAAACGGAGGAGAAGACAAAGGCAGAAATAAGCGGCTTTTCGGAAGTCTCGATCAGAGAAGCCTCCTTCAAATATCCGGGTTCGAAAATAACCGCGATTAAAAACGTGAGCATGACCTTCAGAAAGGGCGGAATAACCGCGATAGTCGGATCAAACGGATCCGGCAAGACGACCGTAGCGAAGCTTCTATGCCGGTTTTACGATCCGGACGAAGGAGCCGTTTTCGTTGACGGCGACGACATAAGAAGGTTCGAACCCAAAGAGTGGAGAAAATTGGTTTCTGCCTCTTTCCAGGATTTCCAGAAATATCAGCTGTCCGCAGAAGAAAACATTTGGCTCGGAGACATTTCAGGCGAAAAGGACATGGACAGAGTTTTGTCGGCTTCTGAAAAAACAGGAGCAAAAGAAGTAATCCAAAAACTTGAAAACGGATTTTCAACGCGGCTCGGAAGATGGTTCGAAAACGGAAGGGAACTAAGCGCCGGCGAGTGGCAGAAGATGGCTCTCGCAAGATGTTTGTATAAAAAAGCGGGGCTTTTTATCCTCGATGAACCGGCGGCTTTTCTTGACTATATCTCTGAAGAAACATTAATAAGAGCGCTGAAAGAAAAGGCTAAAGACTCGGCGATAGTCCTTATCAGCCACAGGTTTTCCGATGTCGCTAAAGCTGATTACATCTATGTTTTAGACAGAGGAAGGATAGCCGAACAAGGGTCTCACAAAGAACTGGTTGAAAAGAACGGATTGTATGCCGAATCATTTTTGGGTTCGCTCAAAAACAACTGAAGAAGAAAGAGATAAGCCGGAGATTTTTTCAAGGCTTGCAAAAATCTTATCTCCGGGTCAAAGGCATTCATCTCTGCAGGGCATCTCTGACCATGACTGGCAAAAAATCGTCTCACTTGCCTCAAAGCACGGAGTCGCGGGTTATCTTCATGGCGTTTTGAAAGATAAAAATGAAACACCGCCTTTCGTTTTAAAAGATTTGCGCTCTCTCTACGCGCCTCTTTGGAGAGATTCAATTTTGATGCAAGGAGTTTTTTCATCTGCGGCAGAATTACTTGGAGATGAAAATCTCGAGTTTATGCTTTTGAAAGGCTTCCACGTAGCCGAGATGGTTTACGGGGGATTGAAAAAAAGGCCGATGCAGGACATAGACATTCTCATCAGAAACAAAGACGCAAAAAGAGCAGACAAAATTTTGAGTGAATTCGCCCAACCGGAAAAGTGGAACAGGACTTGGATTGAAAAATACGGTTATCACATGGGATACCTGAAGGCTGTATGTGCTGGAGGAAATGAAAAGTCAGTCAAAATAGAACTTCACTGGAATATTTTACCTCCTGAAAATCCTTTCAATTTCCCGGCGGAAGATGTCTGGAAAAACTCTCAAACCCTCCGAATTTCAAAAAAAGATATTAAAGTCATGTCCCTGGAATATTTGCTTTTATATCTCTGCATTCACCTTTCATTTCAACACGTATTCTGCCTTAAACTGATACACCTGCTTGATATCGCCCTAATAGTATCATCCCATGATGTTTCTTGGGACAAATTCATCGAGTTAATGGATAAAACAGCTTCAGCAAGGGCTGTGTGCTCTGTTTTCGGCGCGGTGGAAAGAGTTTTCGGGTTAGAACTCAAATCTTTCGTCAGCGCCGGGATAACTGAAAAAGATCTTTACGGAAAAATTGTAGAAGACGCTCTTGTTCTTATCGGAGATGATCCGATTATTCTCCACAGCGCTTTCAGCCGGATGGGAAAACAAAGAGGAGCGGCAAAAAAAACCAGCAGTTTATTTTTCGGATTTTTTCCGAAACCGTCGGACTTGAAAACTCTTCACGGGGCGGAGTCTTTTTTCCCCGATGTCATACTGGCGTATATATACAGGATGAAAGAACTATTCATAAAATACGGAGCTGTTGTCTTTGAACTTGTGTCTGACGAGAAAAAATTCAGAAAATACATACGGCATTCTAAAAAGAGAAAGAGGATATTGAGTTGGATTTCGGGGGAAAATTGAAAATGGACTTCACTCGGCGGTTAATTGACCTGAAGGAACAGAAAGATTAAAATCAACCATGGAAGACAAGGAAGTTAAAATAACAGGCATTTATTCTTTCGAAAAGAGGAAAACTCTCAAACTGCCCTATTTTAGAACTAAAATTTCTGCAGGCTTTCCTTCTCCCGCCGGAGATTATGAAGAGAGGCATCTCGACTTAAACGAATTTTTAGTTAAACACCCCTCTGCAACTTTTTTCATCAAAGTCTCGGGAGACTCAATGATAGGAGCCGGGATTCACTCCGGGGACCTGCTCATTGTGGACAGATCGCTCGAGCCGTCCAACAATAAAATCGCAATAGCTGTTCTGCACGGAGAGTTCACTGTCAAACGGATTTTGAAAAAAAAAGACAAGCTTTTTCTTCTTCCTGAAAACCCGGAATTCAGACCTATCGAGGTAACGCCTGAGATGAACTGCGAGATATGGGGAATCGTGACCTTTGTAATTCATCAGCTCTGATCTCAAGCGTATGAAAAAAGAATCCCCCGCGATAGCTCTTGTGGACTGTAATAATTTTTACGTCTCCTGCGAGAGAGTTTTTGACCCGTCTCTAATGAATGTCCCTGTGATTATTTTGTCAAATAACGACGGATGTGTGGTTTCGAGATCCAACGAAGCAAAAGCTCTCGGGATTTCCATGGGAACGCCGGTTTTTAAGATACCGGACATCATAAAAAAAAATAAAGTCCAGGTCTTTTCTTCTAATTACGCTCTATATCAGGACATGTCCTCAAGAGTCATGCAGACATTGAAGGGATTCTCTCAGGAAATGGAAGTTTATTCGATTGACGAGGCTTTCCTGTCACTGCGGGGTTTTAGAAAAGAAGATTTAATATCCATCGGAGAAAAAATAAAAAAAACTGTTTACAAATGGACGGGAATTCCCGTTTCCGTGGGTATTTCTCCCACAAAGACATTATCTAAAGTCGCGGGTGATCTCGCAAAAAAAAAAGACAACGGCGTATTTTCTGTTTTCGGCTCAACCCAGACAAATGAAGTTCTTTCCAAAACACAAGCAGATGAAATATGGGGAATTGGCGGCAGGCAGGCGGCCAAACTTGCTGCAAAAGGAATTTTCACGGCATTGGATCTAAAAAACGCCGACAGGAAGTGGATCCAAAAAAACCTGACTGTCACCGGAGCCAAAACGGTTCTGGAGCTCAACGGCATTCCATGCATAGATCTCGAAGCAGTCATCCCGGACAAAAAAGGCATAGCGTGTTCAAGGTCTTTCGGAAAACCGGTCACGAGCGTCGAGGAAATTAAAAGAGCTCTTTCGGAATACGTCACAACAGCCGCTGAAAAAATGAGACGTCAAAAAGCTGTTCCTTTATCTCTGACTGTTTTCATAACTACAGACAGATTCAGTGAAGACTCCCGTCAATACGCGAATTGGGCTGAAATGAAAATCTCTGAACCTACGGCATACACTCCGGCTCTTATAAAGCAAGCTCACGCGGGGCTGGAGAAAATTTACAGGGAAGGATACAAATATAAAAAAGCGGGTGTCGTATTCAGCGGGTTGACAGGAGAAGACGATGTTTCCCCTTCTTTTTTTACGAAAAACGGGGAAGACGATAAAAGAGAAAAAATAATAAATACAGTTGATATGATAAACAAAAAGATGGGAAGAAATACTGTAAGTTTCGGATCATTTGAAAGAGAAGGGAAATGGAAAATGAGAAGAAATTTTCTTTCAAAGAAATTTACAACTGATTGGAATGAGCTTCCTGTTGTCTACTGTGACTGAAAAGCATTCGCGCGTTTAAGCCCAAGATAAGGTCATATCTTTTTTTTCAAAAGTTTTTGAGAGAGAAAGGAGGCTTTTTCAGCCACAAATTCCTCGTCAATACCGGTAAGTTTACCTTTTCTTACGACAACTTCACCATTTACTATGACATATTCAGCTGCATGGGATATCCCCGTAAAGACGAGAGAGGCGACAGGATCTGAAAGGGATCCCGCTCTATCTAAACCGCCGAGGCTGAAAACCGCAAGGTCTGCGGCTTTGCCCTCTTCTAAGGTTCCGGAATTTTCAAAACCGAGCATTCGCGCTCCGTTTCTGCAGGCAAAACAGAGGACATCTCTCGCAGTCAGAGCATCTGGTCCGCCGGCGACCCTCGCGAGCAGCATGGCATTCCTCGCCTCTCCCAGCATGTCCGAACTGTCATTTGAAGCAGACCCGTCAACGCCGAGTGAAATCCTTATCCCGAGCTTTTTCATCTCTTTAATTCTCGCTATTCCCGAGCCCAGGCGCATGTTGGATGTCGGGCAGTGAGAAATGCCCGTGTCTGTCTCTGCGAGAATTTGAAGTTCGCGGTCGTCAAACCAAATACCGTGAGCGTAAAAAACGTCTCTTCCTGTCCATCTCAATTCCAGCATTAAATCGAGAGGTCTTTTTCCATAGATTTCCATGCAGTAGTCGTCTTCATCGCGAGTTTCGGCGAGATGGGTGTGAAGAATGACATTTTTATCACGGGCGAGGAGAGCGGATTCTTTCATCACTTTCTTTTCAACAGTAAATGGACTACATGGCGCGAGAATGACTTTAGACATTGAATAAGGAGACGGGTTGTGAAATCTGTCTATAGACGTTTCCATGTCTTTAAGAACGGTTTCGGGGGCTTGAACTATTTTGTCAGGCGGCAAGCCGCCGTCGCTTTTTCCTCTTGTCATTGTCCCCCTGGAAGGCGCGAACCTTATTCCTGTTTTCATGGCCGCTTCGAATTGAATTTCGAGGATGCTTTTTGAAATTTCTGGCGGATAAAGATACATGTGGTCGGTTGAAATCGCGCATCCGGTTTTTAAGAGTTCTCCGCATGAAAGGAGAGTGGAATAAAAGACGCATTCTTCGTCTATTTCGGACCATACATTGTATAGAAATGTCAGCCAGTCGAAAAGCTTTGCGTTCTGGACATGGGGGACATTTCTTGTGAGGGACTGAAACATGTGATGATGGGTGTTCACAAAACCCGGGACTACGACGTGGCTGGCGCAATCTATTGTCTCCCCCGAAAAATCCGTGCCGATTTCGATTGACCTTGAGATTTTAAAAATTTTGTTTTTCTTTATTAGTATGTCGTATCCCTGCAGTTCTCTTTTATTTTCGTCAAAGGTCGCTATAACACGGCAGTTTTTGAGCAAAAGCATATATTCCCCCTGATTACTTCCCTTTTAATAAAAAACGGCGCCTTTTTGTTTTGGCGCCGTTTGGGTCAGGAAAATGATATCAGAAGGTTTTCAAATAAGGAAGCGCTTCTTCAAAAACGGATATCTTCGATTCATCGAAAAAGAGAACCGATTTATTCTCGATATCCTCACGAAACAGATTATTCTTTTTCATTTTTTTCCTCACCATATAAAAAGAGGGTTCCAGGAAAAAGACGGGACTCCTTTTTTAAGCAGACGATGCGTCAGCTTTTTTCTCAGCACCTTTTTTTGCATCCCCTTTACTGTCGATTTTCTTTTCATTTTTCACCTCACTGTTTTAAGCGACATTTGATTGACAAACATATTTTATATATTAAACAGTGTTTGATATTTTGTCAAGTATTTTTTTTCTTTACTTATATTTCTTTTTTTTGTATCTTTTATGTAATGAGTTTTTTTCTCGGAAAAGAGGATGAATAAAAGAGAAATAAGAAAAATAAGAACTAAAGATTATTTTGTTTTAGCGGCGTGTCAAATAATTGAAAAAGACGGCTTAAACGCATTGAGCGTAAGAAAGGTCGCTGACATCGCCGGCTATCATTATGCGACACTATACTCTTATTTCAAAGATGTATATGAATTGAAATTTTTAGCGGCGTTAAAGTTTATGGACGATATATACGAATATATGCTCAATTTTACAAAAGATGTAGAATTTTCATCCCCTGTAGAACATTATCTATGGGCTAGAAAGGCAATAGCTTATTTTGCCTTCGAACATCAGGACGCATACAGGCTGATTAACTTCACTTATTTCGGAGAAAACACAAAAAATGTCATATCCAAACTGATAGAAACTAAATCGGCTGTTTTAGAAAATACACTTTTTGACAAGAGTTCTGAATTTTTGGGTATTTCAAAACAGAGGTCTCAACTTCTGCACACAATTGTCCGTTCGATTTTTCACAGTTATTTTACGGGATATTCAGAAAAGAGATTTGAAAAAAACAAAGATGACGTAGTTAAAAACTACATGGCTGAGATAAAGGAAATCTTCGAGATATTCAGACTTGCTTCCTGAAATAAAATTTGCATTAGTTTTGATTAGTTATTAAAATTAATTTTTGCATGTATAAAATTAGGAAGAAAGGAGAGAAAGATGAACGGAAAAATCACTGCTTTTTTGTTTTGCGCAGCCCTTTTTGCGCTGATTGCTGCGGGATGCAGTCAAAAACCCGCGACTCCGGCGGCAGACACCACAGTTACAGACACGACAGAGGTTGACGAAGATGCCTATGTCAACCTTGATAAAAGCGTTTATGAGCCGGATGAGATAATAACTGTCGAATACAAAGCGCTCGAAGAGTTTGATGACAATGCGTGGATTGGCCTTATTCCCTCGGAAGTTCCACACGGAGACGAAGAGGAAAATGACGAATATGACCTTCAGTATCACCTGATCGGATCCGAACTCTCAGGAGAAGTTACTTTTGTCGCTCCGACGGAACCGGGACTTTATGACATTAGAATGTTTACGAGTGATTTAGAAGGTGTTGAAGTTACATACCAGACTTTTGAGGTCATTGAAGAAGGCGTCTATGACTACAGCGCGGTTAGCGCGTATATAGATCTCGAAAAAACAGAATTCGAACCCGGCGAAGAAATAGAAGTAAAATACACGATTTCTCAAGAATTAAGCTCTTCAGCGTGGCTGGGTATAATTCCTTCTGAAATCGAACACGGAGAAGAAGAAGAGTGCGATAATTATGACCTCGATTATGAATATCTTGGGATGGATCTTGAAGGCAGTTTTGTCTTTTACGCACCCGACGAACCCGGATCTTATGATTTCAGGCTTTTTGACAGCGATGATTCCGGAAAGGAAATCACTTATACGACATTTACTGTTGTAGAATAACAGAATCCCGGGCCCGTTCTGTCTCTAAAAGGACGGGCCTCTTTAAGATGGCCTGCATTTTTTTGTAGAATTTTTCTCTTTTGATATACTGTCTCTCAAAGTAATCAATTTTATAGTCCCTGAAATCATATACTGTCTTTTCTCCGGTGCCGCGCAGGATACGCCCAATATACTGCATTAGTTTTCCGTCGAAAGAAAACGGAAAAGCGAGAAAAAGACAGTCCAAAGATAAGACATCGGCGCCCTCGCCAAAAAACTGTCCCGTGGTCAAAATCATTTGATAGTCATTTGCCGTTATCTTTTCATTTTTTAATTTTCTGCTTTTCGCTGAATCATCTCCGGTTATGGATACAGTGTCGTATCTTCCTGAAAGATACAGATCAAGAACATATATGTGCTCTTTTCTTTCAGTTATAAGTATTATCTTTTTTTTCTTCTCGATTTCGTTTTTTATTTTATCTAAGATGATTTTATTTCTCGATGTATCAAAAAAAAGAATTTTATTAAGAAGATTAATATCACCCGTTTTGACGTCGAAAGGAACATCCAGCTCAGTCTGCACGGTTTTTATTATTATTTTTGATAATTGGATTGACGGGTTTTGAGTGAAATTTTTTGACACGTCGTATATGATGTCTCCGATGAAGACAAAAATGGATCTTTCGTCGTTGTTTTTTCTGTAAGGCGTCGCGGTGAGCCCGTAAAGATAATAAGGGTTTAATTTTGACACGGCTTTTCTGAATGTCTTTGCAGGGACATGATGGCATTCGTCCACGAAAACGGTTCCGAAAAGGTTTTTAAGTTTTGGAGACCTGATTTTTGACAGAGTCTGCAGTGTTGCGACGGTTATATTGCTGCCTATGTCGAATTTTTTTGTCGAAATAGTTCCGATTTCTTTTTTTGGAATTCTCAAAAAAGTGACAATCTTATCTATCCATTGTTCGAGAATCTGTCTCCTGTGGACGAGAATCAGCGCAGGAAGGGCTTTTTCCTTTATTATTTCAAGAGCTATTATAGTTTTACCTGAACCCGGAGGCGCAACTATGATGCCGTTGTCGTATTCCGCTGTCTTCTTAAAAGCCTCTTGCTGATGATTCAAGAGGGAAATCCCGGACTTAAAATTTACGTTCGGTGGCTTAAATCTCTTGTCGCAGAAATCATAAGAGATTTGTTCTAATTCTAACTTTTTTTGGAGTTCGCGCAGAAATCCCCTGGGTAGCAGAATTTTGTTTTCTGAAAAGCTGTAAAAAGAAAATTGGCTTTTCAGCCCCCAGAGGCTTTTTCCCATTTTTTTTCTCTGAAAATATTCAAAATTGGAGAAAGTCAGCCTTTTCTTTATAAAAGAAAACAAAAAATCGTTATCGTTGTAATCTTCTATCTGAACTATGTTGGTTAGAGTTATTTTCACGGATTATTATAAGCGGAATGAAAACAATATTCAACAATTGACAGACAGGTTGCTATAAAGCATTTATGGCAATATACTTTAGGCGAGAGACAAAGATGCCGGAAAATAATGACTTCTCAAAGAACGCCGAAGAGCTTTTTATTGTTCTTAAAAACCAGTCCGGTATTCTGCTCTGGAGTCTTGTCAGAAAAGACGGTGAATATTATTATGAATTTGTCAACGATGGATTCGCGGCTGTCGAAAATAAAAAAAGCGATTATTACGAAAACAGAAGGGTCCGAGATATTCACGGATTAGACGAGTATAAAGCCATTGAAAAAACCCTTATAAAAACAAAAGAATTCGGCTCATACGAATATAAAAAAAAACTGAACAAAAACGGAGCTATTAAGCAATACCTGATTAAAATCGTCTATAGCCCGCAAAAAGAAAAACTCTTTGAACATTGGACAGCGATTGGCAGTGACATAACCGATTTAATAAATATTCAGTCCCGGCTTGAAAAATCCGAGGAAAAGCACAAATTCATTCTCGAAAGCCTTAAAAATCCAGTTCTCGCCCTCGACGAAAATTTGCGGATCCTCTTCTGCAACAGGGCTTATGCGGATTTCGCCGGAATCGGAAAAAAAGAAATAGAAGGCTTAATTGCCGGCGAGGTTTTTCCAAACTTTAAAAATTCAAAAATTCATGAAGCCTGTCTAAAAGTGCTAAAAAACGGGTTGCCGGAATCTGGCGAGGGAATTATAGGAGAAAAAAAGGTTTATTATTCAGTTCACAGGACAAAAGAAGGCGTTATAGCAGTTGCGGAAGATATTACAGAAAGAAAAAAAGCCGAAAAGAACCTTCAAAGAGAAAGAGATGTATATCATTCTCTAATAGAATCGTCCACTCTGTCGAAGAATGTCTATGATTTTTGTTTTGATTTTCTGAATGAATTCGT
The DNA here is from genome assembly GCA_964397545.1 of uncultured Desulfuromonadaceae bacterium. Taxonomy (GTDB): domain Bacteria; phylum SDB-A; class SDB-A; order SDB-A; family SDB-A; genus JAFGIG01. The sequence continues at coordinate 39,548 of CAYNIW010000011.1, read as the reverse complement.
CAAGATTCTCAACTTCGATAAAGCTTCCGTAAGACTTATAGACGGAGAAAAACTTGAGCTTGTTTCGCAAATAGGATTTTCCGCAAGAGAGCTTGAAGATCAGAAAAAACCCAGATCTCTATGGGATAAAAACCATATTACCTCATATGTTGCCATGACAAAAAAACCGATTTTCGCTCCCGATACGATGGAGCATATTCTCGGAGAGCTTTTTTCAGATTCCTTTGTCAAAAAAGGCATTAAATCTCTTTTTTCATGGCCTCTGACGGGAGATTCCGGCGAAGTCTTCGGAGTATTGCATCTCATAGGAGGGAAAACAAAAGATTTTTCGGATAAAGACAGGATATTTTTCGAAAACACCGCAAAACTGTTTTCATCTATTCTGGAAAAAAAAATAGCGCAGGAAAAACTCACAAAAAGCGAAGAAACGCTACGAAACCTGCAGGAAAATATTCCTCTTGGTCTTTTCAGGACGGACCTCGAAGGGAAAATCGTGTCGGCAAACTCAGCTTTTATTAAAATTTTCGGCTACTCTGATTTCAGAGAAATTGAAAAAACACCCGTCTTTTCTCTATACGCGGATCCCTCAGACAGAGAAATTCTCATCAGACAGCACCAGAAACAGGAAGTAATCAGGGATTTTGAAATACAGATGAAGAGGAAAAACGGAGATTTGATATACTGCATAGTCAACGAGAAGCACATAAAGGGCGCAGATAACCGTATAGTCTATATTGACGGGTCTATAGAAGATATCACTCAGAAAAAAGAAACACAAACTGCATTAAAGGAAACACAGGACAGATACAGACTTTTGTATGAGAGCGCTGACGATGCGATTTTTATCCTTAAAGACGATGTTTTTATTGACTGCAACGAAAAAGCCTGCGAGATGTTCAAACAACTCAAGGAAAAACTCGTCGGAAACAAACCGTTTGTGGTTTCGCCGCCGTTTCAGACAGACGGAAGTAATTCTTCGGAAAAAGCGTTGTGTAAAATTGAAAAAGCAAAAAACGGGGAACCTCAGCGTTTTGACTGGCTCCACAAAAGAGGTGACGGAACCGTATTTGACACGGAGGTTTCATTAAACCGTTTTTCCATTGGACAAACCGTTTATCTCCAGGCGATAGTGAGGGATTACACGGAAAAGAACAGAATAATAAAAGCGCTCAAAGATTCGGAAGATAAATTCAGACAGTTTCTCGAGATTGTCCCTGATGTCCTTTTTAGACTCGATCTGAAAAACAATAAGTTCGAGCTTCTCTCTCCATATATTGAAGAACTGCTCGGATATCCTCTGCGTGAGGCATATTCCGACCCGAAAAGTTTCCTCTTTTCGATTGTCCATGAAAATGACAAAAATAAAATTGAAAAAGCGATTTTTGAAATTTACAGCGGACCGGAAAAGTCAAACTTCCTCGAAATTTCTTTCAGATCAGTGAAAGCCGACGGAGGAATTGTGTGGTTTAATGCGAAAATCAGATTTGAAAGGGAAAATGGCGAAGTGAAGAGGGCAAACGGAGTTCTGAGCGATATAACACAGCAGGTTAAGATGGAAGAAGAACTGTTAAAAATTGAAAAACTTGAGTCGGTGGGAATTCTCGCCGGCGGGATAGCGCATGATTTCAACAATATATTGACTGGTATCCTCGGAAATATATCCCTTTCAAGGGTATATTTAGACAAAAGTTCAGAATCATGGAGCCTTCTCGAAGAAGCGGAAACCGCCGCGGTAAAGGCAAAGAATCTAACGCGCCAGCTTTTAACTTTTTCAAAAGGCGGACAGCCGGTTATGAAAACCGTAAAACCGGAGGACTTTCTCAAGGAAACCTGTGTTTTTGCTACGAGAGGATCGATCTGCAGGTGCGAATTCAGATTTGACGCCGGCTTGATGGCAGTCGAAATAGACGAAGGACAGATGATTCAGGTCATCAACAATGTAATTATCAATGCTGTTCAGGCAATGCCAAAAGGAGGATTGATAAAAGTCACCGCCGAAAACGAGATCGTTGCAGAAAACATCTCGTTGCCGATAGAAAAAGGCGAGTATGTCGTCATCTCCGTTGAAGATACAGGACAGGGAATGAGCGATGAAATCAAGGCGAGGATTTTCGACCCGTTTTTCACTACAAAAGAAAGCGGAAGCGGACTTGGATTGACGACGGCATTCTCGGTAGTTAAAAACCACGGCGGATACATAGAAGTTCTTTCAAAAAAAGAAAGGGGTACGAAATTTAGAATATTTTTACCCGCGAGTCGAAAAAATCCTGTTCCTGCCGTAGAAAAAAGTAAAGCAAAAATAGGCAAGGGAAAAATACTTATAATGGACGATGAAGAAATGGTTTTAAGCATCCTCTCTGAAATGCTCTCTTATCTGGGGTATGATGTCTGTGCGACAAAAAACGGGGAGTCCGCGGCTGAAGAATACAAAAAAGCACAAGCCCGGGGCTCCTCGTTTGACGCCGTAATTATGGACTTAACTGTTCAGGGAGGCGGTATGGGCGGCAGAGAAGCCGTCAAAAGAATTCTCGAAATAGATAAAGATGCAAAAGTATTCGTTTCAAGCGGTTATTCTGACGACCCTGTAATTTCTGATTATAAAAACTACGGATTCAGAGGATCTCTTTCCAAGCCATACAGTTTAGACGAGTTGAGCGGTCTTCTCGAATCAGAACTATCACCTGATCACGGTGAACTTGACCGATGATTCTCCCAGTTCAGATGTTAGTAAGGCAAAATATGAACCCCGGGAGATTTTTTTCCCGGTTGAGTCCTCCAGATTCCAGAAGTAATCTCTTCTTGAGGACAGTCCTTCGTAAACAGAATATACTCTTCTACCTGAAGCGTCATAAATTATTATTGAAATCCTTCCGGTTGTCCCTGAGGGAACTCTAAATACTGCGCCTTCGAAAGACTGAGAAACCGAAAAGACAAAAGCGGAATTCGTTAAAAGAGGCGACGCTTCAACCTCGACGGAAATTTCCATATAATTCAGAATTCTCGAAAGCAAAGTATCTCTGGGGGCGTAACCGGGTATATTAGACACAACTCCCTCAAAGCCGAAGCCGGCGAATACGATTTTTCCCGGAGATTCTTTTCTGATCATGGAAGTCATTTCTGGGTTTGTCTGATAATTAAAGCATTCCGAAACGCCGGAAACTAAAGACAGCATATCCTGCGAGGACAGATTTGTAGCGAGCATAAGGCCGTCTCCCACAGGGTCGGAGGTTGTTCCCGTCTGAAAGTGAACGGCAGTGTTTCCTTGCCAGGATACTCCGAGAAAAGAAGAGAGAAAAGAAGAACCTGACAGTTCTTCAGCAATATTTTGTCCGTGAAGAAAGATTTTTCCCGAAGAATTGAAATAGTTCTCTATTATAATCTGGTCTTCAAGCGTCAATGTTCCGACGGAAGCAGAACCCGTCAGCCAGATTACCATTTCATAAAAACTGAGAAAATTGTCAGGAAGAGGAAAAGAATCCTGAGAGAAGATTTCACAGGTATATCCGAGGTTTTCGAAACTCTGCATGCAGGCGGTTTCTGCCGAAGTTCCTCCGTCGTCGTCAATGACGAGAATTGTGGACCTTCCTATATAAAGAAAAATTGAATCGTGCGAAATTCTGCCGGTTGTTCCGTCGCGCATAAAAAGGACGAGCAATGCGCTATGGGGCTGGAAATCCGAGTCTGCCGAAAGAGTAAAAGACATCGCGGCTGAAACCGAATCTCCCGCCGGAAGGGACGGGCAGAATGAATTGGCGGAAGTGACTGCAAGACTGGTGTCGAGCGATATTAAAGTCGCTTCAACGGAAGAAGCGTCCTGCGCGTCGGGATGATTGAATATTGTGAATGAAATGAGGGCTTCTTCTCCGGGGTCAATTCTTCCGTCGTTGTTTCCGGAAGAGTCGGCCACCTGAAAGGAAGCTATCTCCAGAAAAGGACCCGCAGGGTGAAGCTTCACCGTCGGGTCTCCGAAAAGGGACATCCCGTAAAACCATGATTTTTCCCAGTTTTCAAACCCGCCGACGGCTATCGCCTGAAACCAGGCGAGAAAAGCTTCGCCGAGGTTTGCTCCCTGTCCGAGAGGCGTGTAAAAATGCTGAAATTCGAGCATGCTTCCTGTTTTTGTTGAGCCGACCGCATTTAATCCGGAAGGCGTTTTGATTACATACACCCCCCCCATGAAATTCGTTTCAACAAATCTCGCGTTGGAACATGCGAAGAGGTTGTAAAAGAGCCCAAGAGGCCTGAGGTGAGGTATTTCGGAGGCATACATATCCGACCAGCTGGTTCCGGAGTTGACTTTGAAAGAATGGAGAGCAGGTGAAGAATGACAGAATATCCCCACCCACTCATAGGTTTCGCTGAGGTGTTTTTTGTAATTCACAGGATTTGTCGTGTCTATCTGAGAGACGGAGGCGACGTTTTGGTAAGCCGCCTGCATGTTGGAGCTGTATGTATTTGCCCAGTAAGCCCAGTCGTCGTCTACATAGCTCAAACCTCTGCAGATTGACTGAAACGAATCAGTTTTATATCTGTGAACCCTTTTGAGATAATTTAACGCCAGAGAATCTTCGTCTCCGAGGGAAGAAAGAAAAAGCCTGCCCACCCAAATCTCCGGAGACACATCACCCGCGTGAGCGTCGAATATGCCGTCTTGGCCAGGAGAAAGATACAGGTTGGGGTTTATCCATATCGAGTCATCATTCCATGTTCCGGTTAAATCCATGTAAAAAAGATCACAGGGAAATTCTTCGTATCCTTCAGGTCCTGAGCCCCAGTCGTCGATCATCTGAAACCAAGCTACGGGGACGTCGCCTATGAAATAGGCTCCGACAAGGCCGAGAGGGAGTTTTGCCGCCAGAAGATTTCTCAGAGCCGTGCATGCCTGGGCCGATTGAACAGGTGGAACTGTTTCAACTGAAACTGAATATCCTTCGAAGACGAGGTCTGAGACCAGAACACAAACTTCAGGGATAATGCTGAGATAGAGTTCGGACTCTACAACTATCTGGACGAGATCTGCATCGGGTGATAAGCGCTGAAAAACATTGACTGGTAAAAAATCATCTCTTTTGTCGTAGGAGCGAGCCCATTCTCTGTATGTTATAGGAAAACCTTCTCCCGCCCATCGCGTGACGGGGATGTCATTTTGAGATGAGGAAATATTCAAAAAAAGAATAAAAATCAGCAATGCCACGAATACCTCCGGTTTTTTTATTATATGTCTATCACTTGAAACAGACGAAATCAATAAAATAGGATTAGAATAAATTTGGGTTTGATATATCCTTTTTATAAGCAATAACCAAGAGAGAAAACGGTTTGAAAAAACACGGGCTGACGGCGAATATGGAACTTTGCCTAAGAGCAATACTTTCTATCTGAGACACGAAACTTTCGAGAGGCTTTTGAATTTTGTAGAGTTCTTTAATCTCTGCCTTCAGGGCAGATGAGCATTTTATGAGAAAAACCTCCCCGGCTATATGCGACTTGAACGGATGAATACCGGAAAAGGCGACCCAGAATCAGAAAAAATACCTGAAACCGATTCCGCCGTCTAAATCGGCTTTTGTCTCCGGAATAATATTGACCACTGGTGCAAGTTCTCCGTATATCTCAATGGGAACCTGATCGAATAAATATGCTATCCCTAAGGGAATTCTGAAACCGACATTGGTCTCTCCGTCTTTCGGAAAATAAAATCTGCCGCCGATGCCTATGAAAACAGGAGCTTTGCCGGTTTCGACCCTGAAAAGGTCATAGTAATAAAAGACGTGATCCAAGTGAATATAGAAAGCCTGAAAAGAATTGTCGTCGAAAACAGACCAGGCAATTGCCGCGTTCAAAGAATTGACGTGAGAGAGCCAGTATTTCATTGTAAAACCTGTGGGTTCTCCGACGACAAGGCCGAGGCCGAATCTTTTGGATTGAGCGAAAGAAGAGCAGACACACGCTGTTAACAAAAGAACTATAATCAGAGTTTTTTTCAATTTTCACTCCTTTTTAATTTTTCGTAATTATATTGTCAAAATCACTCAGCGACAAGAAGGATTTACTGCTGAAATCTTGATATCTTTGCGTCGAAAGGAATTGAAAGTATAATATACCGTGGCATATAAGAGCGCAAAAGAATATAGAGAAGATGAAAGAATCGTCCTGACCTTGGACGCAGGCGGAACGAATTTCGTTTTTTCCGCGGTCAAAGGAAATAAATTTGTCAGGGGTCCTTATTCGTTAAAGTCCAACGGAGGAAATCTCGATCTATGCCTTAAAACCATAACTCATGGATTTAACAAGGTATCGGAAGGACTAAAAGACTTTTCTGCCGCCGCGAGTATAGGGTTCCCCGGCCCTGCGGACTACAGGGAAGGAATAATACACGAACTCGTCAATCTCCCGGCTTTCGACAAGCCTTTTCCGCTCGGGCCCTATTTGGAGGAAAAACTAAAAATCCCTGTTTTTATAAACAACGACGCCGATCTTTTCGCGCTCGGCGAATTCATCTTCGGAATAACAAATGAAATCAACGAAGAACTTAAGTCGAGAAACTCTAAAAGACGCTCAGAAAATCTTATAGCGGCGACTTTCGGGACTGGTCTTGGAGGTGGAATTGTCGCGGGAAGAAGACTTTTTTCCGGCGACAATTGCGCTCAGGGCGAGTTGAACAGGCTCAGAAACCATCTCTTGCCGAACTCATGCGCGGAAGATTTGGTTTCGGACAGAGGAATAAAGAGAATTTTCAGGGAAAGCGGAGGAATTATAACGGATGAATCGGCTGGAGTCGAAGAAATCGCCTCTCACGCGAGAAATCCTTTTTCTGAATTTCACGAGCAGGCAAAAAACGCTTTTGCTCTTTTTGCAAAAGCGGCGGCAGACGCTCTTGCAGACGCTCTGTGCATTATAGACGGCACAGTCGTAATCGGAGGCGGAATATCAAATGCCTATGATATCTTTCTCGGTCAGATCGTCAAGGAAATGAACAAACCTTTCGACAGCGTTCACGGAGGAAAAATCCCCAGAACCGAAGTCCGGGTCTTCAATCTCGAAAACAGAGAGGAAAGAGAAAAGTATCTCGAGGGAAAAATAATACAGATGCCGATCCCGGGGACATCTAAAAACAGGACCGTAGATTTGTTCAGGGGAGCGGGAATAGGAGTCACAAAAATCGGCACCGGAAAAGCATCCGCCCTTGGAGCTTGTGTTTTCGCTCTTGAAAAACTCGGGTGTTCAGATCTTTGATTTATAGTTGTCTATAGCCGCTTTTATCGCCTGTTCGGCAAGGACTGAACAGTGTACTTTAGCCGGAGGCAGACCCTCGAGTTCTGAGACAACGGATTTATTTGTGAGTTTCAGCGCTTCATCAAGAGTTTTGTTTTTTATAAGTTCCGTTGTCATGGAAGACGAAGCTATTGCCGCAACGCATCCGAAGGTCTCGAACTTGCAGTCTGTGATAATGCCGTCCCTGACTTTTATATAAATCGTCATCATGTCTCCGCAGACTGGATTTCCGACAGAACCGACGCCGTCGGCATCAGGGATGGAGCCCATATTTCTCGGGTTCTTAAAGTGATCAATCACTTTTTCACTGTATTGACGCATAAAAACCTCTCAATGTATTTTAGTTTCTTTATTTTGAAAGAGGGGACATTTTCCTCAGTTTTTCTACTGCCTTTTTCAAAGAGGTTACCACTACATCGACTTCTTCGATTTTATTGTGTCTTCCGGCGCTGAAACGGACGCTGCCATGGGCATCCACATGATCCAGGCCCATTGACAAGAGAACATGGGAAGGATCGAGTGATTCGGAAGAACAAGCTGAACCGGTTGAGACTTCAATATTGTCAAGTTCCAGAAGCGTCATGAGGCTTTCGCCTTCGATGAACTTGAAAGAGACGTTTAAGGTGTTAGGGAGGGAATAATCAGCCGGAGTGTTGACTATTACATCGGGAATGTTTTCAAGTATTTTGTCAAGAAGTTTGTCCCTCAGGGCTTTCGTCTGCTTTTTTTCGGGTTCCATATTTTCTTTGGAGATTTCAGCCGCTTTTCCAAGGGCGATTATCCCCGAAACGTTTTCAGTGCCCGCTCTTTGTTTTTTTTCGTGCGAACCGCCGTGTATGAGAGGAAATATTTTAACTTCTTTTTTCTTGTAAAGGGCGCCGATGCCTTTCGGGGCGTATATTTTGTGGCCTGAAAGAGAGAGCATGGAAAAAGGTGTTTTTCTGACGTCTAAAGGGAGTTTACCGACGGCCTGAACCGCGTCGGTGTGAAAGAGAATGTCTTTTTCAGCGGCGATCTGAGCAAGTTCTTCTACAGGCTGTATAGCTCCCGTCTCGTTGTTTGCAGTCATGACTGAAGCGATTATTGTGTCTTTTGTAATGGCTTTGCGAAAATCATCCGGTGAAACGCGGCAGTTTCCGTCCACGGGAAGGTAAGTTACCGAAAAACCAAGTTTTTGCAGGAAAGAACAAGAACTCAAAACCGCCTTGTGCTCTATTGAAGATGTGATTATGTGCTTGCCCTTCTCTGAAAGGAAAAGAGCTGATCCTATCAACGCGTGATTGACGGACTCCGTTCCTCCGGAAGTGAAAATAATCTCAGATGGTTCACAGTTGAGCAGAACGGAAACTTTTTTTCTCGAGTCCTCGATTTTCTGTCTGATGAGATAAGCTGATTCGTATGATGACGATGGATTTTGGAAATACTCTGAGAAAAAAGGCAGCATTTCGGACAACACATCGCCGTCGACGGGCGTCGTCGCGTTGTTGTCAAGGTATATTTTGTCCATGCGGTTGACCTTTCCCAATGATTTTTATGAATGCAGTCTTCTTCAGATCTTTTTGGCGAGAACTTTTTTCATCCCGCTTCTTGTCTCTTCGATGTCGACGAGAGCGAAGCCTTCCTTGAAAAAAGTTTCGATTTTCTTGCTGTCACGAAGATAGAGGATTTTTCCTTTGTCAGGGCCGTCGTGCAGGATGAGAGTCCCGTCGTTCCGGAATTCAAACTTGAATTTGGTCGGTATAGGCTCTTCCGGAAGGAAATTTATGAAAAGAAAACCGTTTTTTATAAGAAGCCTGTTTATCTCCTGGACAATGGCTAAAACTTCGTTGTCGTCGAAATAATTAATAGAGTCGATTAATGTAACTCCGTTGAAGACATTTTTCGGAAGATTTATCCTGAAGGACTGCGACATCTCCGCGAATTCAAGGGTGATGTCATTCTGCTTAGCCCGTAATGTGGTTATCTGTATTGCTTCGGGAGAAGTTTCCGTGACTATAACCCTGTTGTTCATTTGAGCGAGATAAACCGAATACATTCCCGTTCCGCAGAGAAAGTCGAGAATTCTTCTTTCTTTGTAAATTTCCATTTCGTTGAGAAAGAGAGCGAGAAAGTCGCTTTTGGGCTGGTTCTGTAACTCGTATTTCAGAGTTTCCTTGTCCTGAATCAGGCGTTTGAATGTCTCATCTCTGAAATTCATGAAAAAAAGATAAAGCAGGAGCTCTAAATAGTCAATTGGTTTTTAATTTAAGGCTTGACAAAATTATTTTTAGAGTTTATTTTTTCACGTTTTATGACTGAACGGTCAGTCAGGAAAAATTATGAACAAACAGATAAAAATAATAAAATCAGCTCTCAAGGTAATTTCGAGGAAATATTTTAAAGAAGTGACGCTCGATGAAATAGCAAAAGAAGCTGATATCGCAAAAGGCACATTATACCTGTATTTTAAGGACAAAGAAGACCTTTATCTCAACTGCGTGCTTTTTGTAATTGAGGCAATGAAGAGAACGGTTGCGGAAAGCCTCAAAGAAGAAGATGATTTTTTCGAATCCTGCGGTAAAATAATGAAAGATTCGGTCTTCCTGTTCAGGAAGAACCCTGAGTATGCGGGTCTCGTTTTCATTCTTCACAACCCCGGGCTGGTCAAAAACAGTCAGAAATTTTTTAACGAGATGTATCTGAAAAAAACAGAATTCTACGAATTCCTCGTTAAATTGATGGATAAGGGAAAAGAAGCGGGAAAGGTGAGAAAGAATCTGAATACGGAAGAGGCGGCTTTTGTCTTTATGAGTCTTTACTTTGACCTGATATTCAGAACGCTGTCTCCGAAATTAATAAAAAACAAAAAAGCCGCGGGATACAAGTCCGTGAAAACAGCACTCGATATCTTCAGAAACGGCGTGTCGAGCTGAACGGATAGTTTTTAAAGGAGGTTGTGTGTTTAATTTTATCTTTTTGACAGCTTTGATTTGTCAGCATAGCCTGATCCTGACTTTGGACGAGGCTATGTCCATAGCTTTGGATAATAACATAAGCATAAGAAAAGCCGAAGAAGATATTCTCTCTGCAAAAACGGGATACAGAAAATCTCTGTCAACTTTTCTTCCTACGGTTTCATTTTCTTCGGCATATACGAGATATCCCGAAGAAATAACCCAACCGTCAATGGGCGGGGGAGAAATCGTTTTAAGGGCTAAAGGAACTCATCAGACAGGATTTTCCATGTCTCTTCCTGTTTTTACAGGAGGAGCGAGGATTGCCGGAGTGAAGCTGAATCTATCTTTGCTCCAAATAGCCCTGAACGCGGAGGAAATGACAAGAGACCAGATAGCTTTAGGAACATTGTCTTCTTACCTGGGGCTTGTTCAGGCTGTAAAATCGCTGAAAATAGCCACAGAATCCCTCGAGATGGCGAGAGAGAACCTCAACCTGACCAGCGAAATGATGAGAGTAGGAATGCTCACAGGCCTCGATTTGGCAAGGGCAGAGGTGCGCCTTGCTCAGGAGGAGGCAAATCTTCTCAAAGCGGAAAACGACCTCGAAAACGCCGTAAATTCACTCTGCGACATACTTCAAATAGAAAAAACGCAAATCACGGCGGTGGAGCCCGTTTTTCAAAGTGTAATCCTTCCAGAACCCGACAGCTGTTTGGAGGCGGCTCTGAACGCGCCGGCGATGTCGCTCGCGGAGGCTTCTCTTTCGACGGCGAGAGCCGGTAAATTATCTTCGGCGTCGTCTTTTCTGCCGACAGTCAGCCTTTTTGCGGGATACAACTGGTCGGGAAACAATTTCGAATTCGGTGAGCCGAATTATTACGGGGGCGTTCAGCTGAGCTGGACTCTTTTTCAGGGGACAGCCAGAGTTCAGGATTTTTTAAGTTCTTCCTCTCAAGTTAGATCAGAGGAGCTCAACGTCATGGACGTGCGCGCCCAAACGGCAAGTTCTATAGAGAAACAATACAGGGATGTAAAACAGGCGATTTTACAATATGAAATCGCCGTAAAAACAGTCGAAGCGGCGCGGGAATCCTACGATTTGACGGATAAAATGTATAAAAACGGACTTGCCACTTCTCTTGAATTGTTTGAAGCGGCAAATACGCTCGAACAGGCAAGGTTAGCTGAAGTTTATTCATATTACGGTATTTATATTTCATACGCTCAGCTCTTGACAACGATGGGCGTTCTGAACGATTTCATATCTTCCGGAGGTCTCTATGAAAAATAAGACTATAAATTTGTCCATTTTCGCCGCGGCTTTTTTGATTTCAGCTCTTCTGTCTTTCGGCTGTTCGAGGAAACCGAAAAACAATAGACCCCTTTTCACCAGCACTGTGAGGACAATCGAGGTGGAGAAAGGCGAATTTATTGACAGAATAAGGTCTTCCGGCAAAATAGAAGGGCAGAGGGAAATTGACTTATCTTTTAAGTCCGGCGGGCGGGTTCTCTCCATTTCCGTCGAGGTAGGCGATTTCGTGAGAAAAAACGATGCCATCGCGAACCTCGAACAGACAGACTACTACGCGAATTACGTCCAAGCGCAGGCATCTTTCAACCAGGCTCAGGATAATTTCAGAAGAACGGAAGAGCTCTACTCATCTGGCCTTGTCTCGCAGGCACAGCATCAATCCGCTCAGACGGCGTTTCAGAGCGCGCAGGCGGCTCTGATGCTCGCCCAATCGGCGATGTCTGGAGCTGTGATAAAGGCTCCTTTCGAAGGGACTATTACTGCAAGGGGTATTGACCCGCAGGAGATGGCGAGTCCCGGTGTCCCTTATTTCGGAATAGCCGATATGGACACGGTCAAGATAAAACTGAGCGTCAGTTCCGAAAATGTCACAAAAATCTTTGCCGGCGCTTCGGTATCTGTTCAGGTTGACGCGTTCAGGGGAAAAACTTTTTATGGTTTTGTGGAAAGGGTCTATCCCGCGGCAGACAGGCAGACGGGGAAATTCACCATAGAAGTGATGGTTCCCAATCCGGAAAATATCCTTTTACCGGGTATGATAGGCCTGGCTTTAATTGAGATAGGCAGATACGAAGATGCAATAATTGTCCCCCTCAAGTCGGTCTTGATGCAGGAAGGCGAGATAATCGTCTTTAAAGCATCAGGAGGGAAAGCAGTGAGAACTGTCATATCAGTCGAGCAGATAAACGATTCTTTCGGCATTGTGCTCGACGGACTTAGGGTGAGCGACACGGTCATAATAGCCGGACAGGATTATATAGAAGACGGATCGCCCATAAACTGTGTCATGTGCCCAGACTACATGTCCGGAGCGGAATAATGAAGATATCACAGCATGCTATTTCATCGAGCCTAACAGTTTTAATAGTTGCGATCGCGGTAGCTCTATTTGGGGTATATGCCTATTTTTCAATACCAGTCGAACTAGTTCCGGACGTCAATATTCCATGGATTTCGGTGATAATTCCTTATCCGGGCGCAGCCCCAGAAGAAGTTGAAAAACAGATATCAAAAATCGTAGAAGAAGATTCTAGGGGAATAGACGACCTGAAGCACATTTACTCTTATTCATCAAACAGCGGAGCCCAGATCTGGTATGAATTTGAGATAGGAGTCGACAACGACGAGGCTAAGAGAGACATTGAAGAAATAATCAACAGGGTCAAGTACGAATTCCCGGAAGACGCAATGGATCCGATTATCCGGGATATTAAACTGAGCGAAATACCGGTGATATTTCTAACTCTCAAAAGCGAAAACGGAGGTAGAAACTCCTACGAAAACCTGAAGAAATACGCTGACGATATTTCGCCGATATTCGAAGGCATATCGGGGGTCTCAAGAGTTGACATATTCGGGGGAAGAGAGAGGCAGTTTATGGTCCTGCTCAGAGAGGACAAGCTCAGGGAATACGGACTGACAGTTCCACTCATAATTGGAAGGATCAGAAGCTCCAACATGGACCTTCCCGCGGGTAGTGTGAATCTCGGAGAGAAAGAATACACTCTGAGGGTTCTCGGAGCATACAGATCACTAGAAGACATCGAAAATACAATCATTACAGTGACGGCTAATGGCCCGGTTTACCTGTCAGACATTTCTACCGTTCGTGATACCATGGAAAAGACAACTTCGTATTCGAGGTTCAACGGACATCCTTCTGTGACTCTCGCCATTTACAAGAAAACAAACGGAAACACAATCGGCATTTCAAAACAAATCAGGGAAGAGCTGGAGGAAATTAAGGAAAATTTACCTCAGGGGATCTCTTTTGACATAACATTCGACCAAGCGGATTATATCAACGAAAACCTCAACCAGCTCAAACAGAATGCCGTCTTCGGATCCATTCTTGTGATATTGATACTAGTTTTGGGCGTCGGATGGAGAAATGCCGCTGTGGTGATGATTTCAATACCGCTGATAATATGCGCGTCGTTTGCGGCTTTGTTTCTTTTGGGGTATTCGCTGAATAACATGTCTCTTTTTTCTATGATACTCCTTGTGGGAATGATTGTCGACGGAGCAATAATAGTCGTCGAGAGCACATACAGGTATCTTGAATACGGATATGACAAAATGACCGCCGCGAGAAAGGGAATTGACGAGGTTGGGGGCGCTGTCCTTGCTGCGGCCCTGACTACTATGGCCGCCTTTTTCCCTATGTTTATGATTCGGGGAGTAACCGGTGAGTTCATGAAGCTTATTCCGATAACAGTTATAATCGCTCTGTCTTCTTCGATTCTCGTCGACCATTTAGTCATACCCGCTGTGGCGTCAAAATTTCTCGTATATCACAGCAAAGCAGCCAAGAGAAAAGACAGATGGGTTAATTCGAGAATAATGAAGTCATACAGAAAAATACTCGACTGGGCTCTTGCCCACAGGGTGAAAACCGTGCTGTTTGCCGGGACTGCTTTTGTGCTTTCGCTGGCTCTTCTGCCAATAGTGGGCTTCGAACTCTGGCCGACAAGCGGTTTCGATCAGTTCACTGTTAATGTCACTGTGCCGACAGGCACACCGACAAAGGACCTTGATGAAATTTCCAAAAAAATTGAAACCCTGATAGCAGATATACCCCAAGTAGAAAAATACACATCGAATATAAGCGGGAACTCATCACAGATAGAGGTCCGCCTCTACGAGGATTCAGACAAAAAAGACCTGGAAGTCAGGGAAATCCTTCTTGCGAAAATTGACTCTATAAAACACGAAATTGCCGAGGCGAGAATAGAAATGAGGGGCGAATCAATGGGTCCTCCGTCAGGAGCACCCATACAGATTGAAATAAAAGGAGACAACATTGATGTTCTAATGGACATGGCGTTCAAGATAAAGCAATTCCTGCGTCAGCAGGAAGGAGCAAGGAACGTCAAGGACGATTTCGGATCCGGTTCTCCCGAAGTCGAGGTCATCATCAAAAGGAGAGAAGCCGCATATTACGGTGTTACGCCTGCAGATATTGTTCAGTCGGTCTCTGTGTCCTTCAACGGAACAGACGCCACGGAGGTAAATCTCGGAGACGATAAAATTAAAGTCAGGGTCGAACTCGACGAAAGTGACAAAACAATCGATGTTTTGAGGGCATTTCCTGTGCCGACTGCGTCAGGTTCGACTGTACCGCTCGAACAAGTTGCCGAAGTAATAGTAACTTCGGGATTTTCACAGATAAACAGAGTCGACGGAATGAGACAGGTAACAGTGACGTCAGACGTCTACGGCGTTCTTGCGTTCGACCTCATAAAAAAAATTGAGCCTTTCATAGACTCTCTGCAGACTCCAGGATACACGATAAATATCACAGGAGACAAACAGCAGATGGAAGAGGACTTCGGAGGACTTGGAATTGCACTTATTATAGGGATAGCCCTTATTTACCTTATTATGGTTATTCAATTTCAGTCACTTTCGCATCCTTTTGTAATTATATTCACGATTCCATTTTCAATAATAGGTGTTCTTCTAAGTCTATTGATAACGAGAAATCATTTCGGAGTGATGCCTTTTATCGGAATGATTGCGCTTGTAGGGATAGTTGTAAACGACGCCATTGTGTTTGTAACTTACACAAACAAGCTCAGAAAAGACGGCATGCCCTTATATCAGGCTCTCAGGAAAGCCGGCCCCGTCCGGTTGAGGCCGATTCTTATGACTTCTATAACGACAATGGGCGGAATGCTTCCTCTTGCTCTTGGAATCGGTATGAAGTATAAATTCTGGGGACCCATGGTATGGCCTATAATCTTCGGATTGCTTTTCTCTACAATACTCACCCTCATAGTGATACCAGTCGTCTATTCTCTCATAAACAGGGCGGGAAGAATGCCTAAAGATCTCGAACCCGTGGATATCACCCAAAGCGATTAATGTTAGGATAGTAACAAAGGGCTCGTCAGAGCCCTTTGTTTCAAAGTTAAAGAATAGATGAAGAGAAATTCACATCAGTGATTATTTTTTCATCTTTTTTAGATAAAACCATATATCCCCGAAAACTTCTGTTACAGGCAAGTTATTAATTGGTGTAACATAAAACGGTTTTGATGTAATCGAAATTTCGGCAAAGATATTGCTTAATTGGGGTGTATGAAAATACGGAGGTCTTATATGGTTAAAAAAGGTTTTTCGATAATCGAACTCATGGTCGTCGTTGTCCTCATGGGTTTGATTGTCTCGATATCGATCCCTCTCGTCAGAGCGCTCAACGACAAAGTGGACAGAACGACGAGGCAGATCATAGGTGCTGTCAGAGAGGCGAGAGAGCTCGCCATAACAAGAGCTGATACAGTCCTGATGAGGTTCAACAGCCCTTCTGGGCAATACGAACTGTGCAAATGGCAGGGCGGGGTCGCCGGTTCAGCTCAATCTCTCGGGACAAAAGGAGAAATACCCAGCGGCGTTACGCTCAGCGCGGGTTTTTACGGCGAGATATTTTTCCTGCCGACAGGATCAGTGACATACTCGCTCGGGACCGCCCCGACGGATTCAGTTATGATATCGAGCGGAAACAGGAAACTTTCCGTCAAAGTGATTCCCGCGACCGGAATCGCGAGAATCGTGAAATATTGAGGGGGCAGAGATGAAGAGAGGTTTTTCATATCTCGAGGTCCTCGTAGTCGTAGTCCTTTTTGCTATTGGCATAGTAGCGCTCGGAGCGGCGAGGGTTCGGACAATGGAAGCAGAGCTGAGTGTCCGCATTGAGAAAAAGGCCATAAACGACCTTGAGGATTTCATGGAGTGGATAAAAAGCATCGATTACAGCCTGATAGCCGACGGAGATTCGACTTTCGGTTCGACGAGAATCGTCTGGACTGTTACGCCGGACCCCACGGGTTTAAGGGCAAAAAATCTAATGGTTATCTATTCCTGGAGAAACAGGCTGAATCAGCCGGTTTATGACACTATTTTAACCTATGTAGCCGAGAGGTGATACCGATGAAAAAAGGATTTTCGCTCATTGAACTTCTCGGCGCCCTGACGATGGGTCTCGCCTTAATCGGCGTTCTCGTATTTTACTACACTCAGGAACGAAACCATCAGTCGGTAATGGAAGGAAGGTCCGAGGCGATGCAGTCCGCCGAAGCGATATTGAGGATTGCAGCGAAAGAGATGAGGGCTATCCCGGGCAACACGAGAGAGTTCGGGGACACGACGATTTTTAAGGTATTCAAACTTCACTATGACTCCAGCGGAAACGATTCTTTTTGTTATTATGCCGACGTATATCCGGAAGCCACTTTCGGGAACGGATCCCTCGACACCGCTTTCGAGACATTCGGCATAATTTACGACGCGGCGTCGAAAAATGTCTACAACATCAGATACACCGGCGGATTGTATACTTACAACCTTCTCATCCCAGGCGTCGATAATTTCGATATAGTCCCTTATGACGAGAATGATTCAGTCACAGCTAACACTCTCGATGTAACGCACGTCGAGCTGAGGGTCACGACATATAACCAGAGAGCTGTGAGAAATCCCACGTCAGCAGATACCATAACTTTCAGCAGAATTGTCACCATAAGAAGCAGGATGTAAGGGGGTAAGATGAACAGAAAAGGAATAGCTCTCATACTGGCCCTGAGCATTCTCGTCGCAGGCGCACTTCTCGTCGGCGCGGCTTTCATGCTGGCTACTTCCGACATGAGAATAACAGACGTCATAAAGCACAAAACTCAGGCTTTCAGGGGGACTGAAGCCGGAGCTGAAAGAGTAACAGCGACACTCGGAACTGTATATCAGCCAGACCACGGCGATACTTTTTCAATTGGAAATGTCTGGTGCCAGGTTGACACTATGACCAAGACGACGAAAGTTCTTCCCGGCTACACGTCGTCATGGACTGCTAACGAGAGAGCGCTCGTGGCATTGAATTATTCTTACAAGATAACCGGAGAAGAACAGATAACATCGCCCCGCAAAGGCCGTTCACAGATACTCGTCGGCACTACCGCCGCGCCTGTGCCCGGCGGGACGACAGGTTATCCGTAAAGGAGGAATGGATATGCTCAAGGTCACGATGATTTTATTTTTAGCTTTTTTTGTCTTTCACAGCGCTTCAGCGCGTGAACAAAACGAGGACATGGCACCTCCGCAGGAGAGAGAGCCGGTCAAATGGTTTTCGCTGAGAACACCCGGTCCTACCGTCTCTTCGACCGCCCTTGAAACAGACGATATCCGAAAAGCCGTTCTCGAAGATTACCAGATAAGAGATGATCCCTCTCTCCCCTCGGGTGTCTTGCTATACGATCCGGTTGTGATTTACATTCACGGGCCGGACGAATACGGCTTTGAAATCGGAAGTCTGAGAGGCTACGCTCCCGGTTTTCCCCTGAGGCTCCCTGAAAAGATTCAGGTGTCCTTCATGGGGAAAATATTGAACAGGGAAGCGTGGCACTACGCGGTAAACATATTTGAAGACAGCGGTTTCAATTCCGAAGGAATTTACTATACAGTGATGGAGATTCAGCTCGGATCGGGGAAAGCATGCCTTCCTCTGGCTCTGGTTGTCGATCTTCGCACGTCACAGGGAACGAGGTAAGGGGGAGAATATGAAATGGAAAAATATTTTATTGCTTTTTTTTCTTCCCGTTCTTTTAGCAGCAAATGACGAGGTTCTTTTCAGGGTCGCCGCCGAACCGGCCGCCATGTTGTTTTTGGACAGGTCGGGAAGCATGGCAGGGACGAGGATGCAACAAGCTCTCCTGGTTATAAAGAACCTTCTCGACGCCGACGGCAACGGAATAGTCGAGGACTCCGACAGGGATATTCTCGGCGTGGACCTGGCGACCGGATTTTTCTACAACACACCTTCCGGAACATTCAACCCCGACCCCTATATCTATCTTCCGGGTGAAGCGACAGGTTCACTAAGGGCGGACACATTCGGAACGGGTTATTCCACGATTTGGACGAATACCAATCACACTACAACAGGCGGGTGGACTCCCAACGGTCCTTCTATTCATTTCGCCTCTGAATGGATACACCATTACGACACGACGCATCCTGACCTTGACTGCAGAAGTTATTACCTGATATTCATAACGGACGGTGAATCAAACGGATACGGAACGAGTGCGACTTACTCCCAGATCTATGAATCAGATGATTGGCGTGGAAGCTGGTGCCTTGTCAGGGAAGCCGCAATAAGCTACAGAGAAAGAGGAATACCGCCATTTATGGTCGGATTCGGAACGGGCATAACCCAAAAAGGCAGAAACGAACTCAACTGGGCGGCTTATTGGGGAGGCACAGACAATCCAGAAAAATACAATTATTCCGACATGCAGTATAACCCCCCTCACACGCACGTCCACGAGCCATGGACATGGCCCCAGCCAATACCTTCCGGATGGGGATCTACCACAGGATGGTATAACCCGAGGTCCGCTCACGGAACATCATACCAAGCACTGCCGCCTTCTTTTCATTACTGCGACGGTTACGCGTATATAGCTCAGACTGCAGAAGAACTCTCCCAGTCCCTTCAGAATATTTTTCAGTCAATACTCGAAAACAATTTTTCTTTCTCTCCCGCTAGCGTCCCTGTGGTCCGGACGATGATAAGCGACACGGCAATTGTCTATGCGACCTTCAGACCGCAGTCAGGAGGATTCTGGGACGGCCAGTTAAGGGCTATCGTTTTCACGGGAGACACTGTTCTGGGACCGCAGATATGGACCGCAGGAGAATCCCTTCAGCAGACTCCTTCAGGCGTAAGAAAGATTTTTTACACGAATCAGCTCGGCGTGAAATCGCCCTTCACTTTTCTAAATGTCCTTCCCTCTGAACTCGGAGTCTTTTCAGGATGGGAAAAAGACCTTATAGTCCAGAGGACAAGAGAAGGATACAGCGCCGCTTCTCCTGGCTGGAAGCTCGGGGATATATTTCACAGCGCGCCTTTGATGATAGGAGCGCCTAGCCCCTTCTACACCGGCGATCCTTCTTACGTAAATTTCAGGAAAAACAACGCCTACAGAGACAACAGAAAGAGAGTCTATGTAGGAACCAACATAGGAGTTCTTCACTGTTTCGACGCTTCGACAGGCAAAGAAGTCTGGGCTTGGGTACCTAAATTTGCCCTGAGCAAAATGAAAATCTGGGCACTCGACAATCAGCACACCTATATTCTCGACGGACCTGTAACGGCGGCCGACCTCTGGGCGGATGTAGATATGAACGGACAGAAAGACGCCGACGACTGGAGGACAATTCTCATAGTCGGACAGAGGGAAGGAGGAAGCAACTACCTGATCCTCGATATAACCTATGTCCCGACAAATCCTGATTCGTCGGAATATCCGAAACTTTTGGCCGAAATATCCGGAACTCTAATCGGCGGATTATATAAAAGATTTGCCGACACCTGGTCACAACCGACAGCAGGACAATTCAGAATGGACACCGACCCAGTTGACCCAGATTCAGCGGTTCCCGTTTGGGGTTTTTTCATAGGCGGCGGATACGCGCCTGACTTTGCAGGGGGATTTCTCCCGGACACCGGAGATTTCTTTGCTTTCTGGGGTCTCAAAGACAATACGGCTTGGGCGAAAGGTTGGGAAAACCCTAACAACAACGGCATCGCGGCATCATTAGCCATGACGGATATGAACATCAACGGGTTTGTAGATTATGTCATAGCGCCGGATCTTGCCGGGAACCTCCTTGTTATGGACACTGAAACCGACACAAATCCTTCCAACTGGACATTGAGGACAGCTTTCATGGCGAGCACAGGCGCTCCGGCTGACGCCGACATGGCGTGTTTTTTTCCAGTCGCAGTGGCGCAGGATTTTAGCGGACAATACTGGTATTGCTGGGGCTCAGGCAACAGGGACAACCCCATGGATACTACTAAATACGGGTATTTCTTCATGCTCTTGTCACCTCCCAGCGCTGGCGCTCCGGCGACGATGGCGGACATGGTGCTTTTGACTGATGTTGCCGCGTCCCCTGGGGACAACGGATTTTATTACAAGCACACGCACCCAGGCGAGAAGGTCACTTCCCTTCCTCTTATTTACAGCAATTACGTCTATTGGACGACATTCGCTCCGGACACCGCAGAGGCGGGACCCTGCGATATCGGAGCAGGTTACGCGAGGATGTATGTGGCTTCTCTCCTCGAGGGAAGAATGATAGACCAGATAGACCTCGGGCACATCGGGATTCCTTCCTCTCCCCAGGTCACGGTGGGTCCGGACGGACCTGTTGTCATAGTGATGACGAGTTCGGGGCCTATAGTAAGAGAAATTGCCGGACCCGGTTTCAAGAAAAAATACGTTTACTGGAACGAAGTTTACTGAGGGAGGGGGACAAATGAAAATAGTCTTGACATTATTTGCGATGCTGATTCTGACGTCGGCATTGTCTGCGTATTATTTCTGGGATTTCGAGATGAATCCGTGGACGGACGGATGGTCTTCCGCAAAGAGGGATCAGGGAGTCAACTGGCCTAGGCGGTGGGATTGGAGGGTTTACGACACTCATCCGATTAGACCCCTCGACCCCCTGACTATGACCATGTGGATATCGAGCACTTTGGCGGGGAATTTTGCCCTCAGGGACACTCTTTATTCACCGAAACTGACGGACTCTCTCTATTACACACAGTGGCTCAAATACACAATTGGATACAGATACAGAGCCGGAAGGGACGCTGACACCGCTTCGGTCCTCATAAGAAGGTCTGTCGCGGGATCGTGGACTCCATGGCAGCAGATACAGTTTTACTTCGGAACAAATTACTCCATATGGGACTCTGTTGACATCATGCCTTTCGCGAGAGGCTCGGACACAATACAGATCGCCTTTGCATACAGAGGTCAGAGGGATTATTATTTCGGAGTTGACAACGTCTCTATTCGGACAATTCAGGGAGGAAACATCCCGGGACCGACGACCGATCCTTTGGGAACGGATAGCGGACTTGTCGAAACCGGATATATCTACACCTCAGAACTTGTCCCGGGAAGCTACGAATACCAGTTTTCATGGGGAGACGGGACATATTCCAACTGGGACGCGTCCAATACGGCTTCTAAATCGTGGAGCACACCTGGGACGTATTTTGTCTCATCTCGAATCCGCGACGCCTTCGACAGTTCGCTCTTTTCAAACTGGTCTCCGCCTCTTCACGCCGTTATGGTTACGCCGAGGACGGCGAGATACTGGGGGTTTGAAGCCGACGACGGCGGATTCGTCGGTCTCTATCAGCTCGGAGACTGGCAGTGGGGGATTCCCAATTCGGGTCCTTTTATGGCGAGGAGCGGCGCGAACGTCTGGGCGACGAACCTTAACGGGAATTATTCAATAAACGCGAGCTGGCTCAACTCGCCTGAGATGGACTTATCTAACTGCGATTCGGTCAAACTCTATTTCTGGATGTGGTATGACTCGCGTCAAAATTACGACGGCGTCAACCTCTGGGTGGGAAGCGATTCTTTCACGTGGGGGTTGAGCAACTACGGTTATTACTGGGACACGGTTCCGAGTGTTAACGTAACGCCCGTATATACAGGCAGTTACAACGTCACATGGACGGGGACGACAATGCCCGGATGGACAGGGTCTTCTCCCCTCTGGACTCTGTATGAGGTCGAGCTGACGCCTTACAGACATTCTCAGGACCTGAGGCTCCTCTGGAGATTCGGAGACAACGACGGGACGACGGGAAACAGGGCGGGTTTTTACATAGACGATATCAGGCTGGACACGACGATGCTCATAGCGGGTCCGTTGGCTTCTCCCTCGGGACCCGACACATGCATCACTTTCAATTCTTATAACTTCACGTCGGATATCGTGGCTGGCGCCGTCGAATACCAGTTCGACTGGGGAGACGGAACTTTTTCAGGCTGGGACATCCAACCTTTTAGGGACAAAGCATACGATGAAGTCGGAACATATTACGTAATGTCCAGAGTCAGGGATTCGGGAGATACTACGAGGCTATCGGCGTGGTCACCCGCGCACATTACCGTAGCCCTTCACAGCAGGACAGTCAGCTACTGGGGTTTCGAATTCCCCTGGGACACAGCAGGATTTTATCTTTCCGGGGACTGGGAAACAGGCGTTCCCATCGTCGGACCGCCTACAGCGAGGTCGGGATACAACGTTATTGCGACTAACCTCGACGGCATTTACCAGAACAATGGGGGCTGGTTAACCCTTCCCGGCGTTGACGTGTCTTTTTCGGATTCAGCTGTCATGTATTTCTGGATGTGGTATGACAGCAGAGCCAACGTGGACGGCGTAAACATGTTCTACGGTTCGGCGTCCATAACGGGGGGGTGGAGCAACCTCGGAATAAGATGGGACACAGTTCCTCAGGCTCTTATAGAGCCTGTCTACACCGGGACATTCAACGTCTCCTGGACTGGTTCTACTATGCCCGGATGGACAGGTTCCGCCGCTTCCTGGACTCTATACAGCGTCAATCTGACCCCTCTAAAAAACTACACCGACCTGAGATTCACATGGAGACTCGCAGACAACAGCGGGACGACGGCGAACGGGCCGGGATTCTATATAGATGACATCAGGATTGACACTTTCATGATGCCCATCACGGGGCCCCTGCATGCTCCTTGGGGTCCTGGCTGGGGATACGTCAATACAAACTATTCTTTTCTCTCGGATTCTGCAATAAGCTCTTTCGGAACTCTCGAATACCAATTCGACTGGGGAGACGGGACTTATTCTTCGTGGAATACGGACAGGGACGCCCTTCACCAGTGGAGTTTGGAAGGGCTCTACTCGATAAGGACGAGGGCGAGAGTTCAGTCGGACACAACTCTTCTGGGAGGATGGTCTCCCGCTCATTACATTGAAATCGGAGTCACGGGTTATTTCGATCCTCCGTGGACATTCGAACCAGGCAACCAGGGATGGAAAGTTTCGTCAGTCTGGGAGAGGAAATCTTCAACCTGGTATTCCGGCTGGAACATGCCGAACTCCGACAATTGGAGCATGTGGGCGATCGGGACGGGACAAGTCTATGTCTGCGACACGACTTTTTCTCCCTCAGCCCCTGTCGCTTCGGATTACAGATACCTCTCCTGGACAGCGTGTCTTAGGAGCAGCTCATCGGTAGCCGGAGACACGGCTATTGTCGTCTTCAGGACTTTCAGAAACACCGTCTGGGGAGACTGGAACGCCGCGTTTTTTTACACGGCACGAACAAACGCAAATTGGTTCTATAAGGAAATCTCCCAGCTCGAAGGGGCGGACAGCGTTCAGGTCGGAGTTATTTATATCCACAGAGACGGGACCTCAGACACGAGATTTTTCGGCATTGACAACGTCTGGCTCTTAAACAGGCCCTATGTGGACGAAATCGTCTGGAACTTCGAAGACCAATCGAAATGGGACTGGGTCCACACCGTCACCAACAACTGGCCGAACGGATGGAATATTAGAGACGAGGGAACAGTGAGTTCTCTTGAGCTCGATTACGCTGGCAATTACAGCGCGTGGATAGGAAACACATCTTCACACAACGTCCCTCTCGTTGACACTATAATATCCACCGCGGAGTGGAACCCTATAGACCTGCAGTATTTTGTCTGGGGCATAGGATTCAACAACCAGTATGACTCTATTAAAGTTCTCATGTGCGGCATGAAAGAAGGCGTCTGGTCGCCGTGGTTCACCGTGAAGACATACCTAAGGGCGACGACTCCGAGTTTCAGGGCTCTTGATTCGGCTGATGTCAGTGATTCTTTCGCCAGCGCATCCAAAGTGGAGGTCGCTTTCGTCTATTATTCAAGGCTCAATTACGGAGCATGCGTCATTGACAATATTAGGCTAAGCTCTTCCGAGAGCAAAGACGCTTTTGTCTCAGGAGGGAATCCGAACATACAGGGTGAATTCCTGCCGTCCGGTTCAAACAGCGTCAGAGCGACGGTAAAGAACAACGGATCTATTACCGCAAACTTCACAGTAAGAGCCGTGATAACAGATATCGGAAACGGTTCTGTTCTTATGAACGAAACGCGCGATATCGCCTCTCTTGCGTATCTCGACAGCGCTGTTTTGGATTTCGGAGATGTCAGCTTTGTTGAAGACCACCATTACGTGAGAAAAATAATAATCGAATATCCGGGTGATGAGAACCCCGGCAATGACACTTCTATTACGTCAATCCGCTGTTTCTCACCTTCTTGGGAAAAGATGGCGGATATGCCTGCGGCGGTCTCAGGTGCCGTTGCATGGTTTGATGAAGAAGGAGACCTCAACGTCTTCGGCGACTCTCTCCACATGGTCTGGGATGCCGGAGAAAATTCATGGTCAGTGAAAGGTTATATCCCCTACAGAATCCAAAACGCTCAGGGAGTCCGAACTACTGACAGAATCTACATATGGACTGACGAACCGAACCTGCGGGATAAACTCATTGTTTTCGACAAACTCTCAGGCGTTTTCGGGACAGTTGACCTGCCGAGCGGAATAGCATCGCCCACCATAGCGGGATTCAGCGGAGTTGGAGGGGATTATCTCTATGTGACAGAGAGCGACCTGACGGGCAAACCGGCATGTTATCTCTATGACGAAAACGGAGAAAGATTCATGCCCGCGACGCCTCTGCCCGGAGGGTTTGAAGGTGGAACAGCAGTCGGAACTAAAGACGGCGTAGTATATGCTGGCGGAGACATATACGGGGGGAACGTCTTTTTCGGAAAGGTCAACCCGGCGTCGCCGACTGTCATCAACTGGAGCACCGACTACATGACTCCGCTGATTGGAAAAGAGGGAGTTTCCGGCGGTTCTTCGGGAAGGTTTATCGTTTTCGCCGGAGGCAGAAACACAGGGACTTATTCGCCGAAAACATACCTTTTTGAAGATGGCTACGGCTGGTATCAGATGCAAGATCTTCCGGCGGCTGTATCAGACGCCTCGGTGATTTCCCGTGAAACCGAAAATTCATCGGACTCTGTGGAAGTTTTCGAATTTTACATGATAGGGGGAAAGAACACTTCCGGAAGCACGAACGAGTCATACAGACTTGTCCTGAAATCTTCGAAGAGGATGAACATAGAGACAGTATCAGGGTCGTTGCCCGGCGCATACGGATTTTTCATAGGTCTTGCCTCTTCAAATGTATTCAAAGACGGAGTTTCTGTCAGGCTTTCTCTTCCGGGGAGCTCTAACGTCAGATGGACGGTCTATGACGTGACAGGCAGGCAGATACGCAACATAGAGACCTACCTGCCAACAGGTCTCCACGTCCTCAGGTGGGACGGGAGAGACGATGCTGGATATGAAATATCCTCTGGCACATACTTCTGGATGATGCAGACGGATTTCGGTTCCGAAAGCGGCAAATTCCTGCGCGTCAGATGACGAAAAGGGGGGTTTTACCCCCCCTTTTTTTTGTTGTATAATATTCCCGGAGAAAATAAATAAAGATCGGAGGAGAAATGCCGCGCAGGTTGTTGTTCTTTTTGGCAGTTATTTCCTTTTCTTTTTGCACAAAAAAGACCGGAACCGAGCCTGAACCTCAGCCCCAAAAAAAACTGACAGTAGTTTTCCCCAACCAGGGAGATTTTCTGTATTGGGACAGCACTTACACAGTGACATGGTATAAAGAAGGTGACATTTCCGGTGTCGATATCAGCTACAGAGTCAGCGACGATTCACCGTGGGTCTCTATCGGGACGGGCTTGACAGGTCTTTCGTGCCAGTGGACAGCCCCGAGGGTCAGGACATCGAAAGCCAAGATAATGATAACGGATACAGGAGATTCGACGGTCTTCGACACCAACGAAGGTTATTTCATCTTAGACAAGGTAATTGAAAATGAACTTGTTCTCATCGTCTGCGACAGTTTTTTTCTGATGGGGAGCGACACTTCCGAACCGGGGCACTGCCCTGATGAAAGCCCAGTCCATTCCGTGGGGCTTTCGCTGTTTTACGCCTCTAAAAGAGAGGTCCGGAACGCCGAATACAGGCAGTTCTGCGATCTTAACGCCTACCAGTATCCGCCCGATCCGGGATTCCCCGGCATGAGCAGTTATTTCGACAGTTTTCCTGATTATCCAGTGGTTATGGTCTCATGGTTCGACGCGGCGAGGTTCTGCAACTGGCTCTCCGCGTCTGAAGGATACGAAGTCCAATACGACACTGTCACTTGGCAGTGCAGATTCACTGGAGGCTACCGGCTTCCGACGGAAGCCGAATGGGAGTATTTAGCCAGAGGCGGACTCGAAAGTCATTATTACCCATGGGGCAATCAACAGCCGACAGATCAATGCAACTGGTCGGGCGATCCCTTCCATGAATACACGGCGCCTGTGGTATCATACGACGTAAACGGCTTCGGTCTCTACAACACTGCCGGAAACGCATGGGAGTGGTGCAACGATTTCTACGCTGACGACTATTACTCGTGGTCTCCATCTTCCGATCCGCGCGGACCTCAGAGCGGTTCTTTCAGGGTTATAAGAGGGGGCTCCTGGTTCGACAGTGAGGAGAACGTCAGATGCTCCAAGAGGGGTCCTTCGGATCCTTCTTTCTCCGACGCTTATGTAAAGGCGAACACGCTCGGTTTCAGAATAGTTCTCGGAATATAGATAAAAAACGCTTGACATATTAGAGGTTTTCAAAGGAAAATATACCTCTTTTTTATCACTTTTTTTATTTTTTTCGGGTATTGGAAGCTTTGAGAGAAGCTCCCCGTGTGTTATTTATGCATTAGGGCAGGAGGAAATCGTGGAAGCAAAAAATATCTTGATTCTCGGAGCGGCAGGAAGGGATTTTCACAACTTCAACATGTTTTTCAGAGACAATGAAAGCTACAATGTAAAAGCTTTTACGGCAACTCAGATACCTGACATAGACGGAAGAAAATATCCCGCAGAACTCGCGGGCAAACTCTATCCCAAAGGAATTCCGATTGAATCGGAAAGTTCTCTTGAAAAAGTTATTCGAGAGGAGAAAATTGACGTCTGCGTTTTTTCTTACTCCGATGTGTCGCACGAATACGTGATGCACCTGGCGAGCAGAGTCAACGCCTGCGGAGTGGATTTCTGGCTTTTAGGTCCCAAAAAGACAATGCTCGAAAGCACAAAACCGGTGGTAGCTGTCTGTGCGGTCAGGACAGGATGCGGCAAGAGCCAGACGACGAGGAGAGTTTCAAAGATTTTAAGGGAAGCGGGAAAAAAAGTTGTCGCCGTAAGACATCCCATGCCCTATGGAGACCTCGTAAAACAGCAGGTTCAGAGATTCGCCGTCAAAGACGACTTGAAAAAATATGATTGCACAATAGAGGAAATGGAAGAATACGAACCTCATATCGAAAACGGAGTCACCGTATTTGCCGGAGTAGATTACGAAAAAATACTCAGGGAAGCAGAGAAAGAAGCCGATGTCATACTCTGGGACGGAGGCAACAACGACTTACCGTTTTACAAGCCGGACATTCACATAACCGTGGTTGACCCTCTCAGACCGGGGCATGAAATAGGTTATCATCCTGGCGAGACAAACCTCAGAATGGCAGATGTTGTGGTGATAAACAAAATTGGCGACGCAAATCCCGAGAAAGTTGAAGAGGTCAGAAAAAACATAGAGGCTTTCAATCCCACGGCGGTCGTAATTGACGCGGCATCGCCAATATCAGTCGAAGGGCACGAAAAGATAAAAGGAAAAAGAGTTCTTGTAATAGAAGACGGGCCGACCCTTACGCACGGATCAATGACCTACGGAGCCGGAGTGGTGGCGGCAAAGAAATACGGCGCCAAAGAAATTGTCGACCCCAGAAAATGGGCCGTCGAGTCAATTAAGGAAACTTTTGAAAAATATCCGGGAACCGGAAACATACTTCCGGCGATGGGATACGGAGAAAAGCAGATAGCCGACCTCGAAAAGACAATAAATTCAATGGACGTGGATATAGTCGTCGTTGCGACGCCGATAGACCTTTCAAGGGTATGCAAAATAAAGCATCCATGGGTCCGAGTCGCGTATGACCTGCAGGAAATAGGAAAGCCGGATCTTTCCGACGTTCTTAAGAACATCCAGCAGGCGAAATAATGAAACCCACCGCCATCATCGCCCTCGGCGGAAACGCCCTGATTAGAGAAGGGCAGAAAGGGACGATATACGAACAGTTCGCGAACACGCGTAAGAGCCTTTCCGGAGTCATCAAGCTTATTGAAGACGGATTCAACGTGGTCGTGACGCACGGGAACGGACCTCAAGCCGGACACGAACTGCTCAGAAACGAAAGATGTTCCGATGAAATACCTCCCCAGCCTCTCGGCGTCATAGACGCCTCTACTCAGGGGTGGATAGGCTACATGATAGCTCAGTCGCTATACAACAGGCTTCTGAAAGAGAACATAAAAAAGGACATAATACCGATAGTCACTCAGATAGTAGTTTCGCCCGATGATCCTTCAATTAAAAACCCCACAAAACCGGTAGGGCTGTTCTACGAAAAAAAAGACGTCCCCATTCTCGAAAAGAGGGGATGGACTGTCCGGGAAGACTCTGGAAGAGGATACAGGAGAGTAGTCCCTTCTCCAAAACCAATATCCGTCATAGAGAAAAACGCCATTATTTCGATTCTTGAAAAAGGCGGAATAGTCATAGCGGCAGGCGGAGGGGGAATCCCTGTTTATACCCTCGGAGACGGCTCTCTGGAAGGCTTGGACGCGGTTATCGACAAGGACAGGGCTTCGGCTGTTCTCGGAGCCGAGATCAACGCGGAACTCCTCGTAATCCTGACCGGCGTCGAAAAAGTGGCATTGAATTTCAGAAAAGAAAACCAAACTCTTATTGACAGAATGAACGTGGAAGAGGCGAAAAAATACCTTGAGGAGGGACATTTCCCGGCAGGAAGCATGGGCCCTAAAATAGAAGCGGCTATAGATTTTCTGCAAAAGGGGGGAAAAAGGGTAATTATCACTGAACTGGACAAAGCCGAGGAGGCTTTTTCAGGAAAAACAGGGACGATAATAGAGAGATGAAAGATATGTCTCACAGCCGGTCGGAAGGAGTCCTTAGAGTAAAAATAGATTTCGCCGACGGGATGCCCATAGAAAAAAAAGGAGACTTGCCTGTAGAGGAATTTCAGATTAAAGGACTGAAAAAAGGTGAATTCCATGTAAAGCTGTCTCCCGGAAGGAAAAGCGCTGAAATTTTTCTTAAGATTTCTTTCGAAAGAGAGCTGACATGTTCGAGGTGCCTTGAAAGTTTTATTAAAAGATCGGAGTTGACTGAAAGGGCTGAAGCTGTTATCTCTGATAAAGAAAGTTTTGCGGAAGAGGAAGGTATTGTAGCCGTCAAAGATAAAATAGCGGACCTGACGGACATTATAAGGGATATGATAATTATTGACGAGGGTATGAAACCCCTCTGCAGAGACGATTGCAAGGGGCTTTGCCCGAAATGCGGAGAAAATCTTAACAATAACGATTGCAACTGCACTGATTAGATTACAGGAGGATAAAGATGGCGCTTCCTAAAAAAAGATCTTCCTCGACAAGAGGAAAAAAGAGGAGAACTCATTGGAAGGCGGAGATTCCGTCTTTGACAAAATGCTCCAAATGCGGTAGCTTAAATCTCCCGCACAGCGTTTGCAGGAACTGTGGATTTTACAAAGGAAAAGAAGTAATAAAGATAAAAGAGGAAAAATAGAAATATGAAAATAGCCATGGACGCGGTGGGAGGCGACGAAGGTTCATCTCCTGTCGTTGAGGGAGTCAGGCTTTTTCTCGAATCGTCCGCGGAAGACGAAGTTGTTCTTGTAGGCAGAAAAAAAATCCTTGATGAAAATCCCTGGATTTTGAAAGAGAAGAGAGTGGAATTCGTGGAAGCCGAAGAAGAAGTCGATATGCAGACGAGCCCTTCAGACGCCCTTAGAACGAAAACGAATTCTTCTATCAGCGTAGGATTGAAACTGCATAAAGGGGGCAAAGCTGACGCGTTTTATTCCGTGGGAAACACGGGCGTGGTCATGGCTTTTGCCCTTGTCAACCTCGGAAGGATAAAAAACATTTTAAGGCCGGCGGTCGCCTGTCTTTTTCCAACTACTGAGAACCCTGTGCTGGTAATTGACAGCGGCGCGAATGTAGACTGCAAGCCTTCTGTTTTAAGTCAATTCGGCCAAATGGGGTCTATATACTATTCAAAACTTTTTGACATCGATAAGCCGAGAGTCGGTCTTTTATCTATAGGGGAAGAACCGACAAAAGGCAACGAGCAGACCCTGCAGGCTTACAAGCTGATGGAAAAGACCGAGTTAAATTTTATTGGCAACCTGGAAGGCGGAGACATTTTCAAAGGCAGAGCAGATGTTATCGTCATGGACGGATTTGTTGGAAATATCGTCCTCAAGTTTGCAGAGAGCATCATCGGGTTTTTAACTTCATTTTTAGGCAAGACAGTCCAGATCCCTTCTGATATGGCAAAAAAGCTCACATCAGACGAATACGGCGCAGCTCCTTTGATAGGAGTAAACGGTATCGTTTTTATTGGCCACGGCAGAACATCCCCCAGAGGAGTAAAAAACGGGCTTCTCACAGTGAAGAAAACCTTCTCCCAAAACATCAACGGCATTTTGACGGAGAATTTTTCGAGGCAAAAATGAAAAAAACCGCTCTTTTATTCGTCGGACAGGGAGCCCAGTCGGCAGGCATGGGAAAAGACATTTATGAGGATTTTAGGGAAACGAAAAAGCTTTTTGATATTTCAGCGGAAGTTTTGGGTTTCGATCTCTCAAAAATAATGTTCGACGGACCTCAGGAAATACTTACAGAATCCAAAAACGCCCAACCTGCGCTTCTTCTTCACGCCTATTGCCTCTACGAACTTGTCAGAGAAAGGCTTGAAGATTCTTTATTTCTCGCAGGACATAGCCTTGGAGAATACACGGCTTTTACCGCGTCCGGAGCGTTGACTTTTGAAGAAGCTCTCAGGCTCGTCAGAAGGCGCGGTGAACTTATGAGCGAAGCGGGAAAGAAAACCCCCGGGAAAATGGCCGCTGTAGTCGGCCTGGAGGCTGTAGATGTTGAGCTTGCTTGTTCTGAAGCAAAAGGCGTTGTCGTGCCTGCAAATTACAACAGTTCTTCCCAAATTGTAGTTAGCGGAGAGGCAAAAGCTGTTGAAAGAGCTGTCGAAATTTGCAGAGGAAAAGGCGCGAAAAACTGCGTCTTCCTCGAAGTTTCCGCGGCTTTTCATTCGCCTCTCATGGAAGAAGCGGCACACGAGTTTTCTGAAGTTATCGACAGTCTCGATATTGAGAGGGCGAAATTACCTGTCGTGGCAAATGTATCGGCATTGCCGGTGTCTGCCCCGGACGAGATTAGAAAATCGATGAAAGAACAGATGACTGGGCCTGTAAAATGGATGCAGACAGTTAAGTTCCTCAAGAAGAACGGGGTTGAAAGGACAATCGAATTCTCCGCGAAACCCGTTTTGTCCTCGCTTGTCAGGAAAACTGAAAAAAGCATTGAAACTCTCTGCGTTTCGGGGTCACAGAGCGTCAGGGATTTTTTCAAAGATATTGAAAACGGGGGATGATATGGAAGAAAAAAAATTAGCGGCAATAGTGACCGGCGGAGCGAGAGGAATAGGAAAAGAGATAACAAAAAAACTTTGCGAAAAGGGTCATATAGTTTATATTTGGGATGTTTTGCCGGAGGAAGGCGCAAAAACCGCTGAAGAGATGGAAAAAGCAGGGGCGCAATGTTATTTTTCGAAAGTAGACATTACCGATGAAAAATCCTGCGAAGAAGCTCTAAAGGATTTAGCAGGAAAAGGACACGCTGTTTCAGTTCTCGTGAACAACGCCGGAATAACAAAAGACAATCTTATTATGAAGATGTCCGTGGAGGACTTCAGAAAAGTTTTGGAAGTAAATCTCGTGGGGGCTTTTGTCTGCACAAAATCCGTGATAAGACAGATGATAAGGAATAAATACGGAAAAATAGTCAACATATCTTCGGTCATAGGGCTTTTCGGCAATTTGGGGCAGGCAAATTACGCTTCTTCGAAAGCCGGTTTGATAGGACTGACAAAATCGACAGCAAAGGAGGTCGCTTCAAAAGGAATTACGGTAAACGCGGTCTGTCCGGGTTTCATAGAATCGGACATGACGATGAAGCTTCCCGACGAAATTAAAAATGCTTATTTGAACAATATACCGGCGAAAAGATTCGGCTCGCCGGCAGAAGTCGCCGATCTCGTCTGTTTTCTCGTCAGTGATGAATCATCTTACATCACAGGAGAAGCAATCAGGCTGGACGGCGGACTGGCAATGTAGAAAACATTATTTAAGGAGGTTATTATGGCGCCTGACAGATCAAGCTTGGAAAAAGAGGTAAAAAAAATCATCGTAGAAAGACTCGGCGTTGACGACGCTCAGGTAACTATGGACTCCAAATACGTAAAGGACCTCGGTGCGGATTCTCTGGATCTCGTTGAGCTGATTATGGCATTTGAAGAAAAATTCGATATAGACATACCTGACGAAGATGCGGAAAAACTCGAAACGGTCGGTGATTCCGCTGACTACCTCGAAAAAGCCCTTGCGGAAAAAGGCGATAATCCCGGAAAAGACGGAGAAGAAGAAGAATAAGATTATAAAAAAGGCAGTTTAGATGAAACGAGTTGTAATTACCGGCCTTGGGACTGTGAATCCGGTAGCCAACGACATGAAAATGACGTGGCAGAAATTGCTGGAAGGAAAATCAGGTGTCTCGACTATCAAAAAATTCGAAACCGATTCCCTTTCTGTAAAAATAGCCGGAGAAGTCAAAAACTTCGATCCTTCGTCGTTTCTCGACAGAAAAGACATGCGGAGGATGGATCCCTACATTCAGCTGGCGATATACGCCGCCGCTGAAGCGATAGCCGACTCCGGTGTCGATCTTGAGAAAGAAGACAAATTTAGAACCGGCGCGATTATATCATCGGGAATAGGCGGGAACCTCACTTGGGAGGAACAGCACAAAGCTCTTCTCAACAAAGGTCCAGACAAAGTTTCCCCGTTTTTTATTCCGATGATGATAATAAATATGGCTTCGGGCATAGTGGCAATAAGGTTCGGCTTGAAAGGCCCGAATTACTCAGTTTCGAGCGCCTGCGCTTCATCGGGACACGCTATTGTATCAGCTCTCAGGATTATCCAGAGAGGAGAAGCCGATGTAATGATAACGGGAGGATCTGAGTCCTCCATCACGCCTCTTTCTGTGGCCGGATTTTCCGTGATGAAAGCGCTTTCCACGAGAAATGATGACCCGGAAACGGCGAGCAGGCCTTTTGACAGGGAGAGAGACGGTTTTGTCATGTCGGAGGGGGCGGCTCTTCTCGTCCTCGAGGAATACGAGAGAGCGCTCGAAAGAGGCGCGAACATCTACTGCGAAATCGTCGGCGCGGGACAAACTGACGACGCGTTCCACATCACAGCGCCTGATGAAACGGCGGAAGGCCCGGCAATGGCGATGAAAATCGCCTTAAAAGACGCCGGAGTCAGCGCCGATGAAATTGATCACGTCAACGCGCACGGAACGAGCACTCCCTATAACGACAAAATCGAGACAAAAGCGATAAAAATCGCTCTCGGAAACAGAGCGGAAAAAATACCCGTGGTCTCTACGAAGTCGATGACGGGACACATGCTCGGAGCCGGTTCGGCGGTCGAAGCCGCCGTGGTCTCTTTGTCTTTGAAAAATCAAATTGTTCACCCGACGATAAACCTGTCGAATCCTGACCCTGAATGCGATCTAGATTATGTCACGGAAGGAAAAAGAAACACCCAAATGAGATATGCTCTTTCGAATTCATTCGGTTTCGGAGGGCACAACGTCTCCATTCTATTTAAGAAATACGAAGGCAGTTAATAAAAGACTGTCGCCGGCAACGGTATTATGTAAAAAAAGAAAAAGAGACATTTCTTTTTAAGCCGGGGTTTTTTCGGGCGCCGTAACCGCAAAAAAAGGGGGAGGTTTGAAAATAGTTGTCTGCGTGAAGCAGGTTCCGGATATTTCACAGTCAAAAGTAGATCCTGAGACTTATACAATTGTCAGAACCGGCGTTGATGCCGTAGTCAACCCTTTCGATCTTTACGCCGTTGAGGCGGCTCTGCAGATCAAAGATAAAACAGGCGCCATTGTGACCGCCGTTTCAATGGGCCCCCCTCAGGCCGAAGACGCCCTCAGAGAGGTTATTTCCATGGGAGTGGACAACGCCGTCCTGCTGAGTTCCAAAGATTTCGCCGGATCCGACACGCTGGCGACTTCCTATTCACTCGCAAAAGGCATAAAGCAGATAGGAGAAGCAGACCTCATCGTGACGGGGAGACAGGCAATAGACGGCGACACAGCGCAGGTCGGACCGGGAATAGCTGAACACCTGAATTATCCCGTTATAACCGACGTGAACGGTTTTTTGGAAATAGGGGAAAGTTTTCTCAAAATGAGGGCGATGACAGAAGAAGGATATGTGGATTTGTATGTCGGGTTTCCCGCTGTTATTTCCGTCGGAAAGGGAATAGGAGAACCGAGAATGCCTTCTCTAAGAAATAAAACAAGATCCAGAAAAGAAATAATTCCTGTATGGTCCCCGGAGGATATAGACGCGGACAAAAGTTTACTCGGCTTAAAAGGCAGCCCGACTCAGGTGGTCAAGATATTTACCCCGGAAATCGGCGGGCAGGTTCTCTTTTTGGAAGGAGAGCCCATTGCTCAGGCAGAGAGAATAGTTGGAATTTTATCTGAACGTCATCTAATCTAACGGAGAAATAATGAGTTTGAAAATAATCGAAAAAAGATGTGTTTCTTGTTCGCTTTGCGAGCAGGTCTGCCCGGTCAAGGCTGTTTCCATGACCGGAGACGGCCTGCCTCTGATAGATCCCGCCCTATGCAATCTTTGCGGGATCTGCATTGAAAAATGCCCTACCGGAGCAATAGTCAGAGTCCATGGAACATCATCGAGCCAGAAGGACTTCGACGAATACAAAGGTATCATGGTGATAGCGGAAGAAGAAGAAGGGAAAATCGCCCAGGTTTCCTACGAACTTGTCAGTAAAGGAAACGAACTGGCGGCGGTGTTAAAAGTTCCTCTTACGGCAGTGGTTTTCGATTCAGCTCAAGACGATGACCTTAAAAACCTCGGCGCATACGGAGCAGACAGAATTGTCGTGATAAAAGGCAAAATTTTGGGGAAACCCCTGATAGGCCCGAGATCGAGGGCTCTTTTTGAACTTATACGGAAAGAAAAACCGGAGATAGTCCTGACCGGATCGACTTCTCAGGGCAGGCCTCTTTTGTCGAGAGTAGCTGTCCGGCTCAAAACAGGACTCACGGCTGACTGCACGCATCTTGAAATAGAAATGCCGGACAGGCATCTTCTGCAGACTAGACCTGCGTGGGGCGGTTCGATTATGGCGACTATTATGACCCCTAACACAAGACCTCAGATGGCGACTGTCAGACCCAGAGTCATGAGAAAGAAAACACCGGACTTCACAAAAAGTTCCGAAGTCTCATCATTTGAAACATCCCCCGAGATATTGACAGACCCAGTTCAGTTTCTCGGGGTAATAAGGGAGGAGACTTCCAGAGTCCGGCTCGACAACGCCGATATCATAGTCTCCGGGGGAAGAGGAATAAAATCTCCGGAAAACTTCTCCATGATTGAAAAGCTTGCATCACTGCTCAACGGGGCAGTGGGTTCTTCCAGGCCGCCTGTAGATGACGGCTGGATATCGCATTCTCATCAAGTCGGGCAGACGGGCAGAACCGTCGCGCCAAAACTGTATGTCGCAATCGGAATATCCGGCGCGATCCAGCATCTTGTGGGGATGCAGTCGTCAGATTGCATTGTGGCGATCAACAAAGACAAAG
The DNA here is from genome assembly GCA_964397545.1 of uncultured Desulfuromonadaceae bacterium. Classification (GTDB taxonomy): domain Bacteria; phylum SDB-A; class SDB-A; order SDB-A; family SDB-A; genus JAFGIG01. The sequence goes on along the minus strand of CAYNIW010000011.1, from coordinate 2,952 downwards.
ACGCGCCGATCATGAACGTCGCAGATTATGCAATAATCGGCAATCTTTTTGAAATAGTCCCGGAATTGATAAAAGCCCTCGAAAAAAAGAAGACGGGATAGCCCTCAGTTCATAAGGTCAACGATTTTTTCTACGAGAAGCCTTGCGCCTTCGCTCGTGAGATGACATCCGTCGTCCGTTCTCAGATTTGAAAAACTGTAGCTGTGTTCGTCGAGAATATCGTATGAAGATATAAAGACAACCCTTGCCCTCAGGGAAGCTTCCTCTTCGTATATCGCGTTTAGAACTCTGGTTCCCGAGTCGAACTCCGAACTGGCCATTCTCGGCAAACCTATCCAGTAAACTTTTTCGGCTTTTTCAAGAAGTCTGTCCATCATCGAGCCGACTCTTGAATGATATTCTTCGAACCATTCATCGGAATGGTAGATTATCCAGCCGGAACCGTATCTGTGAAGCGCCTGGTTGTCGTTGGCGCCGAGAAAAACGAAGGCATAATCGAAATCGTGCATGGACTTCAATTCGGACAGCCTTCTGCTCCAATCGTAGAAGTCAGGTCTGGATAGCCCACTTGACACGTGATAGTCCAGAATTACGGATGCCGCTCCTGAAGATTTGAGGTCGTTGGAGAGGAAATAACCAACCGCCCCTCCTATCATCGAATCGCCTATTAGAAGGAAAGCACTGTCTTTTATCCGTGATTTTGTAAAAGAAAGAGCATCCTGCCATGTCAAATCCGGCTGAAGAAACCGCGTGGATGAAAAAATAATGAAAGCGAGAAAAAGTGATGTCATATTTCTTCTATAATTTTCATCGTCAAGTCGAATTTGTCTGGAATCATTGAAACGCAGATAAAGCTGTTTTCAGCGCAGTCACTCCAATTAACTGATTGAAGATTTATGTCGTTTGAAGCGAGGAGCTGTAATATGTAATTTAAGTCTGTCGGGGATTTTTTGTCAATCCTGAGGACTATAACAGGCGCGGTCATGGGAAAAACATTCATGCTTTTGAAAATAGAATTTACATGATCCGTCTCTTTTTCTATGACTATTCTCAGGAGTCCGCCGTCAACAGAGCCGCTCCCGGAAAGCGCTATAATCTGTATGTTTTCCGATTTAAGTCTGCTCACTATCTTTTCCATCGCCCCGGATTTGTGTTCGAGAAAAACAGTGTATTGCAATGCCGTCTTTGAATTCATTTTACATCCTTTGAAACCTGTAATTTTATTTCCTGCGCTTCGAGCTGTCAACAAGCGAGTAGTTCTATATGATTTGAATTAGCTTCTTTTTTGTATATAATAACAAAATGAGCGGGAAAAAACCATTCTGTGAAGAGGTTTTAAGGACACTCGGTGAAATTGAATCTTTGCTGTCCCTGAATGAAGATGCCGGGCTTATTTTTGAAAAAAAAGAAGTTATCCTCGAACAAATCCGCTGTCTCAGCCGAATAGCTTCCGACAAGATAAAAATAAATCCGTTGAGGACTTTATCTGCGATAAAGGAAATGAACTCACTGGTCATTCTCGATCTTTCGATTGACGAACTTTGCCGAAAAATAGTCGAAATCCTCGTCAACAAAATGGGTTTCTGCAACGCTTCAATGCTCTTGTTTAATCATGAAAAGGAAATACTTGAATTGTCAGCGGCTTTTGGGAGGAAAGACTCCGAAAACCCCCCGGATTTCGCTTATAACAGAAGCCTTTCGTTCAAACCCGGAAGCCGTGCGGCAGGCAGGGCTTTTCTCGAAGGACATACGGTAATAATCGAAGACGTCGGTGAAGCCGAAGAAGCGGATTTGATTCAGACTTCTATAAAAATTGAAACACTCGTCTCTTTCCCCGTGATAGTTGAATCTGAGAAAATTGGCGTCATAAACGCTTCATACGAAAGCAAAAAAGAAATAGACGAGCAGAATCGGTTTGAATTGGAAGCAATAAAAGGAGTAATCAGCTACATACTTCTCGCATACACAAAAGACCGCAGCCTGAAAAAATCTAGCACGGAACTGATAGATAAAATCCGCATACAGGGGACATACTATTCCCAGATACTTGAGAGCCTGCCAGTAGCAGTGTGCGAGTTGTATTTCGACAACAATGAATTTTACATATCGCAGGCTAATCCGGCTTTTTACAGAATAAGCGGAACAGACAAGACCGCTGAAAACCCCAAGCTTTCAGTTTTTTTTCAAGAAAAGGAAGCATATCTTAAAGCGGTTAACGAACTTATAATGAAGAAAAAATATGTCTTCACCGGAGCCATGCTGAGGAAATTTGACGGCTCTGAACTCATCGGAGACATTTTTCTTGAACAAGCATCCCTCGAGGAAAAAAACCTCTACAGCATAGTGATTATTGACAAGACCGACGAATACAGATTAGAACAGAGGCTTATACAGTCAGACAAAATAAGTTCTCTCGGAAGACTTGCCGAAGGAATATCTCACGACATAAAAAATATTTTTTCCGGAGTAAATCTCGCTCTTCAGGCTCTTCAAAAAAAACTTGAAGGCGTTCAAGGCGCTGAAAGATACATAAACATGATATCAGATTCCACGAACAGAGGCATCACTCTCTCAAACGATTTGCTTGAATTCGCCCACGGCAAAGCTCCCGAGCTGAGAAAAATACAGATTGAGACGGTAATAGAAAACTGCGTCAATGTCGTAAAGAGCTCAATTCTTCCTAAAATAAATCTCAAGGTAGTCTTTACGGACGAACCTCTTCCCGGGATAAAGGGAGATCTTTCACAGCTCGAACAGGCAATTTTCAATATCCTCATAAACGCCAAAGACTCAATCATAGGAAAAGGAGAAATAATAATTCGGGCAGGAGAAACTGAAAGGGAAAAAGGGAAATTTGTTTCAGTGGAGATAACCGACAACGGAATTGGAATCCCTAAGAATATTATAAAAAATATTTTCGATCCTTTTTTCACGACAAAGACAAAAAAATAC
>CAYNIW010000010.1:0-68808 GCA_964397545.1 uncultured Desulfuromonadaceae bacterium | reverse complement strand
GCGTATCTGCATGAGATGTATATGTCGTCGAATACGAAGCCCCAGAAAAGGATTGACCATGCAATCCAAAGAGCCGAAAGGGCAGTCAGTTTTTTTTTGTTTTCAGACATTAGTGAGGTTTAATTTTAACGAAAAACCCCTCCGCTGGGGAGGGGTTTTTTACCGATCGAGCTCAAATATTTTTATCTTTCTCTGTTTGAATCCCTCTCGGAATTTTGCCTTCTTTCCTCCCTTTCGTTTTCAGGAGGTCTTTGATTCTGAGGAGGATTTTGATTCCTGTTCTCGTTCTGCGGTCTCGTATTGCTGTTCGTGGGAGGCGTATATGACCTTTCGTTTTCGTTTGATCTGTTGTTGTTTGTAGGAGGATTGTTGGTTCTCGTGTCGTTGTTGGTCTCGGGTCTCGTGTTGCTGTTCGTGGGAGGCGTATATGACCTTTCGTTTTCGTTTGACCTGTTGCTGTTTGTAGGGGGATTGTTGTCTCTTGTGTCGTTGTTGGTCTCCGGCCTGGTGCTGCTGTTTGTAGGAGGATTGTAATTTCTCGTGTCGTTGTTGGTCTCCGGCCTGTTGTTGCTGTTTGTAGGCGGGTTTGTCCTCGTCGTCGGCTGTGTAGCAGTTACTCTTGTGTTTGTCTCCTGAGAAGGCGTCCTCGTAGTGACTTCGCTTTGTCTGGGGGGAGTCATGTTTGAATTTACAGTAGGCGTCCTCTCGTAGACGGGTCTTGACGAAGTTAGACCTACGCTGTTTCTCGTTGTCAGACCTTCGCCCGATCTTGTCGTGATTTCATTGTTGAAATCAGGAGACCTTGTCTCTATTTCTCTTCTGACGGGTTCTATCCTGCCGCTGTTAAGGTCCGGAGTCTCCCTGACGGGCTGAGAAGGATTTTGATTGGTCAGCCTGTTGTCTGCAGTCAGGTTTCTGTCCGTGTTTTCGGGCTGATCCGGCGAACGAACCATAGATCCGCTAGTTATATCAGGGACATCAACGGGGTCGTATGTCCTGGTTGGTTTGTCTCCGACGAAACCGTAACGGGGATCATGATACCTGTATCTCGGCCTGTAAAAAGATTCCGTGGAGACGCATATCCACCATGGATCGTAAAACCAGGGATACCAGTAATAATAAGGATAAGGATACCATGCTATCCAGCCGGGTCCCCAATACCACACGACTCTTGCCGGATACCATCTCGAACCGGGCACCCAGACCCAGCCCCATCTTCCTGAATAAACCCAATGCCCGTAATGGTAAGTCCACCAGCCCCAGGGTTCATAGGAAACCCATGTCCAACCCCACCCCGCGGTCCAGACCCATTCACCATCGTAATAAGGTTTCCAGTCGACGATAACGACTTTCGGCTTCCAGCAGTATCCGTGCGAAGACACGTAAATCCATGTTCCGTTTTCGTCGAGAGTCTGGGAACTGTTTTCTATGTTTTTTGGCACGTATGCCCTGCTCGGAGAATTTTGAGTTTCGTAAGTGGAAGGTTTATAAGACCTCTGAGTTATGGAAGAGTTTTCGGGAACAGGCCTTGATACAATAGAACCAATGCCTGTCGAATTTATTGTCGCGAAGTCTCCCGCGTTGAGAAGCTTTTCCTCCCTTTTTGTCTTGTAAGCGCCTGTCCCTTTTATGACTTCAGCTTCAATCTCACCGGTATTGTTGACTTTTACGCGGATTACTCCGGAAGGGAAAGAAGTCACTATACCGACATCCGTCTCAAGATCGAGATAGCTTTTTGAATTCGCTTTCGTGGATGAAAATAACTCGAATTCTCCGAAATTGGCGTAAACCCTCGTAGATATTGAATTGTCGGCTTCGCTATTACCTGTGTGAATTATTATGCATGAAGAGTTTTCTCCGATTCTGAGAGTCGAGCCGTCTTCAATGTCGATTTCCACATAACCGCTTCTGACATAAATAGAATCTCCCGCTTCGACCGGAAGATTCACTATTCCGTATTCGTCATTTTCCGAGTAGGATTTCCGGATTATCACTTCGCCGGAGACCACGCTCATTCTCGCCGGCAGTTGTCCGGAAAAGATTAATGCGGGAAACAGGACTAAAAGAATTCCAGCAAATATTTTCATTTTTCCTCCTTTATTCAACCAACTTATTCTATGCAATATTTATGCCTTATAACATTAAAAATTCTAAATCACATAAAGACGCATGTAATATTTACCCGGGTTTTTTCTCTGAGAATTATAAGCACAAAATATGTGCGGCAGCTTGACAATATGGGGTGAGAATTGAGATGATATGTCATGAAAAAATCATTTAAAAGCGGATATGTAGGTATTTTCGGATTACCGAACGCTGGAAAATCAACTTTGCTGAACAGAATTATTGATTTCGATCTCTCTCCGGTTTCAAAAAAACCTCAGATGACGAGAAACAGGATTTTGGGCATACTCAACGACAGCCATTATCAAATAATCTTTGTCGATACTCCGGGTTTTCTGGAGCCGAAATACAAACTTCAGAAACATATGAGCGAAGAGATATCAAAAGCCGCCAGAGACTGCGATGCCGGAATTTACGTCACTGATCCGGTCATGCCTTCTCAAAAGGATATCTCGACGGCAGATTCCATAACAGTCCCTCTGATTTTATGCGTTAATAAAACAGACAGGTTAAAGGACAAAAGGCCCCTGCTCCCAGTTATAGACGAATGGCGGAAGAAAAAGGATTTTAAGGAAATAATCCTGATATCAGCCCTGAGAGGGGAGAACACGGAAAAAGTCGTTCCCTCTGTCCTGGAAATGCTTAAGCCCGGGCCGAGGTATTTCGACGGAGACGCGCTGACGGACAGATCAGATAGATTTTACACCTCTGAAATAATAAGAGAATCATGTTACGACCTTTTCAAAAAGGAAGTCCCTTATTCCATTTCCGTTGTAGTGGAGGATTTTAAGGAAAGGTATGGAGGAAAAAAGCATTACATAAAAGCCGTCCTTTACGTGGAGAGAGAATCACAAAAGGCGATTGTGATAGGCCGAAACGGGCAGATGATAAAAAAACTTGGAGCTTTGTCGAGGGAAAAAATTAAAAATTATCTCCAGCGGGATGTCTTTCTCGATTTAAGCGTAAAATTGATGAAGAATTGGAAAGACGATTCTGTTAAAATTTCCAGACTGGGTCTTAATAATTAGGAGGTATTTATGTCGAATATCCTCATCGGTGAAATTCTGTTAGAGCAGGGCTTCATTGACGGCGAAAAACTTAAAGAAGCTCTCGACATACAAAACAGGAAAAGACAGACCGGAGAGGACAAAAAAATCGGCGAAATACTCGTGGACGAAGGATGGCTCGATGAAGGCATTCTTCTCGACGCCCTGGTCATACAGGACAAAAAAAAGAATGAAAGCTGAAATGTTTTTAGCCAGTGCCTTTTTGGCGGTTATTCTGATAGGCTGCAGGACAGCTGATGAGACATCCGGCGAGGACGGAAATTACTCACCCATATATTACGGACATCAGACAGAGCTCGAAAAAATTATTATCACATTGAAAACTGAAACTCTGACAGTCGAAATAGCCGATGACGTCAACAAAAGAACTGCTGGTTTGATGTTCAGAGATTCACTGACGGAAGGCGAAGGGATGCTTTTTGTCTTTGAGAAACCTGCATATCTGTCTTTCTGGATGAAAAACACTTCCATAGCTCTCGATATTGCATTTCTGGATTCAGACCTGGTTATTCGGGAGATCAAATCTATGGAGCCTTTTTCCCTTGATAACACGAGATCCGGATTCAGGGCTCTTTACGCTCTCGAAGTTAATGAGGGCTGGTTTTCATCTAAAAATATCGGACCCGGAGATACAATAGAATTTATTAAATAGGAGGAAATATGCGCGTGTTTGCTGTCACAATCATACTTGCCGTATTGGCATTGTCTTTTGCTTCATGCTCAAAAAAACCTACTTCTCCGGTTCCGGAACCCAAAAGATGGGAACCCACTGATCCGGCGCAGGGAGGTTCGGGGCTTCAGATTTATTTTTTAATGGGGTTTTTCCCGTCTGATCTTCCCGGGATTCCCTACCAGCTTCCAATGAATGATTTTCTGAGGACGGCTCTTTCAAAAGTCATGAGAGGCAACTCAGACGTCACCGGTCTGCACATTTATTTCAAGGAGCAGGGAGGCGATTCGGCTTTTTTGAAATGCTTTACCGATCTCGACAGTTTCTATTTCCCGACGATGGCTCTGCCGGCTTACCCCCCCGATATTGCCTATCCTTTCATTATAGGCAAGACTTATTCGCTCTTGTTTAAGACAAACGAAGGAACCGCCACTGGCAGTCTTTCAATGCCCTACATTGACCTGACGTATCCTTCCGCTTCCGACACGGTTATTTCGCTCGCGAGTATCAACAACGCCGGATACCTCAGGCTAAGGTGGACGACGACACACGAATCGAACGTGATAAGAGCCTCTCTTGCTGTTATACAGATAACGGGATCTTCTGTTTTCGGTCCAATACCAGTCCCGAGACCCGACACTTTCAACCAAATAGACATACCTGCGAATTATTTTAACACTGGGGCGATGACAATATATTTTCAGGCGGTCAATTTCGACACTGTCTCGGGGAATATCCTGCTCTACGACACGATAATCGCCCCCGGGAACATAGACACTCTGATAGGGAATTACTGCTTTCCGACGGCGACTTACGTCAGCTACAGAACCATCCGTATAAACTGAAAGGCAGACAGATATGATAAAAATAGTATCGGAAAAAGAATCTCTTGTATCGGTCATGAACGAAGGGGAAATCAAAGGACTGACGAAAAATTTGATGATCGGCTCGAGGGAAGGTGAACCTTCCATGGCTTTAAGAGTGATGGAGCTCGAAGAGGGAGGATACACGCCTTATCACGAACATCAGTGGGAGCACATCAATTACGTCCTCGATGGCGAGGGCATTATCAAGACAGAAGATGGAGAAAAAAAACTGAAGAAAGGTTCTGCGGTTTTCGTCCCCGCTGGAGAAAAACATCAGTATCTCAACGGCGGCAACGGGAAATTCAGGTTTATCTGTCTGGTGCCCGTGGAAAGGGAATGAAAAAAAGCTTTATCACCGTCTTTTTCGCCGTCTTTTTTTTCTCCTGTTCGACCGCGGATGAGATAAGGGCAATAAAAACGATCCGGTTTCTGCCCGTTATTGTAAGAACTTCAAATCAGGAGGCATTTCTGCTTGAGGTTGATGCCGTCTCGAGAGGTGAACTCGCTTATATTCTCGAAACGAGAATGTCTTCAAGGGGCATTCTCGTTCTTTTTCCTATAAAAAACAGCGACTCGCCCAGAGACATAAGCGAACACTGGGCGGGAAATTCAATAATAGGGGTCAGCGAGCGAAATATTATGGCTTCTTTTCCCGATAAATGTTTTTACCCAAACGATCCTGTCAAAAAATTTCAGTTTGCCATAGTATTTTTCAGGATATTCAACGAAATATCCTCCCCGGGATATGCCGGTGATATTTACACAGACAGCTGGGAGTGGGCAGTCGAAAACGGATTCGTCTCCGGGGATAGAAACGATTATGTTTCAGGCGCTGAGGCCCTTGAAAAAGTGAAATTGTTTTGTGAATATTTAGGCAATTGACTTTTCGCGATGCCCGTAAAAATATTAAAAATAGACAAAAAAGGGCTCGGCTGGGTTTTGGGGTTGAAACCCGGCGACATGATAATATCTGTAGATGGAAAAAATATTGAAGATTCTTTAGACCTATCTTTCTGGACTTCCAGTTTGAGCGGAGAGATTGTCTGGGAGACACGGGGTAAAATAGTCCGAAAAAAGCTTGAGGATTTTTCTCCTTCCCGCCTTGGAATCGAACTGGAGCCTTTCGCGTATAAAAGATGTTCTAACAGATGCATCTTCTGTTTTGTGGATCAGAACCCGGTTAAAGCCAGGCAGACTCTCAATTTCAAGGATGACGACTACAGGCTTTCGTTTCTCAGAGGAGCATATATAACCGGAACCAATCTTTCTGAAAGAGAGATAAGAAAAATTATATTAATGAGGCTCTCTCCTCTTTACATAAGCGTCCACGCAACGGATCCTGATATAAGAGGAAAAATGTTCGGATTGAAAAAGCCCGCCCCGGTTTTACCTCTCATAAAAAAATTGTCCGGGTCAGGAATAAAAGTTCACACTCAGATAGTTGTGGTCCCCGGCGTCAACGACGGAGATATTCTCCAAAAAACTCTCGCCGACCTCGCTAAAGCCCGTGCCGCATCTACGGCTGTAGTGCCTGTAGGTTTAACAAAGCAAAGGAAAAACCTGTTTCCAATCAGAGAACTCTCCAAAGCCGAAGCCCTTGATGTCATAGAGAGAGCAACTTTCGCGTCTTCATCCGGAAGAGGCAAGGATACGCCGGTTTACTGCACTGATCAGATGTTTTTAACCGCGGGACGCGAGATACCCCAAAGCTCTTATTACGCTGATTACCCCCAGTTGGAAAACGGTGTCGGAGGGCTGAGGCTTTTTTTGGATGAAAACAAAAAAGCGCAAAAAATAAAAATCCGTTTTCCTCTTTTCCTGCTGACAGGAGAGGCTATGTTTCCTTTTGCACAGAAGCTTGCCGAAAAAATTAGTTTCGGAAAATCAAAGCCGGAAGTTATTCCGGTTGTCAATTCATTTTTCGGAAAAAAAGTGACTACAGCCGGTCTTTTGCCGGGGAAAGATTTCATTAAAATTTCACAAAGGCTAGAAGAGGGAGTATTAGCCCTACCGCAGAGAGCTCTCAACTATCAGGGTAGGTTTATAGACGATATTACACCGGAAGAAATCGCCCTTAAAACAGGAAGGAATGTTTTTGTTTGCAGTGAAAGACCGCGGCAATTTTTAAACAAACTTGATAAATTACATGAAAGAAGTATAAAATCAAAACATGGCAAAACCTCTAATTAGCATAATAGGCCGGCAGAATGTCGGAAAATCAACTCTTTTCAACAGACTGCTTGGAAAGAGAAAAGCCATAGTTGACGAAAAACCCGGAGTGACGAGGGATTTCAATTACGGCGACGTCGATTGGTGCGGGGAAATATTCAGTTTCGTCGACACTGGAGGTCTTTTCGGTTACGACTCAAAAGCCGGCATAATGGAAGAGATATCCAGAATACTCAAAAACCTTTTGGAAAAGTCTTCTGCCGTGGTTTTTCTCGTCGACGGCAAATCCGGCCTGACCCCCGGCGACAAAGACATAGCGGATATATTAAGAAAATCAGGCATAAAAGTTATTCTAACAGTCAACAAAGCCGACAATCCTTCTTCTTCCGGCATGGATTTCCCTTTTTATGAACTCGGTTTCGGAGACCCATTGGTAATTTCTGCGGCGCAGGGATTCGGAATAGGGGAACTGCTCGATGCAGTTAAAAACACAACCGCAGGGGTAATACCGAAAGAATCAAAAAAACCCTTAAAGATAACGATAGCCGGAAGACCCAATGTCGGAAAATCCTCCCTCATGAATGCTTTCCTCAACAGGATAAGATCCATAGTTCATTCAGAACCCGGCACTACGAGAGACCCCGTGAGTGAAAGCATAAAGTATCACGGCCTTGATTTTCAGATTGTAGATACCGCGGGTTACAGAAGATTAGCGAGGGTTGAAAGCTCCATCGAGTATTACAGCATTAAAAGAGCATGGGATGAATACAGAGGAAGCGGAATAACTCTGTTGGTCGCAGACCTAAGCCAGGGTTTTGTCAGAGGAGACTGGAGAGTTTTGAAAGAGATTGAACAGACCGCGGGAGGGATTATTATCTGTCTCAACAAGACAGATTTGGTGGATCCTCAAATGCGGGAAAGCCTTCTTAAAAAAGTTAAATTATCTATGAAATCGAGATCGTTCATTCCCGTTATGCTTGTTTCGGCTCTGAGAAAGACAGGTGTTCCCAAATTAGTAGCAAAAATATACCAGGTATACAACACCGGAGAAGCCGATATAGAACCGGACCGCCTGAACTCCGTTCTTCTCGAAGCGGCAGTCAGACAGCATCCTCCGATGATAGGGACTAAACGGGTGAATATTTATTCTTTTGAACTCGTCAGAAAACTCCCTCATATAATCACGGCAAAAACCAACATACCTGAAGGCATTTCTGACCCTTATCTGAAGTATATAGAAAAATCAATGAGATCGGAATTCGAACTCGAAGGCGTGGTTGTTAAAATCAGACCCGAGAAAAAGAATAAAAAATGATTTATGCCGCGGTCTTTCTTTTTTCTTTATGTTCTTTTTTACTCGGCGGAATTCCGACCGGGCTTATAATTTCAAGACGTTACGGAAAAGACCCGAGAAAAGAAGGAAGCAGAAATATAGGGGCGACCAACGTCATCAGGACAGTGGGGCTGAAACCGGGTCTGGCGACTTTCCTATTCGATATCCTTAAAGGTCTTTTGCCTGTTCTCGCCGCGAAGATAATTGCCGGAAAGTATTTTTCCGACAGCGGTTTTGCCGTAGAATATTTGCCTTCAATATGCGCTATTTGCGCCGTCGCTGGACATGTCTTTTCTCCTTATCTGGGTTTTAAGGGAGGCAAAGGCGTGGCAACTGCACTGGGGACGGTTATTATCCTGACTCCGGTTCTGTCTCTTGTCATTTTTTGCGTTTTTTTGTCTCTGTTAACCCTTTTCAGGATAGTATCGCTTGGTTCGATTATTTCCGCCTTCAGCTACGCGGCGCTTCTTTTCGTCGTAAAGCTTTTGAGCCTCCCGGTCAGCCTTACTCAAGGAGAGTTTTATTACGGATTGACGATGGCATTTTTTGTGGTTTTTACGCACAGAAAAAATATTAGCAGGCTTTTAAGAGGAGAGGAGAAAAAGCTGAATTGGAAAAAAAACAGGTAAAAATCGTCGGCGCCGGAAATTGGGGGACGACTCTCGCGCTTTATCTTGAAAGACTCGGAGCAAAGGTATATCTTTTCGAACCGCTGGAAGAACGCCGGCGGGCATTGAAAGAAGAAAGGGAAAACAAACTGTTTCTTCCCGGGTTCAAGCTCGGTGATTCAGTCGTTATAATAGACTCTCCCGTAGAAGAAGGCAGGGACGCTGACCTGGTATTCATCGTTGTTCCTTCAAAATTTTTCAACACAACTCTCGAAAACATTTCTCCTCTGAAAGAAAGCGGGTCTGATTTTGTGAATTTTACAAAAGGGCTCGGAGGTAAAGATTCTTTTCTTCTCAGCGATTCGATGAAAAAGTTTTTTCCCGAAGATAAAATAGCCGTGGTGTCGGGCCCGACAATAGCGGCTGAAATTGCGGCAGGACTGCCGGCTTCATGCGTGGCAGCCTCGTCCAACCCGCATCTTGCGTCAAAAATACAAAAGACGCTCTCTTCCAAAAGACTGAGGGTTTATACTTCAGACGACGTCAAAGGCGTGGAGCTCGGAGGAGCTTTGAAAAATATTATTGCTTTGGCCGCAGGTATTTTAGACGGAATGGACCTCGGGACAAACGCGAAAGCCGCACTTATGACGAGAGGGCAATTCGAAATTGAAAAACTCGGCACGGCTCTCGGAGCTAAAAAAGAGACTTTTTCAGGACTTTCCGGTTTCGGAGACCTAATAACAACCTGTTTTTCGAACTACAGCAGAAACAGAACAATGGGGGAAAAACTTGGCAGGGGGGCGAGTCTTTCCGATATTCAAAGTGAAATGCTGATGGTAGCCGAAGGAGAAAGGACCGCGAGAATAGCCGAGAGGATATCAAAAGAAAAAGGCATTGAGATGCCCATAACTTCCGCCGTAGTCGGCATATTGGACGGGAAATTGACGCCTTTAGAGGCTGTTGACAGACTTATGGAGAGGGATCTCAAACCGGAGATACCGAATTGAAGAAATTCTTTTCCAAAAAGAGAGTTTATTATTCCATCGGAGACGTATCTAAAAAAGCAGGCGTGAATCCCTATGTTTTGAGATTTTGGGAAGAGAAATTCTCGGCTTTTTTAAAACCCAGAAAAGACAAATCCGGAAGGAGACGATATACTCCGGAAGATCTCGATATCGCTTTGGCGATTGTCGATCTTCTTTACAATAAAAAATACACTATAGAAGGAGCTCTTCAGGAATTTGAATTGAGATTTTCCACGAAAGCAAAAGCGGCTAAATTATCATCGGCTCAGAAGACGAAAATCATAATCAAAGAAGTCAGAAAATCGCTGAAGGAATTAAGGTCTGAACTAAAAAAATCCGGACTATACAGGCTTTCCGATAAAAAAGGAGAAGACAGCCCTGTCAAATTCAGAGAACCCGATTCAGTTCAGCTCAATTTATTCTCAGACGACATTCCTTGACAAAAGTTTTGTTTTTATCTATATTCTTTACGATCGGGGCGTAGCGCAGTCCGGCTTAGCGCACTTGAATGGGGTTCAAGGGGTCGGAGGTTCGAATCCTCTCGCCCCGATTTAAGTAAAAAATCTCCTTAAAGCATTCTTACAGGATCAACATCAATGTAGATTTTTACCCCTTTTTTAAGTTCCCATATACCGGAGCGGAGAATTTTTTCTCCGAGGGAGACATTTTTGGGAGCTTTTACGAGAAAATGCCACCTGTAACTGTTCCGGATTTTCTCAAGAGGGCAGGGGGCAGGTCCGATTATCTCCGTTTCGGGCAGGGATTTTTGGAGTATTTTTTTGGCTTTTTTTGCCGTGTTCAGGGCTTTTTCGTTGAAAGGCGAGGAGATCAGGACTCTCGCGATTCTCGTGAAGGGCGGATATCCCACTTCCTGCCTCGATTTTAGCTCTGTCGCAATAAATCCGTCGTAGTCGTGGTTTTTCGCGAAAAAAAGAACCGGATTTGAGGGGTTACAGGTCTGTATGAGGACTTTGCTGTCCTGACCAATCCTTCCCGCTCTGCCAGCCGTCTGGACTATGAGCTGAAAAGCGTTCTCCTGAGCTCTGAAATCGGGAAAGGAAAGCGCGCTGTCGGCGTCAATTATTCCGACAAGAGAAACTCCCGGAAAGTCAAGGCCCTTGGAAATCATCTGAGTTCCTACGAGGACCGGATATCTTCCTGAATGAAAATCTCTGAAGAAGTCCTCGTGCCCGTGTTTTGTTTTTTTAATAACGTCGGTGTCGAGTCTTAGAATCTCCGTCAGGGGAAGAATTTTTTTTAGTTCTTTTTCTATTCTTTCTGTCCCCGCTCCGTGCAGGTGAATTTTTGGATGAGAACAGACAGGGCATTTATCGGGGAGTTTCCTCTCTTTACCGCAGTAATGGCATACGAGTTTTTCTTTGCTTTCATGATATGTCATGGATACATTGCAGTGCCCGCAGTTGATAACACTTGAACAGGACGGGCATACGGCGAAATGAGAAAATCCTCTTCTGTTTATGAAAAGAACCGACTGCTGGCCGTTTTTGAAATTAAGCTCGAGTTCTTTTTTAAGCTCATCTGAAATAGCGTCTCTTCGCGACTTGAAAACAGGGGTGAGAACGCATTGGGGCATTTTCGTCTCTGAAATCCTCTTTTTCAGCTCAATAAGTCTGTATTTTTCTTTTTTGGCGTTGAAAATGGATTCGGATGAGGGTGTCGCGCTTCCGAGTATAACAGGTATTTGGAGATTTTTACCTTTCCAGACTGCTATATCCCTCGCTGAATAAAAAGGACCGGATTCTTCTTCTTTGTAGTGCTGAGAGTGTTCTTCGTCAACTACTATGATGCCTGTGTTTTTAAGAGGCAGAAAAATTGCGGATCTCGTCCCTACAAGAAGAGAACATTTTCCATCTCTCGCATTTCTGAACGTGTCAAACCTCTTTTTGGGGGACATAGAGCTGTGATACGTCATAATAACGGCGCCGGGGAGAAATTTCGTAAAGAAACGAACTGTCTGAGGTATAAGCGCTATCTCTGGGACGAGATATAACGCGGCTCTGCCGTTTTCGAGTATTTTCTCAATGCATTTGGAATATACATATGTTTTACCGCTTCCGGTGACACCTTTTAGAAGAAAAGCTCCTTTTTCGTCGAGATCAATATTTTTACAGCATATTTCCTGATCGGCAGTGAGTTTGAATTTTTCACAACCGCCTGAGAGAGGTTGAATTTTTTGGGTCGTCAAAACTTTTTTTCTCAAAAGCGACACCACTGCAAAGACTCCTTTTTCGCCGAAAACGCCTATAATTTTCGTAAGCTCGCATGAATTTCCGCTTGAGACGAGAAAATCCACGATTGTTTTTTCAAAACCTTTTTCGTCAAAGGAGACTGTCTCTTTAAGCGATATTATTCTCTCTGTGTATTTGAAGGCTGTAGGGGGCGAAAGACTGTATGAGGTTTCGAGAAGCTTCTTTTCAGTGAGGTCTCCGAATAGCCGCAGATTGCCCTCGGATTTTATTTTCTCCAAAAAATATTCGAAATTCATACTCTCTTTTTTGAATAGAGCGCCGACAATGCCCGATTTGGCGAGTTTGTCTTTTGGCAGTTCTTTTGACGCGGAAATTTTTTTTTTCAGACACGAGAAAAGACCGGAAGGAAAAATTTTCATGAAACATTCGTCAAGAGGATATCCGTAATACGAACTCATGAAATGCGCCAATTGTATTCCATTCTCATCTATAAAAGACTCCCGCCCGATTAACCTTTTAATGGGGAGAATTTTATTCAGTTCTTTTTCACTTGAGAATCTGAGGACACAGCCCACGGCAGTTTCATTTCTTAGGGGAACTTCAGCGAGCCTGCCGATAACATGTTCAGCGTCATTCATGTTTTGGATTGAATAAGTGAGTATTATCCTTCTTTTTGGGATTAATACATCTATGTAATCAGGGTATTTTGACATCGAAATAAGCGCCGAGAGATTTGTGTTTTCCTGTTATGTCCGCGAAAAAGGAGAGATGAAAATGTCCGGATTTCTTTCTCGCCATGAGCCTCAGGGCTTCGCCTTCGCCGTATGCGTTAAGAAAGCCGAATGACCCCGGATTTTGAGGCTGATAGATGTATATTACCGAAGCGAAAGAAGGCGTTGAGTATGAACAGGCGTGCAGTATAAACTCCATGTCGGAAACAGGGAGGACGAGTTTAACGGAGAAAGCCTCGCCCTTTTCCCTGAAAGCGCTGTCACTGGCGATACAGATATGATAGGCGAGGGAAGATCTTAAAAAATCGAGGGAAAAAGAATAAGACTCTTTTCTGGGGTTTATTCCGGGAAAACCGCTGTATTTGCCGTTGAGCCGCTTTATGTTGGAAGAAAAAGACAGAGAAATATCTTTTGTGAATCTGTTTTCAAGATCAATGCCGAATTCGGTTCTGAATTTCTTTTCTATGCTGTCGGCTTCGATTTCCTGAAAATACATGAATGAAGCCGCGGCTTTTGCCGAAGAAAACGGCATGGAAAGGGAAGTTATCACACCCTGTTCATTCTCGGGCCCGAGTTCCGACGGAGGCGCTGAAAACAAAACCTTGTAATCCTTTCCGTATCTGAAAAACGCCAGTTGTGTTTTGAGTATGCCGGTGTAGCCTGAAAAGGCGAAATAAGCGCCGATATCTCCTGGTTCTGACCGGGATATGTCAATAAATACTGAAGATTTATGTGTTTTTCTGTCTATGACGAGTTCAATCGCTTTGAAGTTTTTATTGAATCTGTCCTCATCGAAAGCAAGAGGCCTGCTGAAAGAAGCGTAGTTAAAGACGACAGACGCCATACTGCCGTATGATATTATAAGATCCGCCTCCGCCGTCCTGAAATTTCTCTTTCTCTCTCTCTCGAGGCTCGAGGCATGATATCCGTCGTCGTCTAATCTCAAGGCGTTTCCCGCCGAGTCGAGCGCTGCGTCGTAAAATCTGAAAGCCGCAAGGCAGGCGATGGCGAATTTATCTTTTTCCATCTGCACGGACAATCCCGCTGGAACGCCGAGTTCCGCGTATCCGGCGTAAGGAGAAATTCTGTATGGAGAAGAAGGGATGACTGCAGTCCCGAAAGAAGCGCCTGAAAAAAGGAGCCCGGCTCCGGTCTGTATTCTCTGGGTTCCGGCTATGATGGTTATATTTTTCCCGAAGTGGACTGCGCAAGCGTTCAAAAAATCCGGATAACCGTTCTCTCCGGGGTCCAAACCGGCAGAGAGGGAAAAACTCAGAGACCCTCTTTCGATTTTTACATAATTGAGGTCGCCGAAAGGCTGGCGGCGGTGCAGAGAGTCGTCGAATTCTTTGTAAGACAGAGATGTTCTGAAATTGTAATGAAAAGGAGCGGCTGTTTTCGCCCTGTCTCCTGTGAAAAAAAAATTCTTCAAAAGCTCTATCTGAGAAAAGGAGAAACCTGCTCCGTATAGCGCTGTTTCGACGGAGAAATGAGGCCTGTTCCTGATAATAATGAGAGCCTTTTCATAGTCCATATACGGCAAAAGAAGCAGGCTTTCGGCGGGGCATGAGTTCAGGTCGAGAAGACCGATGCCTAGCTCTTCGGTCATATCAATGATTAATGATGTTTTTTCAGGATCTAAAACTATTTCTTCTGCTTGTATTGCAAAACAACCCGCGAATACAAGAATTATTGCTGAAAGTTTAAGCTTTTTCAATTTTTTCGAGTGCGAGGAGAAGTCCAATAATTGTCTTTGAATCCCTTATTAAACCGTTTTTAAGAGAAGCCCGGATTTCAGAGTGTGAAAAAACCTTCATTTCGATGTTTTCGTCCGGGTCCGGAGAGAAAGATCTGTCGGGAGTCAGATTTTGAGAATAATAAATTATCACTTCTTCGTTTGAAAAACCCGGGGTTGTGTAAAAACGGCAGAGTTGTTCGAGTTTTACAGGTCTGAAACCCGTCTCTTCTATGAGCTCTCTTTGTGCTGTCTCGTCGGGAGTCTCGCCGTCTTCCATTATGCCGGCAGGGATTTCCCAGAGAATCTCATCCGCGGCATATCTGAATTGCCGTATGAGGATAAATCCCTCTTCAACGACCGGCACCACGGCTACCGCCTTTTTGTGAAGGACGATTTCTCTCGTAGCCGTTTTATCGTCTCCTAAACTGACGAGGTCTTTTTTAACGGTTATTATCTTTCCCTCAAAAAGAGTGCGGGATTCTATTTTTTTCTCTTTCAGCGTCTGCTCCTTTGTATATAGAGCATAATTATATAACATGAAGAGATTTTTTGCAGGGGGAATAAACCGGCGCTTAAAATATCCGTTTACCTCTTTGATTTTATTTGGTAGAAAAATGAATATGATTGCACACGTCGCGATTACTGTTTCGTCCGCAGAGAAAGCGAAAGAATTTTTCGTAGATGTAATGAAGTGCAAATATCTATACAGCTACGGTTTGGATTCTTCGGCTTCCGTGGCTCTTTTTGAAATCGCCGAGCCGACTCACGCTTATATTTACCTGTCAAAGGAGGACTGGATAGAAGTATTCGTTCTCAAAGGCTACAGGAAAGCTGAAAAGAATTTTGCCCACATCTGTTTTCGGGTAGACGACGTTCCGGGAGTAGTTGCCAGAGGGCAGAAACTCGGATATGAGTTCATCAGACACAGATCTTCAAACAGGACTGTCCTTTTTGTAAAGGACAAAGACGGAAACCTTTATGAACTGAAAAAGAGCGCTTCCGAAACAGAATCAAAAAATCCCTGAAGTTTATCTTTTTTTAACAATTATGATGTCTTATTTTTAATGAATTCATTAAAGGAGGCAGAATGAGGATATTTGGGTTATTCATTTTTTTAACCGTTGCTGTGTGCCTTAACTCGCAGGTTCCTGATGTCGTCATTAACGAATTCGCGCCTAAAGGGACGGAGTGGGTTGAATTATACAATGCGACGGCATCTCAGATAGATCTGACGGGCTGGAAAATAACATCCGCGATAGACGGCGATTCACTTCTGCTTTCAGGCATTATAGGCGCTAATTCCGTCATGAACTTCAGCATATCCGTGGCGATAATGGACAATGACGGAGATTCAATTTTTCTATTCAGACCGGGCGACACGCTTGTTGACGTTGTCGCTTTCGGCGATGCAGGTCCGGCTCCGGTCTCCATAGTCGGATGGTCCGTGTCGAGAATTACCGACGGATACTGGTCCGGCAGTATGGGAAGAGATTTCAACATAGATGCGACCCCGACACCGGGCTCTCCGAATGACGCCGCCCCGGCTCCTCTCGACGGCTATGTTATAATCAACGAGATAGACCCATATCCGACTTCCGGTGACGATTCGATTGAATTCGTCAACATGTCATGGACTGACACAGTAGATCTTGACGGTTGGCTTTTGTCCGACGGCGACGCCGTCTCGGCTCTCGGGTCGCATATTCTCTTGCCGAGATCTTTCGTTGTTGTGGACGAATCGGAATTCGGCTTCGATTTCGCGTCTCAGGATGTCTGTTATCTTTTTACTCCTGACACTGCCAGAAGGGACCAGCTCGGTTGGGTCGGACCTTACAATAATTATTCAATTCAGAGAATTCCGAACGGAACAGGTCCTAACGACGGTTACAGCTGGATATCCTCAGGAGGAGGAACGACCCTTTTCGACACTTTCGCCACTTGGGGAGAACCCAACGGATTTACTGCTATATCAATGGTCTATCCTTCAGGAGGTGAAACGCTCTTTTCAGGCGATACAGTTTCGGTTTCCTGGACTGGAAATGCTGACGCCTATGACTTGTTTCTGAGTTTCAACGGCGGCATTGGCTGGGGTATGATAGGAGATTCTGTTCTTTCTCCGCTTCTTTTTGAAGTTCCAAGGAATCCTTCCAATTCCTGTCTGATATCGGTTTTCAGCCGTGATGACTATTTTTTTTCAGACACCACCGATTCTGTGTTTTATATCCTCGACACCCTTCCTTTCGGCGACACAATAGAAGTCTATTACGATTCTGCCGCCGCGACTGGATATTACTACTGGGACACTCCGGAGTCAGGTTCGGCTATGAGGCTCACAGCTCCCTCTCTGCGGGGGCCTTTCAGGCTTATTGGCGCGAAATATATGCTCTCCGACGCTACGACCGGAGGAAATATTTTCGACTGCAAAGTATTCAGATGGGGAGGATCGGAACCGGGAACAGAAGAATTTACCCAGAATGTCAATTTTCCTGTGCTCGGAACTCCGCAGTGGTATATGGTGGACGTAACTCAACAGGGAATGACGATAGAAGCCGGAGAAGATTTCGTCGTTGGAATATTCTATGACGGCGTCAATCAGCCTTCTTGGGGTTATTATACAGCAGTAAATGACAGGGCATGGGATTATGACGGAGGATGGTCTATTTGGCCGAGTGAAATATACTGCGTAAGGGCTTTACTCGCGGATCTCAACGGAGTGGTTGAGGAAATCGGAGAGGGAATTACAATAGAGACACCGGAGCTCTATTTTTCAAACGCTATTTTCGGCGCCGGATCATGGATTTCATACGCAGTTCCTTCTCACGGCAGAGTTGTCATAAAGATTTACGACGTCTCCGGAAGGGAGGTCAGAACCCTTTTGGACAGACAAGAGGAGCCGGGGATAAGGCATATACCTTTTGACGGCAAGAACAATGAAGGTTCTCTTCTTGCAAACGGAGTTTATTTCTGCAGGCTCGAGAGCGCTTCGGGAAATGTTTCCCGAAAGATTTCCATAGTGGAATAAAATCATAAACGGAGGAAAAAATGAAAATTGTGTCATTGGTTTTAGTGTCTCTTTTCGCCGTTGCTATAACTGCGCAGTCACCTGACGTAGTAATCAACGAATTCGCGGCTAAAGCTAATCCGGAATGGATAGAGCTATACAATACGACGTCTGGTTCGATAAATCTTACAGGATGGGCACTGATAGACATGCCAGGCGACACGAACATCCTCTCAGGGTCGATACCGGGGAACGGTTATTTCCTTTTTACTTTCTCGACAAACAACCTCTCCAATGACGGCGACGTCATACTTCTCGTCAACACATCCGGCGACACTGTAGATCTTGTAGGTTACGGTTATTCCGGTCCTGCTCCTATTGGAATTTACAACAGTAATAATCCGGCGTGGAGCACGGCGAGAATTACCGACGGTTATTTTACTTCTCGCAACAACGGAATGGATTTCAACATCGACGGGACTCCAACGCCCAATGCCGCCAACGACGCTGCCCCGGCTCCTCTCAACGCTCTTGTGTGCGTGAATGAAATTGATCCTTACGGGGAGAAACCCGCATACGATTCAGTTGAACTCTACAACTCGACTTCCTCGCCAGTTGACGTCAGCGGATGGTTCCTCTGCGATGGCGACGATTTCCAACCCATTACAGGGTCAAAAATAGTTCCGGCATACGGCTATCTTGTCCTGGATTCAGCCGACTTCGGCGGCATAAATTTTTCAAATGTAGATAACTGCTACTTTTTCATGCCTGACACACAGAGAGTCGATCAACTTGGCTGGTATAACGACTATAACGATTCCACGTATCAGCGCGTTCCCGACGGCAGCGGACCTCACGACGGATATAATTGGGTAAGTTCGGGTGGAGGGGTGTCTCTTTTCGATAAAACACAGACATGGGGACAGACAAACGGAACGGTTCACGTGGTCGAGGAAATTCAATCACCCGCTTTACCTGAAGGATACCTTCTTTATTGCCCTTCTCTTTCGGGCAGAGGGGGGATTGAGATATCATATATGGCACCCGGGAGTTTTACCTTTGGCATCTACGCGCTGGACGGAAGGCTTGTCAGAGAAGTGTTTTCAGGCAGAACAGAAGATGTAAGATCATTTTTCTGGGATCTGACCGATGACAGCGGAACCTCTGTCGCTCAGGGCGAGTATATCTTGATGCTCAGCGACGATGACCTTGTTTTGCCGCTGAAACTCAGAGTCATTTATTGAAAAAAAGGAGGGCGTCTCAGCGCCCTCCGTAAAATTTCATAGACAGAGAATTTAATACGACACTCACTGATGAAAGTGACATAGCCGCGGCCGCGAATATTGGGTTCAACAGCCAGCCGGTAAGCCAGTAAAAAGCTCCGGCGGCTACCGGTATGCCGAGAGTGTTGTAGAAAAAAGCCCAGAACAGATTCTGCTTGATTTTTTTCATAGTGAACCTTGAGAGTTCAAGGACTCCCAGAACGTCATTGAGGTCGTCTTTGACGAGGACTATGTCGCCGGTTTCTATCGCTATGTCGGTCCCGCCGCCGAGAGCTATTCCCACGTCGGCGGATGCAAGCGCCGGCGCGTCGTTTATTCCGTCTCCGACCATAGCGACTTTTTGTCCTGATCTTTTAATC
This sequence comes from uncultured Desulfuromonadaceae bacterium, assembly GCA_964397545.1. Lineage (GTDB taxonomy): Bacteria > SDB-A > SDB-A > SDB-A > SDB-A > JAFGIG01. Next base: position 49,624 of record CAYNIW010000010.1, on the reverse strand, counting down.
TCTTCGATTTTGACTGCTTTTTCGTTGGGAAGAACTTCGGCTATATAATTCTTGATGCCGGTTTTTCCGGCTATCGAAGACGCGACAAGAGCGCTGTCTCCGGTTATCATTACAACTTTCAGACCCATCTTTGTTAATTTTCCGGCGACTTCAGGAGCTTCTTTTCTGATGGGGTCCCAAAAAGAGAATATCGCGGCAGGTTTCCCGGAAACCGTCATTAAAACAGAAGTCTCCCCGTTTTTGCCTGCCACTTCCAGGAGTTTTTCGATAGTGCTGAAATCTTTCAAGGATTCGCCGTGGTATTTGAGAGTCCCGATTGCCACTTCAATGCCGTCTATCATACCTTTGATGCCCTTGCCGGGAGTAACAGAAATATCGAGAACTTCTTTGAGTTGGGCTTTTTTCGCCGACGCAAAATCCGCCAGGGATTTTGCTATGGGATGTTCGGATTTGGATTCGAGGGAGTAGGCGAGGGGAAGAATTTCAGTTTCAGAATATCCGTTGAGATATTGGGTTCTGCTGACGGAAATTTTACCCTGCGTGAGAGTTCCTGTCTTATCGAACACAATAACGTCTATTTTACATGCCTGTTCGAGAGCTTCGCTTTTTTTCACGAGGATGTTCTTTCTGGCGGCAATGCCCATTCCCATCATTACCGCCGTCGGAGTCGCCAGACCCAAAGAACAGGGACAGGCGATTATGAGAACTGACACGAATGAAGTCAAGGCGAAGACAAAAGGCTTTCCCGCCAAAGTCCAAGCCGCGAATGATATTATGGCGATCATGAGAACCGCGGGAACGAAATAAAATGAAATTCTGTCGGCGAAGAGCTGTATCGGAGCTTTTGTGTTCAGCGCGTTATAAACGGTTTTTATTATCTGAGAAAGAACAGTGTCTTCGCTGTCTTTTGAAGCGGTAAATTTCACATAACCGTTCAAATTCACTGTTCCGCCTATTACCTGATCTCCTTCATTTTTTTCGATTGGCAGACTCTCTCCGGTTATCGCCTTCTCGTCAATGAAAGAACTCCCGCTGAGTATAATTCCGTCTGTGGGAATAGTCGTCCCCGGACGGACGACTACTATATCCCCCGGTTTAACTAAATGAGTTTGGATTTCTTTTTCCTTGCCGTCTATTTCGACGACAGCTTTTTTCGGCTGAAGGTCGAGGAGTTTTCGAACCGAGTCGTGAGTTTTCTTTTTCGCCAGGCTTTCGAGAAATTTTCCGAGAGATATAAATACAAGAATAAACCCGGCGCTTTCGTAGTAAAGATGCTCTGTGTGAGGATTTTTATCTAAAAGAGACTGGAGGGTCAGAGCCAAGGAGTAAAAATAAGCCGCGAGTGTTCCAATTTCCACGAGCGAATCCATATTCGGATTTCTCAATATAAGTTTTTTAAGTCCGGACGCGTAAATGTTCCAGTTGACCGCCATTATGGCGGTAGTCAAAACAAATTGTATCATGGAATTTTGGAGACTTCCCATATTGAAAACGGGCATGCCTAACATGGGTCCCATGGAAAAATAAAGAAGAGGAAGCCCGAGTAAAAACGAAAGTAGAAACCCGTTGAAAAGTCTTTTGACTTCGGCTTTGTTTTTTTCGTTTCCGGAAACCGATAAAGACTTTCTTCCAGCTTTTTCAGCTTTATAACCGAGAAGGTTTATCCATGAGATGATATCTTTTTCGGAAAGGGCATCAGAATCATATTCGAAAAAACCTGTCCCTGTGGCAATGTTGACGGATGCGGTCTTTATACCTTTTTTTGAAGAGAGAAATTTTTCTATCCCCGAAGCGCAGGAAGCGCAGGTCATCCCGCCAATATTGAGAGTGAGTGCGCTATTCATAAGTTACCTTTTGAAGAGCTTTGAAACGGTTATGACGTCTTCTATCATCTCTTTTTTTGTCTTTTCACTTCCTGAACTGAAAGCCCTGCTGAAACACCTGTTCAAGTGCCGCCTGAGCATCATTTCGTGCGAGGATCTTAAAAGTCCTATGACAGCGAGGTTTTGCTGCATGAGAAAAATACATTCCTCGCCGTCTTCGACCATTTGGATAATTTTTTCAATGTGAGTTCGCGCTTTTTTCAGATTCAGAATTATTTTTTGTTTTTCTTCTCTCATATAAACCTCCACCTATGGTATAGGTAATATTTTCATAAATTAAATTATTTGTCAAGGGTAAACAGCATGTGATCTGCCATTCGGTCTTTGCCCTGTATGATTTACGCAGGTATAATAACCCCTAAAAGGAATAAATCTGAATTATTTAACTTTGACAGCGCTTTCACTGGCTTTGGCTTCCGACGCTTTTGCCGTATCGGTGGGAATGGGTTTATCCGGGAAATACAAAGGAAAGCACCTGCCTCTTAAGCTCGGTTTCTATTTCGGCTTGTTTCAGGCTGTTATGCCTCTTGCCGGCTGGCAGATAGGAAAATATCTTCTATCAATGATTTCGGGTATTGACCACTGGGCCGCTTTTTTTATATTAACCGCTGTCGGAGTGAAAATGATTTGGGAATCTTTCGGAAAAGAAAAAGAAAGAGAAACAAAGAAAGGTTACATACTTTTACTCGCGATAGCTACGAGCATAGACGCTTTTGCAGTGGGATTGACGTTTTCATATTTTATATTGGATGTTTTTAAGGTCGTTGCAGTAATTGGCGCAATAACATTCGCTATGTCTTATTGCGGGTTTTACATAGGTAAAAAATTCGGAAAGTTCGCAGGCAAAAAAGCGGAGTTGACAGGGGGTTTGATTTTAATCCTGATTGGAGTGAAAATACTCTTTGAACATCTTTTGAAAGGATAAAGATGAATTCACCTAAAACGCTATTAATACTGTCAGGCATTTTTCTGTGTTTGAATATTACTGCCCTGACTCATGAACAGAAAAATCTTTTGTCCGCTTGGGAAGAGAATCTAAGAAATGACGGAACAACTGTTTATTTAAGACCTGTGTCGGATTTGACTTACGATTTCAAAACAGAGCTTTTCCCTTTTGAAGGAACCCTAAAAGTCTTAAATGTAGTTATAGACGATGAAGCCTATCAAAATGGCGGATACAGGATAGGCTGTATCGAGACGGAACTTATCGGAGTCAATGATGATTTCTACGATAAATATTATTACAGTTATTCAATATGGCAAAGAGGGAATTATCTTTATTTTAACGAAGCAACTGAAAAATGGGTTTTATACAGAAACCTTGATCTTGATTACGACCCCTACGAGACACAGTTAAAACCCTTGATAAATATTATGTCGCTAATAAACTCATTATTTCCTGTAGCTGTGGTTTTGGGGATTCTGATGATAGTAATAGCAGTAATTGCTATAATGCAGAAAAAAAACAAGTCTTACATGGAATTTGCGGAAAAGTCCACCAAGAGATCGCTTGAGATAGCTGAAAGATCACTGCTCTTAAACGAGGAAAGCAACTCTTTGCTTAAAGAGATAATGCAGGAGCTCAGGAATAAAAATAACTGAAAAGGAGGAAAAATGGGCGAGAGAGGAATCCAGATACTGAAGATCAACGTAGATCAACTGTTGAAAATTCTCAACAAGGCATTTTCAGATGAATGGCTGGCTTATTACCAGTATTGGATCGGTTCAAAAGTGGTCAAAGGACCTATGAAAGAAGCTGTCATTGCCGAACTGGTTCAGCATGCGGCTGACGAACTGAGACACGCGGACATGCTGTCTCTGAGGATAGTCCAGCTCGGAGGAACTCCTGTTCTCAATCCTGAAGACTGGTATAAGCATACAAACTGCGGATACGACGCTCCGGAAGACCCATACGTGAGAACTGTTCTCGATCAGAATGTCAAAGGAGAAAGATGCGCCATAGACACTTACTCCGATATACTTGACCTGACGAAAGACAAAGATCCCGTGACATACAATCTCGTTTTGCAGATTCTGCAGGATGAAGTCGAACATGAAGAGGACCTTCAGGCGCTGGTCGAAGACTATGAAATGATGATGTCGAAGAGTTAATGGATTTTGACGTCGCGGTGATCGGAGCTGGTCCGGCGGGTTCCACGCTGGCGAGGCTGATTTGTGAAAAATTCAATGTCGTGGTTCTTGACAAGAAAGACCTCAGTTCTACGGCATCGGAAGCGTTTCCTCAGGGAAAAAACTGCGGCGGACTTCTCGCTCCCGACGCTCAAAAAATGCTCGCAAAATTCAGCTTGGGGCTTCCGTCAAAAATACTCGCCGAACCCCAGCTTTTCTCGGTAAAGGCGATTGATCTGGGAACCGGACTGGAGCGGCATTACCAAAGGCATTACATCAATATTGACAGGCAGAAATTCGACGCATGGCTTCTCTCTTTGGCAATAGGAAGAATACAGTATGAGCCTAATTCTTTCTATCTTTTTCATACAGACAGCGGTGAACACTGCGATGTGTCATACAGAAAAGGCGGAAAAATAAAGAAAATCAGAGTAAAAGCCGTAGTCGGAGCAGACGGCGCGAATTCAGCCGTCAGGAGAAGAACTTTTCCGTTTAAATCGCTGAGAAGATACCTGTCAGTTCAGGAATGGCACGAGACGGGCGAGACGACGCCATATTTTTCTTCGGTTTTTGACAGCCAAACAACGGATTTTTATTCATGGACGATACCGAAAAACGGCTATCTTATTCTCGGTTCTGCACTGAAAAATTATTCAGATGTTTTTTTTATTTTAAGATCATTGAAAGAAAAACTCCGAAAACACGGATTCAGATTCAATGACCGCTTCTTGGCTCGGGGATGCTACCTTGAAAGACCTATGAGTATTTCCGAACTCGCTTTTGCAAGAGGCAGAACCGCTCTTGTAGGCGAAGCCGGAGGGTTGATAAGTCCTAGTTCAGCTGAAGGCTTAAGTTACGCGTTCTGGAGCGCTCTGAATCTCGCCAAGAGTTTAGATAACGGAATATACGGTTTTTCAGAAAGATACATAAAAAATTCAAGAGAGATTTCACTGAATATCGCGGGAAAAATAGCTAAATCTCCTTTTATGTTTACTTCATTTCTGAGAAAGGCGATTATGAAATCAAAATTAAACAGCATAGAGGTTTTCAAAACGGAGAGCCGAAAACAGTAAAAAATAAATCCGCATAAAAACGAAATTCAGAATGGAAAAAAACATTTTAATACCCAGCGCCGCTTACACGGTGAGTAAAAACATGATCAAATCTGTTTCACGGACTTTGAAAAAACCGTCCTCAGGAGATCTTGTTTACTGCATTGTGGATAAAATCGGCCAGCACACTCAGATAGAAAACAAATCCGGAAGGATACACAGACTCAGAGAAGGGATGGAGATAGTCTGTGTTTTCGGTAACAGATACGCGGCTGATTACTACGAAGGGATTGTCCCTCTAACGATGCCTGAAAAGGCGCATGTTATGTCGAGATCAGGAATTATTGGTGTCGCGAGAAAAAAGAGTTCCAAAGTGATTTTTCCCACGGAAGTGAAATGTCTGGGATATATCTCTGACAATTCAGGAAAGACATTAAATACAGCTGATTTCTCTCTGATAAACCCCAGATCCAGCGTCAAAAAATACCCGAGAGCTAAAATGATACTTGTATGCGGATCTTCGATGAACTCGGGAAAAACTACTGCGGCGGCGGCGTGCTGCACGGCTCTTTCAAAATCCGGAAAAAGCGTCAGAGCTTCAAAGATAACCGGAACCGCGGGGCTCAAAGATATTCTTCTTATGAACGATTCCGGAGCCAGGAGATTTGCGGATTTCAGTTTTCTCGGTTACCCTTCCACCTATCTGCTCGGCGAAGAAGAGCTTTTGAAAATTTTCAACTCCTTCGATTTGAAATACGCCAACAATAGGGAGAATTACTGGGTGGTCGAGACGGCAGACGGCATATTGCAGAGAGAGACCTCTATTCTCTTGCGCAATGAAACCGTCAGGGAAAGGATACACAGACTTATTTATTGCGCTCTTGATCCCTTGGGAGTCCATGGAGGAGTTGAAATTTTGACAAAAGAATACGGCCTAAAACCGAATTTAATTTCGGGAGTGGTTTCCGGTTCTCCTGTTCACCTCGAGGAATGCGCCGAAATGACCGAAATACCTTTGGTGAACTCAATGTCATTCGACAATCATTATCTTTATGAACTCTTGAAATAAAGGAGATGAAAATGCAATTCATTATTTTATTTCTATTGCTTTCTGCCGGATACAAGGGCGAATTTTTTCTGCATGACTTGTTTTCAGAGGCTTTGAACAGATGCAGATTTCTGAAAGCCGGAATAAATACCGGCGAGGCATCCATAGGCATACCACAGATACCCAGCGGATTTAATGCATCAACTTTCGATCAGATCGCATTGAGTGAAGAAACGTTTTCTTTAAAAGCTCCCGAAACCTATTATCTCAATGACACTCTTGTAATAACGAGTGACACTTCAATAAACGAGGACATAATAATTTTTCAAAACGGTCTGCTTGCTGTCAATTCGTGTTCGCTCAGAATGAGAGGAGACATAGCACTATATGACGAAGGTATGATGAAGCTCGATAATGCCGTTTTTTTTCTCGACGAATCATACGTGTATCAGTATTCAGTAAATTCATACGGGAATTCATCTTTTGAGGCAGAACATTCAACCCTTAGGTCCAATTCAAGACCTTTTGGATTTTCCCTTTTTGACAGTTCATCCGCCGTTTTCGACTCTGTGCGCATGGACAAATCATTCATCACTTTCGCATTGACCGGCAAATCTTCGATCGAAATAATGGATTCTGACAAAGCCGGCGAATTCGTACTGTTCACTGAGGATTCCGCTGAACTCAGGATAAAAAATTCCGATTCTGTCCTCGTATGGCTCGGATTTCCGAAAAATTCATTTGGAACCGTAAGGGGACCTCATTCCCCTTCGATGTTCATAGAGCATTTCAGGTATCCGGATACTTCCTGTTCAGGGATAAATTATTCCGTGGAGATAGACAGTGTATTTGCGCTGTTTTTAGCGACAATGGCATGTGACAGCACGAACGTTACTGTTTACGACGTCGATCTCAGGGCGGCAGGCTCCCTTTTCATAGGACAGGTGAGCGATACATTTTCCGGTTTTGTTGACAACACCCATTATGCAGATTTCACGGCACCTTTCCCGGGAAGGTATTACAGGCTTGTCAACACGAGTGTTGAGTCCTGGAATTTCTATTTCTGGGGGAGGCACGACGTGACGCTCAAAAACTCGATTTTCGGCGAATTTCTCTTAGGAGACAGCTCAATCGCCTTTTTGAGCAACGTAATCTGCGACGGTTCCGGGGGTCATATAGGAAACGCGGATTCTTCTTTTCTCATCTGCGCTCTTTCAAGTTTCTACACCGACGCGCTTCTCGAAGGAAAATCCTTAACCCTTTTTTATAATGCCAATTTCTTTTACGGCAGGGTGATAGCCGAGGACAGGTCGTTAGCCGTAAGTTACAACACGGTCCATTCAACTGCTCCTTTTGCGGAAGATTCCGGGGCGGTATTGATCGCCGGATTTTATCCTCCGGACCCGTGCTGTTCAAACGATACTGTTACTATACCCGGCAGTGCTTACTGCGTCAGAGCACCGCTTTCTCCATTCAATTTTGCGGGTTACCGCATCGAATACGCACCTCTGTCAGACACTTTTGAGTTTTTTGAAGTATCTCCGTTCGCGTCTAATCCGGTTGTCAACGGCGAGCTTTGCCTTTTCAACACCTCCGGACTTAGTGCCGGTTCATACCTTCTCAGGATGTGGTATTTTTTCACGGCCTACTCATACTCTGACAGCATGCCGTTCACAGAAGATATCGAAATCATCGAAGGGACGGGAACAGAAGAACTCAAAGATCCTGAACCCCCGAAGATTTTTTTTGTGTCCTGTCTCCCCGGCGTGATTCAAATCGATTTTCAACTCTTGTTTCCGGAAGAAGTCGGATTTACCTTATTTGACGCCGCGGGCAGAAAAGTTCTGGAAAAGGAAAAAAAATCTTTTTCTTCGGGTCAGCACAGCGAAAGACTAAGGACGGATAGATTTTCGAGCGGAATCTATTTTGTATCGGTCTCTTTTAGCGGGATGAAACCCTTGACTGAGAAAATACTCTTGTTTGATAATTGACATAGAACATGAAAAAATATCCCTAAGGCAAAAGGAGAAAAAATGAGGATTCTGGTTACCGGAGGGTCGGGTTTTTTAGGTATAAATATGATAAGAAAACTTATCCGGAAAGATATTAAAGATATTGTCTCTCTGGACATAGAACCTTTCCTTTATCCCGAAAAAGACATTGTCAAAGCAGTCACCGGAGACATAAGAGACCCTGATGCCGTGTCGAGATCTTATGAAGGCGTGGACATGGTCATTCACTGCGCCGCGGCTCTGCCTCTTTACAAAAAAAGCGATATTTACTCTACTGACGTCGACGGGACGAGAGTGATGCTCGAGCAAGCCGAAAAAAGCGGTATAGAAAGGTTTATACATATCTCGACTACAGCGGTTTACGGAGTTCCGGATCACCATCCCATTTTTGAGGACGACAGGCTTTCAGGCGTCGGAGATTACGGAAAGGCCAAAATACTGGCGGAAAAAGTCTGCCTTGAGTTCCGAGGCAAGGGAATGTGCGCTCCGATACTCAGGCCCAAATCGTTTATAGGGCCTGAAAGACTCGGAGTATTCACTCTTTTATACGACTGGGCTCTCGACGGAAGAAATTTTCCTCTCCTTGGAGACGGAAAAAACAGATATCAGCTACTCGATGTGGAAGATTTCTGTGAAGCGATATATCTTTGCATGGTTCGACCCAAAGATGAGGTCAATGACACTTTCAACATCGGAGCTAAGGAGTTCGGCACGATGAAAGAAGACTACCAGGCGGTCCTCGATGATGCAGGTCACGGGAAAAAAATAGTAACTTTGCCCGACAAACCGGCTGTAGCCGCGTTGAAAGTTCTCGAATTTTTAGGGATCTCTCCTCTTTACATGTGGGTCTATGAGACTGCGAGCAAAGATTCTTTTGTCAGCATAGAGAAAGCAGAATCAAAAATCGGATATAAGCCGCTTTTCTCCAACAAAGACGCTTTGCTGAGAAATTTCAGGTGGTATAGGGAAAACACCTCATCGTTCGTCAAAACAGGCGTTTCTCACAGAGTCCCGTGGAGTCAGGGCATACTAAAACTCGCAAAGCTTGCTTTTTAAAACCTCTTTTTGTGATTTTACTTGAACTCCTGTATAATGGTTATCTACGGGAGTTAATGATTATAATGAAAAAAAAGAAAAACGCGTTTATATTTACGGCATTCTTTCTTATTTTCACAGCTCTCGGAGTCATTTGTTTCTTAAACGGGCTCTCTGCGATTTTCATATCCGCAGGAATGAGACTCTCCGCTTTTATAATCGCCGTCATAGTATTAAAGAGGAAATGGAACACTGTCCTGTTCATACTTTCACTGATTTTTCCATTCTCCGCTTTTTTCATTCTTCTGGATTATTTCACTAAAAAAGGTTTCTATGAAGTCTATTATCTAAATGAACAGATACGCCAGACTTCCGTTTACGCAGTAAGCGTCTTCATGCTGTTGGGAGCAGTCTATGTGAAAAGATTTTACGAGAGAGTCCTGAAGATGAACGATTACGAAAAGAAACTCTCCGGAGAGCTGAAAACATACGAGGCGATATTTAAAATTATTCCCGAAATGATATTTGTAATAGACCGAAAGGGTTTTTTTCATGAAGTTATCGCCAACAACGATGAAGACCTGTATGTGCCCAGAGAAATGATCCTTGGAAAAAACATAAAGGAATTGCTTCCGAAAGAAGTGGCTCTTAAATCGCTCGAGGCGGTCAGAGAAACACTGAAAACAGGTGAAAATACAGTCTTTGAATACGATCTTGAGATTAAAGGGGAAAAGAAATATTTTGCCGCAAGCCACGTTCAACTTTCGGAGGAGAAAGTTCTCGGAACTGTAAAGAATATCACTGACTATATATCCGTCAACAAGTCTCTCGTCCAGAGCGAAGAAAAATATAAATTTTTTGTGAGAGAGAGCGGTGACGGGATAATGAGATTTGAAAGTCAAGTCTCCATTTCAGTGGATATTCCTGAAGAAGAACAAATAAGGATATTCTACGAAAATGCGTTTCTCGCCGAATGCAACGATGCCTACGCGAGAATGTACGGTTTCAAAAAAGCATCCGAGGTGATAGGAAAAAAACCCGAAGAGTTCATGAAACCGGATGATCCGGAAAACATTTCGTATTTCAGAAAGTTTATTTCTTCCGGATACAGGCTCAAAGATGAAAAAACCGTTGAAAAAGATTCTCTCGGAAAAAGAAGGATATTCAGCAACAGCCTCATAGGTAATGTGGCAGAGGGAAAAATTTCGCACGTGTGGGGGATACAGAGAGATATTACCTCAGAGACGATAGCTGAAGAGAAGGTTAAAGAGGAAAAAGAACTCATGGGGAAAATTCTATCCTCTCTTGAAATAGGTTTGACAATGTATGACAGGGGCATGAGAGTTCTCTGGGTAAATGAATTTATAAAAAAAATGTTTCCGTTAGGCGATCCGGTGGGTAAGAAGTGCCACGATCATTTTGTCGGCAAACAGGTAGTATGCGAAAAGTGTCCTGTCGCAAATACTTTCCGGACAGAGAAAAACCAGAATGAAGTAAGGTTCAGCAAAGTAATCGAAAGATGGTATAACAGCAGAACTTTTATCATTCCTAATGAACAGAGAACTGACTTTCAGGTTCTTGAAGCCATAGTGGACGTCACAGATGCAGTTAAAAATGATGAAAACAAAGCTAAAATTGAACAGCAGATGCTCCAAGCTCAGAAACTTGAAAGCCTCGGTGTCCTCGCAGGCGGAGTAGCTCACGATTTCAACAACCTTTTGATGGGTATAATGGGCAACGCGGATCTTCTGCTTTCGAAATTAAAAGAAGGAACAGTTGAAAAAAGCCATGTATCTGAAATACTTCAGGCTTCAAAAAATGCCTCAGAACTGACTCACCAACTGCTGTCATACTCCGGCAGAGGAAAACTCGAGATTGAGGAAATTGACGTCAACGAAATGATACGAGAGATGGCTCCGATACTTCAGATGTCCGTATCTAAAAAAGCGACGATCAAATACAAACTTACACAAGACATTCCTTCTGTTTCAGGCGATGCGTCGCAGATAAGGCAGGTAGTCATGAATCTTGTCATAAACGCCTCGGAATCTCTGTCGGATAAACACGGACTGATAATAGTCAGGACAAACGCCTTAAAAGGATTTTTCCCGGAAATCGGCGAAGATATGATTGGAGAATTGACCGAAGAGGAAAACTACGTTTTCATAGAAGTAACCGACAGTGGAACCGGAATGGATGATGAAACGAAATCAAAAATATTCGAACCGTTTTTTTCCACGAAATTCACCGGCAGGGGACTCGGTCTCGCTGCTGTTCTCGGGATAGTCAAGGCTCACCGCGGAGCAGTTAAAGTGATGTCTGAGAAAGCGAGGGGTTCTACATTCAGAATTTTCCTTCCTGCAGGCAGAAGGATTGACAAGAAAAACAATTCATTGCCGGCGGAAGCAGAACTTAAAAAGGGAAAAGGGACTGTCCTTCTCATCGACGACGAAAAATTAGTCCGAGACATCTGCACGAAGATGATTGAGACTCTCGGTTATAAGGTCATCCCCGCAAAAGACGGAGTCCAAGGATTAAAGATATTTTTTACCAACCCAGATGCTTTCGATTGTGTCATCCTCGATTTGACCATGCCGAAAATGGACGGAGAAGAATGCATGTCTAAAATAAGAGAAATTAAATCCGACGCAAAAGTTATTATTTCAAGCGGATACGACGAGCACGACATATCAAAAAAATTCTCTGGTATGAACATAAGCGGATTCATTCAGAAGCCTTATAATCTCAGTGTTCTGTCGAGAAAACTTTCAGAAGTCACCGGGGGGGGTCGGAAATGAGATATGTCCGGTTCGGAAAAACGGGGAGGGACATTTCGGTTCTCGGTCTCGGCTGTATGAGACTTCCCGTGAAAGGCTCATACAGCGAAATTGACTACCCAGAAGCGGGTAAAGTCCTCGAAAAGGCATTTCATGAAGGTATCAACTATTTTGACACAGCGTATCCGTATCACGGAGGCAACAGTGAAGCTTTTCTTGGCGAATTTCTCGGAAAAGAACTGCGCAAAAAAGTCAACCTCGCTACAAAACTTCCTGTTTGGAAAGTCGAGAAGACCGAGGATTTCGATTCTTTTCTATCAGAACAGATGAAGAAACTTAAGACCGACTTCATTGATTTTTATCTTCTTCATTCACTCTCTGCCAATACATGGGAAAAAATGAAGGAACTGGGTGTCCCTGAAAAAGCGTTTGAAGCCAAAAAAAGGGGAAAAATCGGTTTCGTCGGATTTTCCTTCCACGACAGTTACGGTGTTTTCGAAGAAATTTTAAATTACAGAGACGATTGGGATTTCTGCCAGATTCAGTATAATTTCATGAATGAAAATTTCCAAGCCGGAACAAGGGGCCTGAATTTAGCCGCTTCCAAAAATATACCGGTTATTGTCATGGAGCCCCTCCTCGGAGGAAATCTTGCTTGTCCCCCGAAGAAAGTTGAAGATATCTGGCAAAAAGCGCAGGTGAAAAGAAAGCAGGCCGAATGGGCTCTTATGTGGCTCTGGAATAAAAAAGAGGTCTCTCTGATACTGAGCGGAATGAACACACCGGAACATGTAATACAAAACTCGCAAACTGCGGACATTTCAAAACCCGGCTGTCTCAGCGATGAAGAAATATCTCTTTTTGAAGATGTAAAAAATGCATACCTCTCAATGAAGCATTTCAACTGCACGGGCTGTTCATACTGCCTTCCCTGCCCGTCCGGTGTTTTTATACCCGGAATTCTCGCTTTGTATTCAGACCTTTTAATGTTTGACGCACCTGAAAACATTAAAAACCGCTACCGTTTCATACCCGAGGAGAAAAGAGCGGACAAATGCACGGCATGCGGAATTTGCGAAACTAAATGCCCTCAGGGTTTGAAAATTTCAAAACTCATCGGCGAGTTCGAGAAAATTAGACCCCATGATCCGGCTGTCAATGTTTCTTCGTCCGCCCTGAAAGAGGAAGAAAAAGATGACTGAAAATGAAATTAAGAGTCTCGCGGCTGAAAAATCAGCTGAGAATACGAGGTTTTGCGAAAAACTCGTCTTTTCTGAATCTTGCGGAATAGAAAGACTCGAGGAGATATTCAAAGAGATATATGAAAAATACGTTCGGGATTACAGAGCGAAAGTTGCCATCCGTTCGGACGGAGAGACATTGAAGTTCAGCGTCTCGTCGGACGGCTCTTTTTTCTGCATAGCAAACTACAGATCAAAAAATCAAGCCACAAAAAGAATTCATATCTTTTTGAAACCTGACGTGTTCGTCTCGGCTCATCTGAATACGGACTATTTTGAATCATGCGTGGAGGTTGAAATAAAGTCGGGAGATCAGAAACGGGTTGACAGATTTTTTTATATTTTAACCGAGAGCCTGACTAAAAATTCCTGCGAACTACTTCAGATTTCTTCATGAAATGGTATATTATATGTCCATACGCGATGTGCTTGAAAGGAGGATTGATGAACGAGGAACAAAATCAAAGTGTTCATACGGATTGTCCTGACATTGTAAAATCCGCTCTTACTAAAAAAGATGAAGTCTTTATCGAGGACACAATCAAGTGGGACGGATCTTCGAAAACATTTGAAAATATAATCTACAGGACGATTATCTTTCTCGGTGTAGTATCCCTTCTTGTCATAACTTATTTTTCAATAATAAATTTCAGCGACAAAACTCTTCTGTTCATAACGGTGCCCGGAATTTTAATGTCGGTTCTTCTTGTTATTATAGGTTTTTTCGGCGACAAGAAAGTCTCGGAAAAACACAATGTAGCGAGAATTTTCAAGATTCTTTACAAAAAGAGTCCGGCTCAGGAAACACAGCAAAGGAATGAAAATGAACATGTCTAAAATTTTTTTGTTTTTGCTGACAGCAGGATTTTTCTGTCTTTCGAATCTTTTCGGAGAACAGATTGATTTTCCCGAAGGAGGCGTGTCATTTTACCTCCCGGATTCATGGGAAATCGAACGCGACGAGAGAGGACTGGTTGTTTTTCCTGAGGAAGAATGCATAGTCATAGGTTTTTTCCCTTCTTCCCCTGAAGAAATCTTCGACGATTTTAGAGTGATAGTCAGTGAATTTGAAATGAAAGCCGGTAAGGCAGTATTTGACGAAACTTCAGAGGAAAATTTCAACGGAATGAGGGCGGTTTACGGTGAGGGTCAAACTGAGGATGAGGAGTTTTTAATAGCATATTTTCTGCTTTTCGTGGACGAGGAAACAGGGCTGATTATTTTTGGTGCTGGCGAACAAGACTCTGTTGATGATTACGACGATGACATCGAGCTTTTTATAGAGAGTATAAAACCGCTCTGAATATTGATTTATAGATTTCGCCCGTTTTATCCCAGATATGCGAGTTCTTTTTCGTGTATGAACTGATTTTTATACAATTTGAAATATCTTCCTTTTTCTCTCATCAGTTTTCTGTGCGATCCCTGTTCGATTATAGCGCCGTCTTCTAAAAAGACAATTCTGTCAACTGAAGTAATCGTCGAAAGCCTGTGAGCTATGACAATGCTTGTCCTGCCTTTCATGAGTTTTTTAATTCCCGTCTGGATAAGTTTTTCAGTTTCGGTGTCAACTGAAGATGTCGCTTCGTCGAGAATAAGGATTTTTGGATCACTCAGAAGAGCTCTCGCGAGAGAAATGAGCTGTCTCTGGCCTAACGACAGGAAGCCTCCTCCTTCTCCTACCTCGGTTTCGTATCCTTTCTCGAGTTTTTTTATAAATCTATCCGCATAGACATTTTCAGCAGCCGCGGTTATGTCGTTTTCAGTAGCTTCGAGATCTCCGTATCTTATGTTTTCAAGGACAGTTCCGCTGAAAAGGTGTGGTGTCTGAAGCATCATTCCGACAGCCGACTGCAGGGTGTGAAGCGGTATATTTTTATAATCTTCGCCGTCTATGAGAATTTTTCCTTTAAGAGGTTCGTAAAACCTGCAAATCAGACTGACAATGGTTGTCTTGCCGGATCCAGTTTCTCCGACGAGAGCGACGCTTTCGCCTTCTCTGACTTTGAAATCAAAATTTTTAATAATCCATGGGCCGTTGCCGTATCTGAAGGATACGTCTTTGAATTCAATGTCTCCTTGAATCTGAACTTTTCCGGACCTGTTCAATAACAGCAGGGAAGGCAGGTCTTTTATCTCAGGTTCCACACTTATGAGAGACATCACCCTTTCTGCGGAAGCCTGCGCGTTTTGAAATTCAGCGAATATTCTCGCAAGTTCCTGAACCGGTTCGAAGAACCTGACAGAATAAGAAATAAAAGCGACCATTGTTCCGAAAGTCATTAAACCTGCGGTGACTGAAAAACCGCCGTAAATAACAGCTATGGCGGTCCCGACACTCGACAGAAGAAGAACAATCGGAAGGTAGATCGAAGACTGAAGGGCGGCGGTGAAAGACGCTTTGAACATCTTTCGGGTCAGATGCTTGAATTCGGACAGGTTTTCCGATTCCCTGACGAGCGTCTTTGTCGTCTTGGCGCCCATAATTCCTTCGTTGTAAGAGCCTGTAACCCTGGAATTGACCTTTCTGACAATCCTGTAGCTTTTTAGGATCAGTTTCTGAAACTTAAAGCTGACAAAAACGAGCAGAGGGACTGTAATTAGGACAGCCGCCGCGATCTTGGGATTTAGATAGAACATGATACCGCTTATGGCGGCCATCATTGTAAAACCCCAGATTAGATCGACGAAACCCCATGCGAATGTGTCTGCTATTCTCTCCGTGTCGGATGTCATCCTCGCCATAATCCATCCCACTGGAGTTTTGTCGAAATACGAAAATGAGAGCGACTGCAAATTGGCGAAGGCGGCTTTTCTTATGTCATAGCACATCCACATGTCGATTTTTCCGGCGAGAGCTATGAGCAAAAAGACGTTTGCGCTCTGGAGGATTATAAGCAGGGCAAATACTCCGACAAACTTCATCAAGAAAGCGGGGTTCTTGTCAATTATCAGCCTGTCTATCGCGTATTTTGTCATAATAGGAAAAATCGCGTCTATCACAGCGACTGAGATCATGACCGCGAAGAGAAAAACGACGAATTTCGTATAAGGCCTGGCAAAACTAATAACCTTTTTCCAAAGATCTGGCCTGAAAGTCTTGGTGAACTCTTCTTCCTTGAAATATTGTTCATTCATGTATTGCCTCTTTTTCGGCCTCTATTCCGGCCTCTTCAGTTTCTCTTTCGAATTCTGACTGTATTCCCCATATTCTTTTGTATAGACCCTCTTCTCTTATAAGGCTTTCATGGTCTCCGGACTGGGTTATCTCTCCGTTCTCCATGACGAAGATTACGTCAGCGTGTGAGATGGAGGATATCCTGTGAGATATCAAAATCGTAGTCCTTCTGCCTTCTCTCTTCCTGAGGGCGTTTCTTATCCTGATGTCTGTTTCTGAATCAAGCGAGCTGAAAGAATCGTCGAAAATCAAAAGAGGGGGATCTTTGAGAAGAGTTCTGGCGATCGCAATCCTCTGCTTCTGTCCCCCTGAAAGTGTCACGCCTTTTTCGCCGACGAGAGTATCGTAGCCTTTTTCAAAAGACAATATCGAGTCGTGGACCGCGGAAATTTCAGATACGGTCTGAATCTCATCTTCTGAAGAGATTTTTTTGCCCATCATCAGGTTTTCCTTGATTGTCTTTGAAAACAAAAAAGGTTCCTGAAGCACTATTCCGATATTTTTTCTTATAAAATGAGGGTCTATTGTATTCAATTCCACGTCGTCTATGAGGACGGATCCCTTGGAGTATTCGTTCAGTCGAGGCAGAACGCTTACTAAAGCTGTTTTTCCCGAGCCAGTAGGGCCCATAAGAGCTGCAGTCTGTCCCTCTCTAACCGTGAGGTTTATGCCTTTGAGAGCAGGTTCCGTTGTATTCGGGAAAAAATACCAGACGTCCCTGAATTGAATTTTTCCTTTTATGTTGAAACCTTTGAGGAGTCGGCTTTCGGGGATAACCGAGCCCCTTTCGTAAAGCCTGTATTCAGTTTTCTCCGAGAGTATCTCGTTGACCCTCTCCACCGAAACGAATGTCTTGCCCATGTCTGTTATAATCCTTCCCATTTGCCTGACAGGCCAGAGGAGAAGGTTTTCGTAGGACAGAAAGACAACAAGAGTTCCTATTGACAAATTTCCGGCGAGTGCCATTTTTACTCCTATAACTGTTATCAGGGCTATCTGAGCCAGGCAGAGAAAGTCGGATGAAGACCAGTAAAGTGACAGCAGTATAATGAGTTTGTATGTCAAGTCCCTGAAATCTTTGTTTTTCAGGTCAAACTTTTTCATCTCGAAATCCTGCCTCGCGAACGCCCGGACGACACGAATTCCTGTGAGGTTTTCCTGAAGCATCGCAGAGAGCCTTCCCTCGGATTCATCGGATTTCTTAAACGCCTTTTTAACCCTGATGAAGAAAAAAACTGAAAAAGCGAAGATAAAGGGTATTATCAACATCGAGTAAAAAGTCATGGCGGCGTTCAGTTTTATCATAATCGGTATGACAAGGCAGAGCATGATAATCGCCCTGCCAATCTCGATGAACTGGACTGAAAAAAACCTTCTGATTGTCTCGACATCGGAAGTGCACCGCTGAATCAGGTCTCCTGTTTTGACTTGAGTGTGATAGGAAAAAGGCAGGTGCTGTATGTGATTGTAGAGCCTGTTTCTGAGATCTCTTGTAGCGCCCTCGGAAGACCTCGAAGAGAGAGCTCCTTTGAGAAGAGTGAAGACGCCCTGCAGAAAAGTAACTCCTACGAGCAGAGCTCCTGCTGTGAACAAGCTTTCTCCCAAAGAATCTTTTTGGCTCGAAAAAATAAATACATTGAAAGGAAAGCCGGGAGCTTTTCCCTCTATTACAGAGTCAATGACATATCTTATAATCAGGGGCGAAATAAATCCGAAAAAAGCCGCCGCCGACATACAGAATATTGATAAGGCGAAAGTTAGGCGGTGGCCTTTTAGTATTTCGTTTGTCTGTCTCAATCTCGTGAACATAATATATAACCCTCTGCATCAACGCGTCGCATCGTTTTTATTTTTGTTGGAAACTGCCCTCCGCCTGAGCGGGAACGACTCTGGAAGCTATAAAGCAGTATTTATGGTCAAAATCATCTTCACCTCACCGATTGAGTTAACTGAGGATAATTGAACGAAAATCTAAAAATGTCAAGTTTTTTTTGAAAAATTTTTATGAAAGTGGGGAGTTTTTTCAACTCCCCTTTTGAATCTTATTTTATTTTTATGACTGTTTTGGAGTCTTTGAACCCATCGCCTGTGAGTTCTATCCTGTAAATGCCGGCATTGAGTTCGGCGCCGGAGTCGTCTTTGCCGTCCCATTCTAAAACAAGGTCGTTTTCGACGAGAGATCCCAAAGACAGCTCTCTTACGGCTCTGCCTGTGAGGTCGAAGATTTTTAAGGACATCACAGCTGGTTTTTCAACGAAAACCGGAACGAATGAAACAGAGGTGAACGGATTCGGATAAGGAATTCCAAGGGCGAAAACCCCCGAAGAGACGACGGGAGAAGGCGTTTCCTCGACAGAATTGAATGTTGTTATCTCGATGTTCTCGCTCTGGTGAATCTGTTTGTCTCCCGTTTTGTTTGTCTGGAGCCATACGGCAAAATAGATGTCGTCCGGTTCGAGGTGCCACCATGAAGCGCTGAAGGTGAAAGGAATATTAAACTCCAGGGTTTCCGGATATACCCCCGAGAAAGTGACGAGCGTCCCGTTGAAGTTGGGATACATTTTTCTCAGAGGATAGTGAAATTCAGAAAAATTACTGTAACCGTAAGGGACGAGGTGTGAACAAGCGGCTACATAAAGGTAATATGGACTCGCTCCCGGCTCCTGCTCTGCAATTACAGTCACGCCGAGAGTCCCTGACATCAGGTCGGGTTCAGCCGTCCCCTGAAGAAGGATTTCGACATGGCATGGAACCGCCATAGCGGAAACATAGGCTGAATTTAAGGCTGTAATGGATGTAGGCGAGAACATCGCACCGCCATCCATGTTTGCTCTCGGTATGACTGTTCCGCCGTAGAACTGGAACCTGCCCCAGCCGTCCGGGCTGTAAAGAGGTTCTGTGGAATACAGGTAATATTTCAGGGCGGAAAGGCTGTCCTAGTTGTTAACTATGAAAGTGTTCTGCAGACCTGCAGATGAGGCACAGCCCCCTCAATTGGCTCCGCTGTGGATTTCTAAAAGAGGTTTGCGGATAGCTCCCGACAGCGGCAGTATTGTTATAAATGCCAACAAAAAACATAAAAGGCTTTTTCGAATCATTTGTCCTCCTTTTTTACCTTATATAATACAGAAAGACAGGATTTTATGTCAAATTCTTTATATTAATTGGTTCGAACCCATAAAGGGGGGGTATAAAATTATCTCGAGGCGAATGTCCTCAAAAGAAGACCCATGTTGATTATTTTCATCTTAATAGAAGACATCATATACAGCAAAGCGAAACCAAGGGGTTTAGAGCGGGGTTCTTTTACCCACGAGAGGGGGATTTCAGCCGTCCACCTCAAAAAACCTGTCGCGGCGAAAAGTATCTGCTCAGGTTCTATTTGAACAAAAGCGTTTTTGATCGCCGGTGGCATGAAAATTCCAGAGAGAAGCGCGCTGACCACTATTCCCGCGGCTGTGAAAGCTCCGAAAATCCCCGAATAAATCTGGTTTTTGCCCTGTGGTGATATAGACAAAACGAAATTTGTGAATATTACGTTCGTCGCCGACCACATTATGCCGGATGTAATTCCTTCGAAATAGACGATCCAGAAATTGTTTTGGTTGAGAAAAACCCAGACAAAAGGATTAATGCCGCCCAAAATAATAGTTATCCTCATGGTAGTTTTGTTGCCGAATCTGTCAATAAAACGGCCCCAATATCTCAGAGATATAACCGAAGCTAAAACACTGACGGTTCCGTATATCTGTATGAGAAAAAGATTCATTTTGAGTTTCTGGATCATGAAAGGCGCCCAGAAAGGCGACCCGATGCCGATGGCGAGAGTGAACCATGTCGCGAAAATGACGAGTTTGATAAAGTTAGAATCACGAAACGGCGAGGCGAGGGTTTCTTTAAGCTTTTCCCCGTAAAGTTTTTTCGGTTTTTCCAACTGCTTGGATAATATTATAGCGCTGGCGATACCCGAAAAAGCGGAAAGGGAGAATATTACGGCGAAAGCCGCTGTTAGATTTTCTTTTCTGAAGAAAGAGAGAAAAAATAAATTTTTTCTGAAAGATTCGAAAACAACATCCTGTGATTCGAACATATCGAAAAAAATACTGAAGACAAAACCTGTCAAAAGAGCGGTAACCATCAGAAATTGCGTTCTGTAAGAAAAAAATCTTCCCCTGATTCTCTCGGGTATTAGGTCGGCTATCCATGAAATCCATATATTACCCGCGGCGGCTTGAACGGCAGTGACGGCGAAAAACAAGAGGGCGAAAACTATTCTCGCCTCAACGCCGGAGAATACAAAAGGCAGGACGGCAAAAAGAAGACAAGAAGCTCTGCTGAATAACAGCATTTTTACGAGGACAGCCTTTCTCGTCGTCAGTTTTCTCGTCAAAATATAGCCGATAGGCTGAAAGAGCTGTGAAATTTGTCCTATCGCTGTCAGAAGCCCGAAATAGAATGGTCCCGCGCCGAGAAATATTGCAAACTTTGTTATAAAAATACTGCCGGGAGCGGATAGGGAAGAGAATATCTGGGCGAACACGCCCTCGGAGAAGGATATCTTCACTATGGAAGCGCTCTGTTTTGTCCTCTTTTTTTCCATATACTTTCTCCAAATTTGGTTGATGTTATGTCATAATCTATAAATGTCAACCTCAATGTTCAGGGAATCAAACTGTGAGTCGAATGAAAATATCTCTTTACCGCTGGGCTGAAATGCTCTTGTCCACGGCCCCAGAAAAATCCAGGATGGCTGAGGAAAAAACCGCCGCAGCTTTCCGCTTTTTCATGCGCGGTAATTTAAACTGTCTCCTGGAAAATCTTTCCCAAGTTTTAGGGGGGAATTCTTGGGACCGCCGTATCAAGGAGATAGCGGAAATAAACTTTTATAATTTCGCGGATAATCTGACAGGATTTCTTATGAACACAAATAAAGTCCCGGAACTTTTCATTGACGCGGAGGGCGAAGGTTTAGATGCGGTCCGAAGACTGCTCGAAAGGGGAGAAAGCGTGGCGGCTCTCAGCGGCCATATAGGCAACTGGGAACTTCTCGGAAAATTCGGAACGGTTCTCGGTCACCCCACAAGAGCTGTCGCCGCAAAGCATTTTTTAAGAGGAGACACTGAATACTTCATAGCCAAAAGAGCTCAAAACGGAGTAGAAAGCATTTTTCCGGAAAAAGTATTATACTTTCTGAAAAACAATCCTTCACCGGGGATTCTCGCAGTCCTCGCCGACAGGAGTTCTTTCGGAAAACCAGTCAGGACAACAATGTTTGATAAAGACGTTTTTCTTTCCGGAACTACTTTCAAGCTCGCGCTGAGATTCTTCGATTGGGCAGTTTTTCCTTTTGCTTTGAAAGGGGAAAATGGTAAATATATTGTCTATGTTCACGGACCGTTTAATACAAAAGAGTTAAATGAATGCAGCGATGCAGAGAGAGAGCTTTTGAACATTTATGCCCGGATCTACGAATATTATGTCAGAAAATACCCTGAGCAATGGTATTTTTACAGAAGATTTTTCGCGTGAAGTGGCGGTCGTAATTCCGGCCTTTAACGAAGAAGCCGCAATAGGCGGCATAGTGAGGAGAGTAAGGGATCTCTACAATTTAACGGTGTGTGTTGTTGACGACGCTTCGACGGATTTGACTTCATCCAAGGCGAAAGAACAAGGCGCTGTTGTTCTGAGGTCTGAAAAAAACATGGGAAAAGGAGCTTCAATTATCAGAGGGATGAACTGGGCGGCGGCTGAAGGTTTTAAAGGAGCCCTTTTGATGGACGGGGACGGACAGCATATTCCCGATGAAATATCCGTTTTTCTCAAAGCACTTGGAAAAAACTTTGACTGTGTCATCATCGGAGTCAGAAAATTCTGCTTGAAGGACATGCCTCTGCCGAGAATTTTTTCCAACAGATCAACCTCCCTCGTGTGTTCAATACTTTCAAAAAAGAGAATAAAAGATTCTCAATGCGGGTTTAGATATCTATCATGCGGCATATTCAAAGAAATTCGCATCAAAACCCGGAGATTTCAGGCGGAAACCGAAATCCTCATAAGGTCAGCGAGAAAAAAATCGGAAATAAGGGAAGTAGATGTCTCAACTCACTACGGCGATGAGGTCAGTCATATCAACCCGGCAGTGGACACGTTGAGATTCCTTAAACTCATAACAATGTTTATTGCAGAGAGCTGAATGAAAATACTCTTGACTAACGACGACGGCATTGACGCCCCGGGGCTTTCCGCTCTTATGAAATCTTTGGAAAATTTCGGGGAATTGACTGTTGTCGCGCCGGAAGAGGAGCAGAGCGCCTCAAGCCACGGTATCACTCTGAGAAAACCTGTCCTCGTCAGAAAAAAAGGGAAAAACATATATTCCGTCTCAGGGACTCCTACCGACTGCATAGTCCTCGCTCTCAGGGCGGGACTTTGTCCTGAACCGGATATAGTTGTATCGGGAATAAATGCGGGATACAATATAGGCGAGGACATCCTCTATTCGGGGACATTTGCGGCCGCCGCCGAAGCTTCCCTGTCGGGAATACCTTCTCTTGCAGTGTCTAATGAATATACTAAAGATTATGAAAATTTTCTCGTCAGCGGAGATGTCGCAAAAAAAATCATACCCAAAATATTCGGGCTCGGAGGCCTTTGGAATTTGAATGTCCCGAACGGGCCGAGTTCGGACAGGATAAAGATAACTTTTATGGGGCACAGAAAATACAACGGCACAATAGAGCCGAGGTATGATCCCATGGGAAGGCCGTATTACTGGCTTTCCGGAGACAAACCGCTTTGGGATTTCGAGGAAGGAAGCGATATATGCGCCGTCGAGTCGGGGAGTCCGTCTCTTACGCCATTTAAGGTAGGAAATCTTTTCGATTCCGATCTGGCGTCAAAAATGGAAAGAATTATCGCCGGAGATGCAAATTGAGAATTTCGAGAGAGACTATGGTGAAATTACTGCAGAAAAAAGAAGACCCCGTAAAAAATCCTGAAGTATTGAGGGCGATGCTCAATGTTCCCCGGCATTTTTTTGTCGGAGATGATTTCAGGCCTAGAGCATACGATGACAGCCCTCTTCCGATAGGCAAGAATCAAACAATATCCCAGCCTTACATGGTGGCGAAGATGACAGAGCTTCTCGAACCTCAGAAAAACAGCGTAGTCCTTGAAATCGGAACAGGAAGCGGCTATCAGGCGGCTGTTCTGGCGGAACTCGTCGACAAGGTATATACTATAGAGCGTATTCCTGAACTAGCCGAAGACGCCAAAAGAAGATTCGAAGAACTCGGTTACAAAAATATAAACGTCAGAGTCGGCGACGGTTCGGTAGGTTGGCCAGAGATGGGTCCTTTTGACGGAGTAATTGTCACCGCCGGCTGTCCGGACATACCGGAGGCTTTGCTCGTTCAGTTGAAAGAGAACGGAAGACTCGTGATACCGGTTGGATCTATAGGCTTTCAGGAATTAGTCGTTGTTACGAAGAAAAAAGAAGGTTATCATGTCAACAGAAAATTCGGCTGTGTTTTTGTTCCTTTGATAGGAATAAGAGGTTGGAGACAAGGAGGAAGCCCATGTGGTGGTTCGGAAAAGTAGTGACGTGGAGAGAAACTGTCTATTTAGTTATTCTTCTGGCGGGAGCAGTGTGGGGAGCGGTGAGATTGTTAAAGGCTAAAAAAGAACAAAGTCCTCAAAAAAATAAGGTTTTATCGGCTCTGTATATATTTCTCGGTTTCGCATCAGCGCTTGTCGTCTATGTCTTCCACGTGATCGCGGATGTCTCGGCGGCGAGAGCGGCTATGTATCAGGGGCTCGAAAACGCTCCACCGATACCTCTCTGGGGTTCGCTGAGGGTTTTCGAATGGTCACTTCTGATAGCCGGAGCGGTAATAAGCGTATTATACGGGATCAAGGCGCAAAGCGCATCTCAGAGGAGTGTTTCCGATGAAAACCAAAAAGATGATAGTATATTTCAAAGTTGACGAATTTGAAAAATGCTGTGAGTTCGCGTCAAAAATCCTCGGCTTTGTCTCTTTCAAAAAAAGCGGGAATTGCGAGATATTTCTCGATGACTCCGGAATTTCTGGACTAGGATACTGCAGGGCACAGGGAGAGGACACGGCTTCCGGGGGGTGTCTCGTGTCATTCGACGTCGAGGATGTGGACGGGCTGTATCTGAAATTCAAGGAAGCTGGATACGCCATTACAGAACCCAAAGAGAGCGCCAAACATGGAGTCTATCACTTCTATGCCGCTGATCCGGCGGGGAACACTTTAGAGCTGATGAGGTTCGTCTGATTTTCTGAAAAATCCGCTTCTGGAAAAAGATTTTCTTTTTTTGTTTCTCAGGGAACCGCTTTTTTCCGTCTTTATCTTTTTATCCTGAAAGGGATCTATCCCGGTGTGATACGCGCAGGTTGAGTCCGTCATCGGGGTAGGCGTAAAATCCTGAAAAGCTTTGTTGAAAACATTTCTTTTTTTTGTGAATTGGAGCAGTTCAGCGAATTCAGCTTCGCCTTCGCCGGGATGAGACAGGATGAAATAAGGGACGAGTTCCACACGGAGTCCGAATTGCCTTTTGATTCTCTCGAACCTTGTGATGAAATCTTCAAAAACACCGGTTTTGTATTTTTTAATAAGGTCGAGGACATTTTTACTGACGTGCTCAGGAGCGACTTTGAGCATGCCGCTCGTGTATTTGAGGCAAATTTCTTTCAGGATCGCATCATCGGAAAGGGCTATATCGAGCCTGAAACCGGAACCGACGCTGACTTTTTTGACCGCTTTCATTGATGAGATTCTGTCGAGGAGAGACATGTATCTTTCAGGAGAAGATAACAAGTGAGGGCACTTGTCAGGATAGAGACATTCTCTGTCGTTGCATCCGGCAGCGGGATACTTCAGACATCGGCTTCCATACATGTCGGCGCTAGGTCCCCCTACATCCGTGATGTGGCCTCTGAAAAGGGGATTTCTGGCTATCCGTTCGATTTCATCTATTATTGAATCCTCAGATCTTGAGACGATTTTTTTCCCCTGGTGAATTTGTATGGAGCAGAATGAACAGGAGCCGAGGCATCCCCTGTGGGAAGTGACTGAATTGGCTATCATTTCAAGAGCCGGAACTGATCTGCATGACGCGTGAGCTTTTCTCGAATAGGGAAGAGAATATAGAGAATCGAGAAATTCGCTTTCCACAGGCATCGCAGGCGGATTGAAAACGATAAAACGGCTGTCCTGCCTCTGGCAGAGGGTCTCGCCGAACACGGGGTGTGAATTTTTTGAAAGCAGAACGTGCGATTTCTTAAAAGAACAGAGGTCGGTCGAAACCTCATCGAAAGAAGGGATTTCTTCTCCCGAGGGTTCGCTCGAAATATAACATGTCCCCGGGATGTTTTTCCTGTCGAAATCGCCTTTTTGTATTCTTTTCGCAATTTCGATTATCTGCAGTTCCCCCATTCCAAAGACGAGAATATCCGCCTTTGAATCCGCGAGAACTGATTTTCTGACGTTGTCGCTGTAAAAATCATAATGAGCCGCCCGTCTCAGAGACGCTTCAAGCCCGCCGAGAACCAGCGGAATTCCTTTGAAAATTTCCTTGACCCAGTTCGAATAGACGATTGAAGCCCTGTCAGGTCTTTTTTTTGTCCCGTCAGTCCTGAACGGTTCGCCTCTGGAGGAATATTTGTCATCCGTCCTTATCTTTCTGTTCCCGGTGTAATTTGAAACAATTGAATCGAGATTGCCGGCGGTGACGCCGACAAAAAGATTTGGGCAAGGAATTTTTTTCAGATCCTCTTTAGCGGGCTGTGAAAAGACCGCGGTTTTATATCCCGAGCGTTCAAGGAGCCTCGCTATGAGCGAGACTCCGAACGACGGGTGATCTATGTAAGCGTCGCCTGTCAGGAGAAGGACATCGTAGCCGTTTTTATACCGGGCTCTGATTTCCTCTCTCGAGGCGGGAAGAGTCATTTTTTAGGCAGGAAAGGTATTATCAGCCCGGCGAGACCTTCAATCTGTCGGGTCTGAAGGTATATCTTGCCCGGTCCTTTGTATTTACAGACAAAACCTTCTCCTGAAGTCACCGAAGAGATGAATCCCTTCGCGGCTTTCTCTATCGTATAAGGGATGTTAGCGTCGAAGGCGACTATATGTCCGTTGTCAACGACATATTCTTCTCCAGGCTGTATGTTGACTTCGTGAATAGCTCCGAAGCTTGATACGATGAGCGTGCCTGTTCCCGTTATCTTCATCATAAAAAGCCCTTCTCTGGCGAAAAAGCTTTTTCCTCCAGTGAACTTTGTGTCTATCTGAAGACCGGGGGTAGAAGCGAGATATGAACCGGACTGGACCATGAACGGCTGTTCTTTAAGCTCTATCGCCGTTATGTCTCCGACACCCGCCGGAGCAAGAATTATTTCACCGGGTCCGTTGAGAGCTGTGTATTTTGTCTGGAAAAAGCTCTCTCCGACAAAAGAACGCGCCGCGGCTTTCATAAAACCGCCTATGCCTTTTTTACCGCCTCCCATTTCAGATTTGATTTCTATGTTAGGCGTCATGCTGACCATCGCGCCGGATTCACCGGTCAGGGATTCGTCTTTTTCAAGATGAATTTTCGCCACAGAATAACTGGGCTGGTAGAGAATTTCATACTTCATCTGAGCCTCCTTTTTCGTTAAAGTATTTCAGCCAGAAATCCACTGTTCGATTTTGGGGCATTTTATCACTAAAATTCTTCGTTTTCTTCTTTTTTTTACCAATAGATTGATGTGTCTGAGCCACAGCCGCTCCCAGCGCCGCGCACCTCGAAGAAAGTTCCCTGTCCGAAGTCAAAACTGTATAAGAGTCGCCTTTTTTCCCGTTTTCAATCAGATTCACTATTAAATCGTCGGCTTTATCTTTCTCCCCGGAAAAAATCACTTCGACACCCGGCCGTTTTTCTCTGTTCCCTGTTCTGCCTTTGCCGTCGAATACTATTATGGGAAGGTATTTTTCACAAACAGAGAAATTTACTATGTCACGTATGAGTTTTTCCCTGTTCTCTTCCGAATAAAAAACGGCACTTCTTCTGCCGATGACATTGTATCCGTCAACTATAAGATATTTTTTCAACTCTATATACCCCCGGACAATCTGGGTGATTTATCTGAAATTATACTTTATAATTCGGACTAAGTTTAACCCTAAGATAAAAAAATGAACAATTCCGAAAAGAACCCGGGCTCAATATTACCGGCAGGAAATCCAGTGATAATATTGGTGCTCGATGCGCGCAAAGAAAAAAACTCGAAAATCAAGTCCTATCTGGATGAGAACGGATTTGAGCCTCTTCTCTGCGACAATGTGTTTGACGCGCTCGATAAACTCGGTGCAGGGAAAAAAGCCGAAGCCGCTCTGATAATAGCTGATGAGTTCAGCGGAGAAGTTGCAGAAATGATATCTGCTATCAGGGCGGAAAAGCCTAAGGAAAATTTCCCTCTCATTGTCCTTTCAGACAACGGGGAATTTCCAGTTGAAGATTGTTTTTCGCTCGGAGCGAGCGAATACCTGGAAACCGGCAAATTCGAGAAAGAATTCATACCGCGCGTTAAAAATCTCCTGTCATTTTCGCTATCCTTCGGCTCTCTTTCCGAAAGCGCAGGTGAAACCCGTTTTCTTTTTGAAGCATCAAACATATTCAATTCAACGCTCGACATAGACTTGATAATGGAACAAGTCCTCAAACTTACCGTCGAAGCCACTAAATCACATTCCGGAACCGTTTTTCTGACAGATTCGAGAGGCAATGTGATTAAACAGATACTGTCCAATAACTATCCTTCGCCTCTTCAGCAGTCGGTGATAGTGGACAAAATAATGCACAGAGGCCTGGCAGGATGGGTGTTTGAAAAAAAAGAACCCGGGATAATAGACAATACAGACACAGATCCGAGATGGTATAAAATGAAATGGAAGGGGCCTGATTTGAAATCGGTCGCCTGCGTGCCCATGATAAGAAGGGATCAAATCCTCGGCGTCCTGACACTTCATCATCCACAAGAGTCATATTACAAAAAACATCACATTGACGTCCTAAGACAGATAGCAAATCAGGCGGCGGTTTCCTTAGAGAATTCACACATTTTCAATCAGCTTCACCATTTGTCTATTACAGATGAACTGACGGGTCTTTTCAACAGACGGCTCTTTTTTACGTTGGCGGATAAGGAGTATTTCAAGGCGATAAAATTCAACGAATTTCTCTCTATGATGATGATAGACCTCGACGATTTCAAGTCAATAAACGATATCTTCGGCCACTGCGCCGGCGACGCAGTGTTGGAAAATGTTTCAGAAATATTTCAGACCCAGATAAGGAATTACGACATACTCGCGAGATACGGAGGAGACGAATTCGTAGTATTGATGCCGAAAACACACATACAGGGCGCGATAGAGCTGGCAAAAAAAATTCACAGAGAAGTCGAAAAAAACGAAATCAGATTCGAAGACAACGCCCTGAAAGTGACTCTGAGCATAGGCGTCGCCGAAAAAGATTCCTCGACCGACAGTTTCTCAAATTTGCTTAAAAGATCCGATCAGGCTCTTTACAGAGCTAAATCCAAAGGTAAAAACAGAATAGATATCTCCTGCTGATTTTTCAGTTCTCTTTTTTATATCTCCACCCGTAAGTATTGTTCAGGTGGGCAAGTTTCCTGTCGGTGTTCAGAGCTTGATCTATCATGTAATTTGAACCCGTCAGGAGGACAATGTTTGTCCCGTCTTTCATGGACAACGCTTTTTTGTATGCTTCACGCGGATCCTGGATTACTCTAATTTCATTCTTGTTCATGTTTTTCAGCTCCCTTGCTATATCCGAGGGTTCGACTGAACTGTAAGACGCCCTCGTGACTATTATGTGACTGGCGAGAGAAGCTATGCCCTTGAAAACCCTTTCGGGTGAACGCAGGTTTGAAAGCGCGATGACGAGAATTAATTTTTTGCCTTGAAAACTCGATCTCAGATGGCCGGAGAGAGCTTCGATTTTGTCTTCATTGTGCGCGATATCTATGTAAACACCAGGCGAAATCTCTTCGAATCTTCCTGAAACGGAAACTTCGATCATTTTCGAAAGAGGTTCCGTCGGATTTATTTCCGGGAAGAACCGGCGAAAGACTTTCAGGGCGAGCGAAGCATTTTTTATCTGGTGTCCCTGAGAAAGAAATACGGGTTTTACCTTTTGTCCCGCGATGAAGTCGCTGACCAAAGACGTGTCTTCTTCGCTGACCGCTATCATTTCGGATTCCGACCTCTGGCAAAAGTGCCTGAATATATCGAGAATCTCCGGGTCAGTCTCGCCGGTGAAGAGAGGTTTTGATTTTCTAATAATACCGGCTTTTTCGCAAGCTCTCTGCCATTTTTGTTCTCCAAGACTCAGAGGGTGGTCGTAACCGACTGAAGTTATGACAGCCGCTTGTGCTTCAAGGCATGAGAGCCTTTCGTATCTGCCTCCACAGCCGGTTTCGAGAAATGCCCATTCGATTTCGTGTTTTTGAAAAAAGATAAGAGCCAAAAGAACACAGATTTCACTGAAAGACAAGGCGAGTGAGGGGTTTTTTCTGTATTGACGGACGCTGAGAGGGAGCAGAATATTTTCCCAAACATCCGTTATCTCAGACTGATCAACTGATTTACCCGATATGGAAAATCTCTCCCTGAAGTCGAAAAGATGAGGGTTGGTGAATGCCCCGGTTCTTGATTTGAGCGAAAAAGAAGCTTCCAAAAAACGGCAAACCGAGCCTTTTCCGCTTGTTCCGGCTATTTGAACGAATTTTGAGGGGTGTTTTAGCGGCCAAAGTTCGCTTATCACCTCTTTCATTGTCTCAAAACGCGAAAACTTCTCGGCGGTCCAGTCGGCGTGATAGATTTGATCCATTGCCGTGTAATAGCTGAAATCCGGCAAAAAAGCTCCGTTATTTGTGTATTTTTCTTAGAAAATCCTCTACTTCGGGTATTCCGCCCTGAAAGATCAGGTATCCGTTGTAGGGTTCTCTTTCAGTTATTTCGTCGCAGACAGGGGTCAGCATTATCTTTTTTACTTCTTCGGGGTCGTCTGTCTTGCCGAGAGCCCATCCGAGTTTAATGTAGGCTACTTCGGGGAGCATGTTCTCTGCGGGGACCACTCCGAGGCTCATCAGGTCTCTTCCCGTGTCGTAAACAAACATGTGAGTGTAGCCCCAAAGCGTCTGAACGGTCATGAACATCGCCACATTTTTTTCTGCGGCTCTTTTTATGGCGGGATAAAGCGGTTTGTTAACGTGCCCTAACCCCGTTCCGATGATTATAATTCCCTTGTATCCGTTTTCGACGAGGGAATCTATCATGTCGGGCATCATGTTGGGATAATAGTATATCATTGCCACTTTTTCTTCGAAATACGGGAAGATTCCGACGTTTCTGTCGGACCTTCTTTTTTTGTAGAGTTTTCGTATAGGAGTAATTTTATCTCTGTCAACGGCCGCTATGGGTATGTCACCGACGGTTCGGAAAGTCGAACGGTAAGACGAATGCATTTTTCGAACTCTCGTCCCGCTGTGCAGAAGCCCGAATTTATCCGAAGTAGGGCCGAACATGCAGACCATGACTTCGGCTATGTCAGATTCTGCGGCCGTCTTGACCGCGTGTATCAGGTTTAACGCGGCGTCTGAAGAAGGTCTGTCTGAAGATCTCTGCGAGCCTACCATGACGATGGGAACAGGAGAATTCTGGACCATGAAAGAGAGTGCGGCCGCAGTGTGATGCATTGTGTCCGTCCCGTGTCCTATTACTATTCCCTGGGTTCCTTTTTTTATTTCCTCTCCTATCGCTACGGCGAGAGTCTTATACTGCTGAGGACCCATGTTTTCACTGAAAACCGCGAAAAGCTTTTCAGTCGTGAGGTTACAGATATCCGCGAGTTCGGGGACTGCACCGTAAAGTTCTCCCGGAGAGAAAGCGGGAATTACCGCCCCTGTTCGGTAGTCGAGTCTCGAAGCAATTGTCCCGCCTGTTCCGAACAGCTTTATGTCGGGTTTATCGGGAGAAAACGGGAATTCTTTTTCAGGTATTTTATAGTGCGCTTCCTTGTATCCCATGTCTTCAATGCAGGTTACTAAATCGGCTGAAACTCCAATATTGTAGCCGTTGGGTATTTTAAGAACTATGTGTCTGTCGTCGTCGTTGACAGACCTGGGGAGTATGATGCCCCTGAAATCGCCTTTTTCGGTTTTAACGAGAGCATCTGTCCAAACTGGAATGTTGTATTTTTTCAGAACTTCGAGTGAAAGTCCCTTGTATCCTTTGTATATATCCATTAAAGTATTATCTCCCCGTAGAGTTCTCTGAGAGGAATGTTTCCAAGAGCGAAGCCTTTTAATTTTCCCATGAGCCATCTTTTTTCGGCGTCTTCTTTTTCTGATTTTCTTATTCTCGAAAAATTCTTTCTCAGTTCGGGTATCATGGATAATACTTCATCTCTTTGTCTTCTGACGAATCCTGCGAGGCTGAAAAGCGAGTCAATTTCCATATTCGGGTTTTCAATCAGGACTTTGGCGACATCATGGATTTTTTCGAATTTGACGGATTCTGATTTCATATATCCGAAAATCTCTGAAAGCCTGCCCCAAGGAAAATCTTTGCCGGATTTTCCTTCGAGATTTTTTATGTAATGTCCGGAAAGACATGATAAAAATTTCGGATCCGCACCGTAGGCAAGGCTGAGTTCTTGGAGAATGGGCATGAGATTTTTCCTGAGTATGTATGTTCTGACGTCTTGCGGAGCGTCCCAGTCATCGAGCTGGGAGAACCTTTCACTGACAGATACCGGCAGATTAGACTCAATTTTTTCTACGTAAGCCTTTTCTATTGGTATAGGAGCCGAATCAGTGTCGGGATACATTCTGTCCGGTCCCGGAAGGACTCTTTCAAATACTGTTGTTCCGTCGGGCAGACCTTTCCTCGTCTCGTTCGGGATTCCGTCGAAAAGAAGGAGGCATCTCTCGTTTATGGTTTCAAGGGCGGTTTCCATGTCCTCCTCAGGCCCCCAGAGGACGAGCAAAGCGTCGCCTTTTTCAAAGCCGAGTTTCGACTGGAGAAAAGTTATAGCCCCTTTGTTTTCGCAGAATACGCCGTCTTCCGAATGCAAAATATTGGGTTTTTCGAGCCCTGCAACGACTTTAAGCCTGTCGCTTAATTCATCTGAAAAACATTTTCCGGGTGAAGTGAAAAAAGAAAGCAGTCCTTCAAATCCGGGAAGGCGGACAGCGCGGGCTGAAATGGGCTCTTTTCCGTAGGCTATTGTGTGAGAACGGTGAAGGTTGAGGTGTTCGGGATCGAAGTTGCATGACATCATGCGCCAGTTGTCTTTTCCTTTGAATTTTTCAAGAAGGATTTTTCTCATCTCGAGAAGAGCTTTTTGTCTGAATGCTTCGTTGTGGACAAGCCAGGGAAAGAGGCTGATTTTCGGAACCCCTTTGAGTTCAACTCTTGTTCCGCCGGTTATGCTGACATTGACATCCTGCCTTGTCGCGCCTATGCCTGTCCTGACCCTGCCTGTGCTTCTCGTGAGAAATCTGATATACTGTCCGGCTTCGACGACTTCGAGAGGATTCAGTAGGTCAGGATATGTGACGGTTTCAACGAGCGGCATTCCGAGCCTGTCGGTGGTGAAAACTCTGTCGTGCCTGAAATCAGAAACCTCTCTGCAGGAGTCCTCTTCAAGACTGAGCTGGATTATTCTCACTTCTTTGTTTTTGAGCGGGATACTGCCCTCTATGCCGACTATAGCTGTCCTCTGAAAACCTGTCGGTATGCTCCCGTCGAGATACTGTTTTCTCGTTATGTGAAGTTCGCCGACGATGTTTGTCTTGAGGAGACAAGCTATCTCAGTCGCTATGTCGAGGGCTTCAAGATTGACCTTGAAAGGAGGAGTGTCGTCTATCTCGTATGTGCATGTGGTCTCTTTCCTTATCCTGTATATTATCCTTTTTTTTGTCTTGAATTCCATAAGAGCGGTTCCGTCATACTCTCCGAGCTCACTCAGAGTAGGCCGCATATGCCTGATAACTTCCGCATCAAAATCATTGGGTTGAAAATACAACCCGGCAGGACAGCGGCAGAAAAGCTTTTTAGCCGTCAAAAGCTGTTGGTGAACTTCGAGCCCGCATTTGAAACCGAGAGAAGAATATAGATCTCCGGATGCCTCTTGAAAAGAGACAAAGCCGACGAGATTTTTAGTCTTCTCTACGTTTTTTTCACGGTCGAAATAATCTTGCATAAATATTACTGTTAGTATAGGATTTCAGACTATATAACAAAAAACTCGGCAATGCAAATTCAATCGCCAAAACAAAAAGAGGTAAAAAATGAGAGTTGGCTTTCCTATGCTCGTCGGAACGGTTTTTTTGATCCTCTTGCCCGCATACCTTTCCGCCGGTGTCTGCATTCCCGGTCTCGGCTGTTTTTCGGGTGTAGAGGGATGCGAGATAACAACGGCTTGGTATAATCCCGGTTATCTCTATACTTATCATGTCGCTATCGAAAAAAACGCTATAGGTATGGATTTCGGAGAGAGATTCCCCGGAACCGACAGATGGGGTTTTTTTCATTACCGCCTCGCCGATAATTACTTGGGAATTGCATTGAATAGAAAACAATATCTCGGGGGATATCCTTTTGACACGACTTACTTCAGGCCGAGAATGTCTCAGTCGCCGGATATCCTGCCTTATATGCTCGATTCGATGAAACCTCCGTCTTATCTTGCCGATTTTATAATATCCCGGAAGATGTTCGGAGGAGGTGCGGGAATTAATATCCACGCCGGATCGAGTTCAAATGAAAGCGAATACGATTATTTTCTGACCCAAAGCAGTATAAAAGCCGAACCCAACTCCAATTCGTTCGGCACGATAGCCGGGCTGGACAATAAAAAGATTTATTTCACGGCCGGTTTTGACTACCTGTCCTGGAACTCCGATTTTCGGATAATAGACACTTTGATCGACACCAGTTTTGTCCAAATGACAAATTCCTACTACAACGCAAATGTCAATTTCCAGTTTAAAAATTGGATTAGCCAATACAGGTATTTTACTTTTCCGAGTCTTTCTTTCAACTATGATGCGGGAAGAGAGGAATTTTCAACAAGAGAACTCGGCATGACGGTCAATCCCGAAAACGACAGGAAAAAATATTCCATAACCGCCGGCGCGGCGTTCGACGACATGGGGATCCCGAATTCTTTCAGCGTAGGGGTCAACTTTTTCTATTCCAAGACTATGAACGATTTTACCGTTGACACTGTTTGGACGGGAATCGCGTCGGACACTATCAGAAGGTCTCTGCCCGGCAAGGCTTCGATAGACGAATTCACGTTCCCGCAGATATACATATCGGCGAATTTCCTCATTTGGAAATGGCTTTCAGCTCACGCTTCCGTAGATTATTCTATAAAAAGGATTTCTGAGACAATAGAAAGATCCAATGTCCTCTTCGAAAGCGGCTCTTACCTCGTCAGAAAGGCGGAAGAAAAGAGTTCTAGATACGAAAGTGATCTGTCTTTCGAGCTCGGAGGGGAAATAACAATTCTCGAGGATCTGAAAATCAATTTCACAATAGACGACATGATACTTTATCACTCTCCATATTATATATCCGGAGACAAAAATTTTGTCATTGTCTCTAAATTGACCGCGTGGTATCAGTTCTGAAAAAAACGGCGATATTTTTAGGACTTGGTTTATTCGCCTTTATTATATCTGCGGTTTTTTTTGAACCCGCTGGGTTTGCAAAGGATATATCTGAAGATGACCTATGGATATTCGAAAACATCTTTGAGAAGAATCTGAACTCTCAGGAGAGCCTGGCTGTCTTTAACTCCGTTCAATACCCTGTCCAAAGCTTTCGAAGGTTCTCCTGGGCGGAAAGCCTTCCTGAGGATATTCGAAGAAGATACGTTTTTTATCCGAGATTTTCACAGGAACCCCTAGAGGATTACAGGCCTTTTTTCTTCAATCTCCTCGCAGACAGTCTTGATGATTGCCTCAGCGCCCGGGAGGCTGTGGAGAGAATTTTCCGGTGGACTTCGTCAATATTAAAATTCAAGCAGACTTCGAGAAGAGATCAGGGACCCATGGAGACTTATTATTCGGGATTCGGAAGATGCGAAGAACTAATGATTTTTTCAGCGTCTGTCTGCAGGACATTTGGAATTCCGGCTAGACAGGCTTTTGTTCCATACTGGTCATTCACCGACAACAACCACGCTTGGACGGAAGTTTATGTCCACGGAAAATGGCATTACATAGACGAAGGCGCTGTCCTTGACGAGACCTGGTTCAGTGAATATCTCCAAAAAACAGCTCTGATACTCGCCATAGCTCCGGGGAGACCTGAAGGAGAAGAGATAGTGAGGTGTTTTTCGGATGCTTGCCTGATCAACCGGACAGGCGCGTATGCTCCTTCCGGTGTATTGCTTTTTTCAGTGACAGACGGCGATATACCGGCTGAATCTTCAAAAGTATCGGTTTACGCCTACAACTGGGGAGCATTGAGGGAATTGATATGGTTGAAAACCGGAGAAGACGGGAAGGTTTATCTGACCTGCGGTCTCGTCAGTGTTTTTGCTTTGGCTGAAAAAGACGGAAAAAAGGCTTTCGGTGTGTTTGACCCGCTTAAAGACGACACCCTTGTCTGTCATCTTTCTCTGACAGAATCCCTGCGTCCCGACACTTCGTTTTACATGAGGGTTCAATGACATTCATCGCTTTTTTTTTCTGCCATGCGTTATTCGGAAGCGTTCTCAGTTCCGAAATAATTGAAAATGCCGGTAAAAAAGCCGCTCTTATAGAATCAACGGTTAATTCAATTCAAGACGATCTCAAAAGGGAAAAAGCGCTTGAACTTCTTCTCATACTCGGGACCATCGACCTTCTGGAATTCGATTCTGCTCTCTTTACGGAAAATCTGAATAATTCTCTGCCGTATCTGGCTGAAAAAAACATTCCCGACTCAATTTTCCTCAAATACCTTCTCGACTACAGAATACTTCATGAACCTCCTTCACTTTACAAACCCCGACTCGAAGAGTATTTTTCAAATATATCTTTTGAATCGCCGCTTTCAACGGCTTGTTCCTTAAACAGCTGGGCGGAAAGACACATAAAAGAGGAATCCCTGTCTCTTCTCGGTCCGGGCAGATCTGTTCTTCGAATCTTCGAAAGCAGGGAAGCGACCAAAAGGGAAAAGATTATTTTTATCGCCGCCGCGTTGAGATCGCTTGGATTTCCTTCAAGGCTGATTTTTCTCCCTTCCGGGACAAAAAAAGCTGAACCATGCGAGTGGATAGAAGTGTTCGACTCTGTCTCATGGGTCCCTTTTTATCCGTGGGCGCCTTCTTTTTCAGGAGATTTCACCCTGCCTGACCGCGAGTTCGGAGTGAGTCTTGTCTATGCCTTCGGAGCGTCAGGCTTTGAAATCCTTACACAAAGATATGCTTCCTGCGGGACCCTCGTAATCAACACTCTTCACCTGATAGACGGTAAAACGGATTATTCCTTGAACTTAATCTGCGACGGCAGATTAAAAACTCTCGATTTTTTCGATTTTCCCGTGGAAGAAGGAGAAAGTTTTGTGGCGTCTCTCGGCGAGGGAGATTATATTTTCGTCGCCGGCAGGAGAGACGATGTGGGCTCCTCATCCGTTGAAATTCTATATTTCTCAGTGAAAAGCGGCGAAACGACAGCGATAACGCCGGGCGCACCTGAAATTTTATTATCTGCGATATCGAGAAATCTGCCGGAAAGGATTTTTGTCTGTCTTGCAAATCTCGGTCTAGAGACGCCGTGCGTCGTAATTTCAGGAGAGAAAGATTCAGAACCTATCCTGAGAATGCTCGACGGGATATCAGAGGAATGCCCGGAACTTATGATATACGGACCGGATCTGGAAATCCTTTTATGTCTTGAGTCTGAAAGCTTAAAAACGCTCTGGGATCCGCCGCTGAATTTTCCAGCTGTTATTTGTCTTGATATCCGCTCGGAAAAATGCATTGTCTTGGAAGGTTATGACCCCGGAGTCGGCAGAAGAGTGAGAAAATGGCTGTTTTCTTTAGAAGAGGAGGCGAGATGAAGCTTTTTGTAGCAGGCGGAGCCGGATTCATCGGTTCCAACTACATAAGATGCAGGTTCAGAAAATTTCCCGCCGATTCAATCTTAAATTATGATCTTCTGACATACGCCGGAAACATTGAAAACCTCAAAGACATAGAGAATTCGGATTTCAAATACAGTTTTGTCAGAGGCGACATCTGCGATGCCCAAAAAGTCCGTGAAACCTTAAAAAAGTTCAACCCCGATGCGATAATCAATTTCGCCGCGGAAAGCCACAACAGTTATTCAGTAATTGACCCCGGCGTTTTTTTCAGAACAAACGTAATCGGAACACAGACTCTTCTTGAATCCGCGAGAAAGGAGAATATCCCGAGGTTTCACCATATATCCACTTGCGAAGTTTACGGCGACATGGATTTGGACGAAGTGAATTCTTTCACGGAAAACTCTCCATACAGGCCTAAAACTGTTTACAACGCTTCAAAAGCTTCCGCCGATCACGCGGTCAGGGCGTATAACAATGTCTATGGCTTAAACGCTACCATAACGGTATGCTGCAATAACTACGGACCCTACCAGTTCCCCGAAAAGCTGATACCGCTTTTTCTGACGAATATTTTCAGGGGCAAAAAAATCCCCATCTATAAAAACAGCCTCAATAAAAGAGAATGGCTTTTCGTCGAAGATCACTGCCATGCCGTGGATTTGGTTCTTGAAAAAGGCATGCCAGGTCATACATACAATATAGGAAGTTCAGTTGAAAAAAGCGTGGAAGACATAGCCGCCCTTCTTTTGATGGCAACTTCCTCCTCGGAAAGCTTAAAGACCTATGTAGAAGACAGGCCGGGACACGACAGAAGATATCTCCTCGACAGCTCGAAGATAAAGAAAGAACTCGGCTGGAAGCCTGTCACCGGATTCGACGAAGGTTTGGACGCGACCGTGAAATGGTATAGACAAAACCGCCTCTGGTGGGAAAATGCATCTAAAAAATCGCCCGTGGACGAAACGGGCTGGTGAATTCAGTATTTTCTCATAACGAGAACGTCCCCTTCTCTTCCTTCATGCCATGTGTCGAACCCTTCTTTTCTGAGGGCTTCGAGCATTCCTTTTGAGTAAGAGGGGACCATAATGCTCATATATTCTTCTTTTGAATTTACAGCTCTTTCGGTGATAGCAGGAATGATGCCGAGAGCGTATTCTTCCGAAGGTTCAAGAGGAGTAAAAATATCCTTGAAAGCGTGCTTCGGCTGAATGAAAAATTTTCCTCCGAAGTCGTAGAGAAAAGTCTTTTTTCTCAGCCATGAGGGCGTATCCGGGCATTTTTTTACGAACTCCCATCCCACGGGTATGTGTTTTTCATAGGAGCAATTTTCTGCGAAATACTCGAAGTTGTCGGAAAGCTTTATTTGATTTTGCGGACAGAGCTTGAAATTTTGAGACTTAGCCGACAGAGAAGTGAAAGTTTCGGCTCTGTCGAAGCCGTCTCTCGTGGAGAGGGAGAGAGATTCTTCATTTAGGTAATAAGTCGCGAATTCGGCGTTGTCCGCTTTTCCGCTTTGGATAATTTCAGCGGTTTTTTTCGCCGTGAAATCGTATAAAACTCTTCCGAAGCCGTGCCCTTGAAAATTTTTATGGACTCTGAGGCCCTCAAGCCATGCGGTTTTACAGGGATATAGGGATATCTTGACCGTTCCTATTACAGAGCCGTTGTGTTCGAGAACCCAGAAATTACCGTCTTCGAGCCATTCTTCGAAAACGTCTGCGAGAAAATCGTATCCCCCCCAAGTGTTTTTTGATATGTCCGTAATATACGGCATATCTTCTTTTCTGCATTCTCTGATAAGGTATTTTTCCGTCATTTCTCCTCCGCGAATTATAGTTAAGTAATTTATCAAATCAGCCGCCGCCAGACAAGCGGTTAGTTCATTTTTTCTTGACACGGATTTTCAATCCTGTAAAATTAGACGAACTTGGGTCCGTAGCTCAGTCGGTTAGAGCATCTGACTCATAATCAGGTGGTCGTAGGTTCGAGTCCTACCGGGCCCATTGACAATTAAAAGGAAGGAAAGATGAGGGCGAATGGCTCAGATGGTTAGAGCGCCGGTCTCACATACCGGAGGTCAGAGGTTCAATTCCTCTTTCGCCCAGTTATACCTAAGCGGGATAGATCTCTATCCCCGTTTTTTTTACCCGGAGAGTTCGCGATGACGGACGTAATAGACAAGCTCTGCGAACTGCACAAACTCGATCGTAGATTAGAAAAATTAACAGACCGCCTTGATTCGATACCTCAAAGACTGCAGAAACTCCAAGAAAATTTTCAAAAGCGCATTTCTGAAATAGAGAGAGAAAAAGAATCTCTCAAAAACAGCGAGTTCAGCAGAAAAAAAATCGAACTCGACATAGAAGAATTCGAGAATAAGATAAACACTTACAAAATCCAGCTTCAGAAAGTGAAGACCAACGAGGAATACAAAGCCATGGAGGCTCAAATAGAATTTTCAAAAAATAAAATTAGCGAACTTGAGACAAGGGAAATTGAACTCTTCGACGAAATTGACGCTATGAAAACTGAACTCGGAGACCTTGAGAGAAGGCATTCGGCGGAAAAAGAAAGGTTTGAAAACGAGAAAAAAAACCTCGAGTCCGAGCAGGTGAGAGGGGCTGAGATGATAAAAGAGCTCCAAAAACAGAAAGAATCTTCACTCGCTCTAATCGAACCCAAATTGCTCAAAAAATACGAAAAAATTAAATCAGCGAGAGGTTCCGCGCTCGCCCCCGTGTATATGTCCGAAAACGACAGCGGGTCAACAAAGAAGAGTTTCTGGATTTGCGGAGGATGTAATTCCATGATAACCTCTCAACTCGTCGAAGAGGTTAAAAAGAAACAGGATATCGCTATCTGTGAGTCCTGCGGCAGAATTCTGTATTTTGAGTGAAACGGAGAGATTATGTTTCAGAGTTTTATGATGGCGTTTCTTGGGCTTTGGCTTGTCGCGAGCGCTCTTTTTTTCAGATCGAGTGCCGATAAATCAAACATAACATTCGGAATAATTATTTTCGTCCTGTCCGTTGTTCAGTTCTTCTGGGCAGCGAAGCGGGAAAAAGAAAAAAAAGGAAAATAAAATGTGGACTTCATGGGCTCTTTTTTATATATCGCTTTGGATAATGGGTTCGGGCTTTGTCATTGGCGGACCGAATAAATACACCAACGTAGCCGCGGGGTTTTTTATTTCAGTTCTCTCCGTCTGGACAGGCGTCAAATACCGCAGGTCTCTTTTTCTGAGGGATGTCCCTTCCGACGGAGAAGATAAGGAGAAAACCTCCAAAGACGGCGGGAGAGTAGTGAGCGACGATTCTCCAGAGGAGAATCAGAGCGGTGACGGGTCCGTTCCAGCTGAGAGCGAAACCCATTCCTGACAGTTCCGCGATACCCGATCCTCCGGGCGTAGGCGCATAGGCGAGTATATAGGATATCGCCATTCCCGTGGCGTAAAGACCTGCGAGATTTCTGTCAGGACTCAGAGCCATTGCAAGACACGGGGTTATGAGAAAATACATTCCCATTTCAACTATGGCTATCAATGCCGCTAAAGCTGTCTTCAGAGGATGCTTGAAAAAAAACGATTCGTAATTTTTTGACAGGTTTTCAACGGAATTGAGAAACTTCATTGCAAGCTTGAACACAAAACCGGCGACAGGATTGCTCCTTTTGCCGTGAAGGGCGAAGACAGCTGTCTTTTTTAATTGCCTGTTCCTGAACATTACCGAGTAGAAGAAAATCGCGACGAGAAGGTAGAAAAAAAGGACATAATTTGAAAGTCCCGAAAAGAAACCGCTTTTGAAGGCGTTGCCTGCGTAAATAAGAAGAAGAGGGAAAGCGATGACGAGAAAAAGACCGTTTAATGCGCTCTTAAAAGTTATCAGCGCGATGCTTTTTGAAAAGTTGTGGCCCGATTTTTTGAGAACATAGAGCTGATACGCTATGCCGCCGCTCTGGAGGGGCGTTATAGACGAGAGAAAAAGAGGGCACAGCGTGAAACGGGCTGTTTTAACAAAAGAGAAAGAGACGTCCTGAGCTTTGAGGATAAGAGACATTTTAACAACGCTCAAAAACATCTGGATTAAGACGAGACAGAAAGCGCCGGATATAAAAAAGGCGTCGGCGTCCCCCAAGGATGATTTCAGAGAAGCGAAACCTCTCTGCCATCTCTGCGCGAAGGAGCCTTCTTCTGAAATTCCGGCAGGAATGAGAAGTATCCATGCTATAAGAGTGAGAAGAACAAATAAGGCGGCGCCTTTGCGGATCTTGTCCGCGTCAATAGGAATCGAGGTCTTGTTTTTCAATGTGCAGGACTCTTAAGGCGAGTATTGCTCCGAAAATTGTAGGTATGTAACACGTGATGATTCTCCACGCGAGAGTCAGCAGACTTATAACCGGGGATCCCTTAGGAATGAAATGGCTGAATGTGCTGCTGAAACCGAGTTCGACAAGTCCGCTCCCGCCGGGGGTCGGGGCGAACAAAAAGACGAATGTGAGAATTATCTGCAATGCCATGGTTTCCAGTATGCGGAAATTTGTAAGCCCCATCCCGAGCATCAGAAAAGCCGGAATGAGGTAATACATGCTGAGAAACAACGCCGTGCAGAGAAAGGCGGAAAAAAGCATTGTCTTTCCGGTTTTCATGTAGCTTTTAAGGCCTTCTTTAAAAAAATGGATTTCAGAGAAGAGCTTGCATATAAATTTGTAATAGACCCGGGGTTTTTTCTTTGTCTTTTTCCAGATAAATTTGCCAATTCTGTGAAAGAAATTTTTCGCGTATTTGGGTTTAAAAGCAATGAAAAACGAAACTGTAAGTCCAATGGTTATAGCCGAAGTCACCCAGAAAAACATCGTGACGGTGATGGCGTTTTTAGGGAAATAGGGGATTACGAGAGGAATAGCCAGGATGGTCACGGCAAGCTGTAAAATTCCCCTGAAGAGAAGGACGAGGGTCGCTTTTCCCGGCGAAATGTTTTTTTTGTGGAAAATATACATCTGAACGGGAAGGCCTCCGGTCTGAAAAGGCGTGACTGTTGCGAGAAATATCCCCGATACGATTACCTCTATCGCTGTCCAGAGTTTTATTCTTCCTCCCGCGCCTATCACGAGAAGTTTTGTTCTGAAAGCGTCGAGCAATATTGCCGACAGCCAAAGTCCAAGAGACAAAAGAAGAAAAACAGGGTTTATGTTCTTAAAAACCTGAAGGATAGATTCTTTTGTCGCGTTTTTGAGAGAAAAGAAGAAAATGACAAGAAGAGTCAGAATTGTAATCGTCAGGAAAAGCCTGAACCCGATTTTTATCTGTCTTGAGAGTTTTCCCGCCAATTAAAAATGGGCTCCTATTGACAGATAATAATCCAGATATTCATTTTTAAGGTTTTCAGCCGGTCCCCAGAGGGAGAAAGACACTGAATACCTGTCGTAGAAAAGAGAATAACCGAAAGCCGCCGTCTTTTCGTCTTCCTTTTCGGCGTATCCCAAAAATATGCTCAGCGGACCTAAATATGATCTCGCGCAGAAATGATGGGTTATTTTATAATCGGCTTCGGAATACTCGAAATCGTATGAAAGAGCGGCGTATTTTACAGAAAGTGAAGCGCCGGCTCTGTATGAGCGTGAGAGTGAAATTTCGTCGTGGAATATTTTTCCGGCTAAATTTCTCGCGCTGACTCCGAGAGTTAAATTCGACAAAGCATAAGCAATTCCAGCGTCCAGAAATAACCCGTGTGCCGGAAAAGCGCGGTATCGGACGGAATCGGCGGAAAACGAACCCGTGTCGGGGGTTGTCAGTTCTCTGTATGAAGCGTGAAAGTATTTGAGCGACGCTCCCGCCGAAAATGAATAAAAATCCGAATCTCTTATAGCGAAAGACATTCCCGCTTCCTCGGCTCTCAAAGAGGCTATTGTCCGGGTGTTTCCGGTTACCTCATCGGCGGTTTCAGCTCCGAGCAGTCTCCAGAAAAACGCTGTCCCGGAGGTGACAGCCGTCAGGGAATTTATATATTTGCCTCCGTAAGCCCTAAATTCTCCCGATCGCGGCATAACATAAGGTCTTTCTTCCTTGATTCCGTAATATGAAATCTTAGCCCATTGCGTTTTGACAAACGGAAGCATAGCAGGATTGAAAAAAGCAGGATCGTCAGTTAATGCGGCTCCGGTCGCGCCGCAGGCAATACCGGCGGCGTCAGCAGGCA
Organism: uncultured Desulfuromonadaceae bacterium; assembly: GCA_964397545.1. GTDB lineage: Bacteria > SDB-A > SDB-A > SDB-A > SDB-A > JAFGIG01. The sequence continues at coordinate 5,897 of CAYNIW010000010.1, read as the reverse complement.
TTCCCGTCCAATCCGCGTCGCCGAAATACAGCGCTGAAACAAGAATGAATGTAAAAAACATAAAAAAATGCTATCATTTAAGGTTGATTTTATCAACTGGAATAGCAGTGTTGTGAAAACGGAAAAACTCCGTATCTTTATATTAAAAAAAGAGGAGATCCAGTGAAAACCGCATTTGCAGTTCTTATTTTATGCGCCGCAGTCCTCAATTCATCAGCGGCAAATCACTTTGTCAGATTCGATAACCCGCGGGCAGGAGAATTTTTGTCGCTTGACGGAACGCGTTCCGTTTATTTTTACAATGACGGATGCCCCGTTATTTCTCAAAAAGGTTTGCCCTTTAATTATTCTGAAATAGCAGTATTCGAAGTCCCAGACGGTTTCGACGTCCTTGACGTAAAAATTTATCCATCGGAGTTCGCTCAGCTGACGAGCGGTTCTTTTATAACTCCGAATCAGGGGACTTATCCCATGTCTTTTGATCCCGGTAAAATTTTTATCGAACCCGACGCTGAAGTTTACTCCAGAGATGAATTTATGCCGCCGGATCCTCTTCTCTCCTGGGAGCAGGGATCTTTTCTCGGTGAAAAACTTCTTTTTGTGTATATTTCGCCTGTCATGATAAATCCTTCGAAAGGAATCGCTCATTTCGCCGAAGAGATGGAGATAGAAATCCAATATACTCCTTCTTCGCTCTTTAGAAGAGCTTCTTCGCCGCAGGACACAGTAATGGCGATAATCACATCCCAAAGTTATGCGTCTCAAGCCGATTCTCTTAAAAGGTGGCACAATAAAAGAGGCATAAACACCGCTGTCGGGACCCTTCAGTCCATAAGCGCTTCTTTCCCGGGAAGAGATACACAGGAAAAGATAAGAAATTACATAAAGAAAATGCACGACGATTACGGATGTCAATACGTTCTTTTGCTGGGTTCATGGTCAGACGTCCCCGGAAGATACTGCAGGGTTTCACTGCAGAGCCTGACGGAAGACATTCCGACCGACTTGTATTATTCCGACCTCGACGGAACATGGGATTTCAACTCTAACAACATATTCGGCGAACCGGGCGACAGCCTCGATCTTTTTCCTGATGTGTCCGTGGGAAGGGCCGCTGTCGTAAGTTCAGCCGAAGCCTGGACTTTCGTCTCCAAGACTATATCCTATTCTCAGAACAACAGCCTTTCTTATATCCCGGAAATTTACCTTGTCGCCAGCTACCTCGACTACAGGACGGACGGAGGAGAGGCGAAAGACGCCGTGTCGCAAATGCTCATTCCGTCTGAATTTTCTGTCAATAAACTGTATGAAAGACTCGGCAACCTCAATGTTTCAACGTTCGTCAATTCTGTAAGCGCCGACGGTTTCTCATTTATGAACCACATAGGGCACGGTTCTTCAAACGCCCTTCAATGCGGAGCCGACTATCTCTCCTATTCGGACATAAACCTTCTCTCGAACGGAACAAAACTGGGCACCGTATATTCCACATCCTGTCTCTCTTCTTCTTTCGACGGCGACTGCATAGGATGGACTTTTCTGTCTAATCCTAACGGGGGTTCTGTTTCATACATCGGCAATTCGAGATATGGATGGTATACTCCGGGTTTTCCGGGGTCAGGAACTTCCGATGTCATGGATTATAAATTCTACGAAACCGTTTTCGGCAGGGGAGAGGACATTTTGGGCAGGGCTTTCGGTTTCCACAAAGCGATCTTTGTCGGCCTCGCGGGAGAGCAGAACGACTACAGGTGGCTGATGTTTGCCCTGACTCTTTTCGGAGACCCTTCACTGAGGATGTGGACTTCCACTCAAATTGCCGCGCCGTCGGTTGAGATACCTCAGGGAAGTTTTCCTTCAAACGGCGGAACAATCCCGGTTTCAGTCAGAGACGGTTCGGGTGAGCCGCTGGATCAGGCTATTGTCACTCTCAGCTCTCAGGGCAGGATAATGTCTTTCGGGATTACAGGGACTTCCGGAAACATTCTCCTTCAATACGACTCTTCTTTTGCCACTCAGGGAGTTCTCTGCGTCTGGGGTAAAAACATAATGCATTACGAAAGAGGCATCAATTTCGCGGGAGCCGACTACAGGCTTCAGGTGGATTCGGTCGTCCTTCTCGATACCGGCTATTCAAACAATTTCGACAGATTTTTCTCTTCAGGCGAGACGACACAAGTGACTGTTTTCGTTAAAAATACCGGAACCCAACCCATGAGTCAGTTAACGGCTTTTGTCTCCTCCTCAAATCCCGGAATAGGAGCGGTTAAATCCGCCGATACGTTATCATCCCTGAACGCTGGTGCGTCCGCGCCTTTGGATTTCATACTCGGCGCTTCTCCCGCGGTATTGGACACTTCGGGAGCGAGGATAGTCCTTTCGCTTGAGGCTTCTTCATACGCGGACAGTTTCTCTCTTCCCATAGACATTGAAAATCCCGATATGAAATTTATAGGTTTCAGGATAGAAGACACAATATCCGGCGACGGAGACGGATATCTCGAACCCGGAGAGACTGCGGTCGTGAAGTTCATTTTCGAGAACGGGTCGAGACCTTCGCTTTTTGAAGGTTTGACGACTCTCAGAACGCCGGGAAGCGATTTGACTGTAATTGACAGCCTCTTTGACCATCAGACGGTCGCGCAGGGAGACACCGCCGTATTCAATTTCATCATCAGAGCGGAAGCTTCTGCCCTTTCAGGCTCTGTTTATGAGGCGAGTTTAGTTTTCAAATCCGGAGAGCTTACTCTGCCGGTGACAGGCGAAGCCCAGATAAAAATCGGCCAGTTCGGCTTTTACGACGACATGGAGAGCGGGCAGGGAGGCTGGACGGCATCGGGCACACAGAACCTCTGGCATCTTTCTCAGGAGAGAAGCCATTCACCGTCTCACAGCTGGTATTGCGGTAACGACGGGACGCACACATATCCGCCGGATTTCACCGACACTCTCGAATCTCCTTATTTTGAAACCTGCCCTGACATGTATTTGTCCTTCTGGCATTTTTATGCCACCGAAGCAGGTTACGATTACTGCCTTGTCCAGCAGTTGACCGGCGAAGGTTGGATAAGCATCATGACTTTTTCAGGTTTTTCATATGAATGGGTCCGCGAAATATTTTCTTTGGACGCGTCGCAGGATTCGACAAAGATAAGGTTTATCTTTTATTCGGAGGATAATCAGAATCAATACGAGGGATGGTATATTGACGATGTCGAGATATACGGGAGTCAGACCGTGGAAGTCGAAGAAGAAATTCTTGTCACTGTCCCCCAGATTAAACACTCGGGATCTTTTATAACACCGGACTGGAAAATTATGATGTCAAGTGCCGGAAATGAATTTGTAAATATATTGATTTACGATATTTCCGGCAGGCAAGTTCAGGTGATATATGAAGGGGTTTTGCCGCGGGGAGAACACAGTTTTTCAATGCCGTCTGATATTCCGGCAGGGGTTTATTTTCTTAAAGTGAGTTCAGGAGCACTAAGAGAAGAAACAAAACTTATAAAGACGCGTTGAGAATGAAAGTTGTAGGCATAATAGGCTCGACCGGCCTTGTCGGGTCCAAAGCGATAGAGATAATAAAAAACCGTCACTTGCCCGTCGAATTGAGGGCTTTTTCTTCACACTCGGGGGGCAGGGAAGTTTTAGGCGTCGGTGTCGAAAAACTTGAAGATGTCCCGAAAAATCTCGATTTTGCGATATTTTCGGCAGGCTCGGCAGTATCTAAGGTCTGGGCGAAAAAATTCGCAGAAAAAAAGATTTTCTGCATTGACAACACATCAGCTTTCAGGATGGACAAAAACGTTCCTCTTGTGGTGCCGCAGGTCAATTTTGAAGACATAACAAAAGACAGTTATATAATAGCGAACCCGAACTGCGCTACTATACCTGTCGTCAGGGTTTTGTGTAATTTCAAGGACGAAGTGACGGCTTTTCACGCCGTCACTTTCCAGTCCGTCTCAGGCGCCGGCAGGAGGGGTGTTTGGGCCCTAAAATCAGAGAGCAGAGGAGAAAAAGCCGTGGATTCGCCTTTTGAGGGAAAAATTTTCGACAACGTAATACCTCTAATTGGTGAACTGATGGAAAGCGGCTGTTCACAGGAAGAGTTGAAACTCGTCTTTGAGACGAGAAAAATTCTGCACAGAGAGGATTTGAAAATCTCCGCTGTCTGCGTCCGAATACCTGTAACAGTCGGGCATTCGGTTTCCCTGACCCTCGAGGGTAGAAACCTGAACGCCTTAAAAGTAATGTCGTGGATAGAGAATAATCCCCATGTTTCCTATAGAAAAGTTCCGACGCCGAGGGATATTCAGGACAGCGATTTGGTGACGGCCGGAAGAGTCAAAGACGAAGAGGGCAGTCCAGGTTTTGTAAGCCTTTTCGTCTGCGCCGACAATTTGAGGGTCGGAGCGGCGACTAACGCCGTTGATATTCTTGAAAGACTTTTGTGAAAATTATTTTTTGAGATTCCAAGCCCTGAAAAAATTCTCTCGCGACCTGTCGTAGGTCTTTTCGTATTCCGCCGGGAAAAAACACCCCGGGAGCTCTCCCATATCCCTGTGGTAGGCGACGCATTCACAGCAGATTCCTTTTTTTGAGCAAGGGTATGTGCAGGCGCAAACTTCTGCCGTCTTATCTTTTCTGCATTCCATTTTTCATTCTCCTGTCGTCAGGTAGGGTTTTATCTTTTCAAAAAGGTTTTCTCCGATTCCGTTGACATTTAACAGCTCTTCAAGGTTGTCTATCCCGCCTTTTTCATCCCTATAATCTATAATTCTTTTGGCGAGAACAGGTCCTATTCCCGGGATTCTGTCCAGAAGCTCCGCTGAGACCCTGTTTATGTCTGCGGGGAACAGGCTGAAAGAGACGGTGTCAGGCGGTAAAAAGGCTGTGTTTTGACCCCTGGGTTTTTGCCGGGGCTGAAAATTTTTTTCCCAGAAAACGCATGCCGTATGGGTGTATCCGAGTTCTGAGTGGCTGGAAAGTCCGTAATGGGAAAAAATTCCAGAAGTGGAAATTTCAAACCCCGCGGAAAATTCCCCCGGGTTGTCGGCGTATGAGATGTTCAAAGACAGAGCGCTGAGGCTGTATGAAAGCGAAAAACTTTTTCTTATGGGCTTGTCTTTAACCTTGGAGGCTGAAATTGCTATGCTTACATCGTCAAAGTATTCAAATATATAGTGGGCGCCGGTTGAAAAAGGCGGAGAATTTTGTGATGTTCCGTAAGTAGTTGAAAAGACATTGCGCAAAAAAATCCCGAAACCCGATTTTTGGTCAATTTCGGTCCATGCAAAAAAATCCGAACTCCAAATAACTTTGCTTCCGTAGCCTTTTATTGACAAAAACATAGGTTTTAACTCAAAAACTGCCGACTGTCCGCCGATTTTATATCCTCCCGCGAAACCTGCCGTTATCTCTCTGTATAAGGGATTTCCGAACTGCGAGATTTGAGCGGATATGTAATAGGGACGGGATGTCCATGATCCTCCGGCGGAATATATATCGAGATCCGGCATGGAATAGAGCCTTGAAAAAATACACGCACCTCTTATTCCGTCTTCTGAAAAGACGGCGGGGTTTAAGAAGATATTGAAACCCGATTCTCTTGACAGAGGATGAAGATATTTGGGAAGAGGGCTTATTTCAAAGGCAGAGAAGAGCAAGATAATTATAAGCATTACCGGTTTATCACTTTTTGTTCTATGATATATTATCAGTAAAGTAAAATCAAATCATTGATATAAATCAAATCATTGATATAAATCAAATCATTGATTTAGATAAAATCATTGATAAGAATCAAGTCATTGATTCAAGAATCAAATCATTGATTCAAAAATCAAATCATTGATATAAATCAAATCATTGATTCAAAAATCAAATCATTGATT
>CAYNIW010000009.1:0-78149 GCA_964397545.1 uncultured Desulfuromonadaceae bacterium | reverse complement strand
GGGGTTTTCAGTCCGATGAACCAGTGGTGTCGGAAAGCAGAGAGTCGGGTTCGCTCAGGGTTATCTGGATTGAAATAGACTGACCGGAATAGACGAGATCCCAAATAACGCTTGTCCACAAATCGTAAGCGCACTCTTTTAGATGGAGACCTTCTATGGTCAGTTCCCTGCGGATTTTGCCTGTGGAGTCGGCAAATATTCTGTGAAGGTCAATGTAATAGACGGGTTTTTCAGAGTCGAGGCTGTCAACAATCTCTTTCAAAAGGATGTTCAGAGAGTCAATGGACGGGTTGAGTCTCGAGTATACTCTCCCTGTGGGAAGGACGCTGTGGACAAAAAGAGAAACGCAGGGCAGTGAGTCGTAAATAGATTTGATTAAAACGTTGTAGCCCTGGGCAATCTCTATTGCAGACCGGTTTCTGTCTCCGATGTCGTTTATACCTATCATAAGAAAAATTTTAGATGGCTTGAGCTTAAAACAGGATTCCCTGAGGCGTTTTAAGACTCCGCCGTCTCTGTCTATGCCTATCCTGTCGCCGGTTATTCCTCTGTTGTATGCCGTCACGCCGGGAAAGTGCTTTTTTAGGTTGTAGGCTTCAATAATCGAATTTCCCAGAAATACGACTCCGCCCTGTGAGATAGAGTCGTTTTCGCTCCTGAATCTGATCATCCTCTGCCAGAAAAGGTCTCTCTGGTTCTGGTTGACAAAGACATTGCCCGAGTCATCGGTGACGTCAGAAAAAAGAGAGGTGAAAAAAATGAGTAAAACGAAGGGGCTAATCTTCAAAAGTGAAATCGCTCCTGATTTTTTCTATAATCTTGTCGGCTATGAGCTGACCTCCAGCCCTTGTCATGTGTATTCCGTCTTTCTCATCGCGGGCATGGACCTGTCTTCCGCCAACGGTTAAATATGTCGTGTAGTTTCCCGACGCGTCTCCGAGAATCGGGACTGTTGAAAAATAATACGCTCTGGGATTGGCGGCGCAAACTTCCTGAAAGACAGCGTTCAGCGACTGCATTCTCGAATTGTATCCGGAGCTTCTCATAGGCGGCATACCCAGCCAGTAAACTTTCGACGTGTTTGATGTCAGAAGCGCTATGAAATCCGTAGCCCTCTGCCTGTAAACCTCAAACCATTCGTCTGTTCCGTATGTGTATATTTTTCCGTCCATTTCGAAGTTCTGGGCGTCGTTTGTCCCCATCATTACAATCACGACATCATAGCTTTCCGTGGAAAATATTTGTCTTATCTGTGCGGGCCAGTTGTAAAAATCCGGCCTCGTCATGCCGGATGAGACTTTGAAATATCTTTTTTGGGTCATATCGGTTGAATCGTCAATGCCTCTTATTAGCATTGTCCCAAGGCCGTCTCCCATCATAGAGTCTCCAAGAAGCAGAACGCGGAGGGGAGACGAAGGAGAATAGACGACAACGCGCGTGTTGTCAGGCTGGACTGAATTGACAGAAGATGTATTGAACTCATTGATGCCGGGGTTTTCCGCCGCGATGAAGCCCGCTTCCCTCTGTTTTCCCATAGAGAAAAGAAAAGAGCTTTTAAGGGCTTGTCTCGGCAAATCAAGGCCTATAGCGGAAGTTCCGAAGGCGAGGGGTTCCGTGATTGACATGAAAAACTTTCGCGCGGGTCCGACGCTCAGTTTTTTTGACCAGTTATAAAGGCCGGTAGAGTCGAAGAGTATTATGAAGAAGAGACAGACAAGCAGGATTTTAGTGACTGCGGAGAGGTCGTAGAATTTCTCGTTTCTGAATTTTTCCATAAAATCCATGATTCCCCCTAAAACCTGAAATATATGAAAGGCGCAACCCCTTCGGGTCCGAACGCGCTCACCATCAGTAAAATCAGACCGAGTATTATACCCTGCACCGCGACAGGCAGTCTATTGAAATTGGCGCGTATCCAGTTGCCCGGAGATGACGGGGTGAAGTGCATTGCTATGCCGATTAACACAAGGAAGAAGACAAAAGGCGTCAGGTTGGTGACCGGATAAGATACGTTAGCGAAAGACCGCAGATACTCGAAGGCGAGTGAAAAAGATCTCGACCTGAAAAATATCCAGCTCAGGCATACGAAGTGAAACACAAAAACAGTCGATGCTGTCTGCCATACAATGTTTCTTTTTCTGTCGCCGAATTTGTCTATAAGAAATCTCTCGACTCCGAGGCCGAACCCGTGAAGAGCGCCCCAAAAGACGAAATTCCAGGCGGCTCCGTGCCAGAGACCGCCTAAAAGCATTGTCAAAGCGAGGTTGATGTAAGTTCTGAATTTCCCCTTTTTGGAACCCCCGAGAGGTATGTATAGATAATCCCTGAGCCATGTCGAGAGAGAAATGTGCCATCTCCGCCAGAAATCCCTTATTGACTGCGCCTTGTAGGGATAGTTGAAGTTGTCCGGGAAGAAATATCCGAGAAGAGACGCTATCCCTATGGCAATTTCGCTGTAAGCGCTGAAATCGCAGTAGATTTGAACCGCGTAGCCGTAAACGGCGAAAAGGGCGTCGAGAGAGGAGAAAGCGGAAGGATTTTCAAATACGGGATCTACTATTTCAGTGGCGAGATAATTAGCTATGATGACCTTTTTGATGAGACCGGCTGAAATGAGGACAAACGCCCTCGCTGCCGGTATTTTTTTCGGATCGGGCTTTAACGAAAGCTGGGGGATGAAGTCTTTTGCCCTGACGATTGGTCCGGCGACAAGCTGTGGGAAAAATGAAATGAAGAGAAGGACGTCAACGACCGATTTTGAAGCGGGGATTTCCTTTCTATAGACATCTATGACGTAGCTCATCGCCTGAAACGTGAAAAAAGATATGCCCACGGGAAGAATTATATTTAGGACGTTGATGCCGGTTCCCAGTCCGATGAAAGAAAGGAAATTGTTCAGCGAAGATGCAAAAAACCCATAATACTTGAAAAAGCCGAGAATGATGAGATTCCATGTCACTGCTATTGCTATTACAGCTTTTCTGTGGGAACCGTTTTTCATGTCCGACATTGCAAGTCCGAACATGTAGTTGCCGAAAGAGCACAAAAACAGAAGGAAAGTAAAACGCCAGTCCCACCATCCGTAGAAAATATAACTCGCGACGAGAAGGACTATTTTTCTGGGCAGGATTTTGTCTTTAAGAAGCCAACTCGCGGCGAAGACAATAAAGAAAAAGATGCCGAATTCGACAGTGGGAAAAAGCATCAGTCGCTCTCCGGGAAGAAGAATTGGAGGCATTCGGATATCGCTGGGCTCAAAACGCTTATATGGTCCGCCCTGAACACACTGCACTTGAGATCTCCGGGATTTTTCGTTTTGCCGAGTTCAAGGCATAGTTCTTCAAAAAATCCGACTCTGCATACTATGTCCTTGTCGGCATTTGCAATATAGATTTTTTCGTTCGAGAAAACAGAGGATCCTTTTTTTAGCGAATAAAGTATGTCGAAACCTCCGGATTTCATCTTTTCTAAAAGCATTTCCTCGACGGAGAGTTTGCCGCAGTGGTATTCGAACAATTCATTCGCGCCGCTTCCTGTGAAATTCAGAGACATCGCGTCTGATAGTCTCGTGAAAAAATGCTCGGTGCCGTATGAACCGGGTGAAGTCCAGACATTTTCTTCCTCTACGTATCTTGTCCAGTAATCAAATATGTCCGCTGTGACGATTCCCGAAACCGAACCTATGTAGGGAAAAATATCCGGATGTCTCGATCCTATTCTCAGCGCGCCGAAGCCGCCGAGAGAATGGCCTAAAAGGCAGAAATGGCAAGTTTGCGCACCGAGATTCTCCCGCGACCAGCGGCTTATCTCTTCTGTAAGGTAACAGCATAAAAAATCCTCCCAGTTTCCTGCAGTTTCTGAATTGACCCAAACGCAGGGGTTTTCTCCGGAAGAAGGATCCAATATTACGGATATGAAAGGTCTTCCGACAGATGAGTTTTCTATAATCCGCTCGATGCCGAGAAAACTAAAATACCACTCTGGGTTGCCGTCGAATCCGGGGAGAAAGAAAACGACGGGGAGTTCGGCGTCAATGCTTTCGGGATACAATATCGAAACCCGGACACTGTCTATGCCGTATTCACCGGCAGGCGGTGTCAGAATCAGATCGGCTCTCGATGTTTTCATGAAAAAACCGTTTATCATGACAGCCATGAGAAGAAATGTCATATCAGTCCTTTATATTGCCGCCGAAGAGGTAATCTATGAAAGAACTGACGAGGCTGTTAATGCCGAAGGCGACATTGTATTTGGTTTTTAGTTCGGCTATGAACTCAGCGAAAGTCTCGTCTATTTTTTCCCTGCGGGTGTCGTTTTTAAGCCTTATCTGAATGCTGTCGAAAGGGGCGGGTTCAGGCGGCAGGATTTCAGTGATCTGAACGAAAATCCAACCGTCGATAGCCTTGAGCATTTCCGAAACCTCCCCCTTGCCGAGTTCCTTTAACAAAGGGTATATAGTTCCCTGCTGTTCTCTGCCCCTGTAGCCGGCGTCTCCGCCTTTGACAGCTGTCGGGTGATTTGAATGAAGGCGGGAAAGGGAGTCGAAAGAAAAACCCTCTGCGATGAGTTTTCTCATGGAATCCGAAAGAGCGCTGTCAGGATTCATGAAAATCGAATACCTTATTCTTTCAGGGTGCAGATAGTCCTCAATGTTTTTTTCGTAAAATTCTTTCATTTCGTTGATATCAACGAAAATCGTATCTTCGATTCTTTTTTTAAGGACACTGTATAGGTATTCATTCTGCATGAGCTTGATTTCGGCAGATACGAAGGGATCGGCAATAAGCTCGTCCTCGTAGGGCATCGTGAAGACATCTTCGGCAATCAGACGCCTTTCTATTTCAAAACGCAAATTAACTGTGTCACCGAGCCTCGGAAAGGCTCCTTTTCTCCTGAAACGGAGGAGCATTTCCCCGGCGGTCATCTCTTCGCCTGAATATCTGCAGACTACTCTTAAGGAATCTTCGCTTGAAATTTGCGGAAACATAGGGAACGGTATCGTGTCGAATTTCGCGCTGTCGGCGGTTGTGAAAAAAATCATCGTGGATTGTTCGTAGGACGGACGCGCGATTTCAAGTGCGTCGAGTATGTTTTTTATTTTGTAATTTGTCTGCGCGAGAGACGAGATAAACTGAATCCATTCCGCGCTCATTGTGTCGGGCAAAACGGGGTCTTTGATTTTTGTCTCGAGCCTGACGGGCACGACGTAGAAAGTCGGGAACCTGGTGACTTCTCCTGCTGAAAAGTCCTCAAGAGATAAAACGGCTTCTTTCAGGGGATACATGATGTTTTCCCATGAGATTTCTGCGATTCCCGATATTTTTGGGTCCGCGTATTCAAAGAAAAGCGATTCAGCGAGCTGTGCAAAAGAGCTGTCTCCTATAACGGGGCTCGTAGAAAGTTCTAAAAAGACTTTTTCAGCCAAAACAGAATCGCTCGTGCATATAAATACTGCTCTTATTGAATTGCCGCTCATCATGCGGATGCTGTCGAGGTATTCGCCTGTTGGGGTAAAATCCAGGATGCCGTGTTTTACGTATGCATGTTTGTAGAGGATTTCCTTTGCTATAGTTTCGAGGGTAAGTGATTCTTCAAGAGCTATACCGTTTTCGTATGCTTCAAGGGAAAAATATTTAACCAGCAAAAATCTGCCAAGGTCGTCGTCTTTCAGATTTCTGTATGTGAGAATATCGGAAAACGAAATTGAGGTATCCTGTGAAGATGAAAAGAAAAGTCCGGGGGAAGCCCCTGAAACGGGAACTCCCAGTGTTTGAAATAAAATAAAGGCTGTCAGTATTACTTTCATCTGATTCCTCCCAAGTAGTGCTACCCTAAAAGCGTTGTCAAAATTTCATGGAATTCCAAAGCGGGTATTATATACGACAGAGTCGGTATTTACAATATCTATGTTAGTTTCCTGTTCATAAATTTAGTTACTTGCCGTAAATCTTCCGGAAGCGGAAGTTTAGAATTGACAAGACTCGAAAATGCTGTTATATTCGGAAAAAATCTCGTTTAATCTTTTCAGAAAAGAGAGGGTTTTTGTTCTGTTTAAACCGCATAATTCAAGGAGGGTGTGATAGAATATGTCAGTCGGTGTTAAAGTCAGAGACAATGAATCGTTTGAATCGGCGCTCAAGAGGTTTAAGAGGGTTTGCGAACAAGAGAGGATACTGAGCGATTTTAAGAAAAACGAAAGATTTGAAAAACCGAGCGAAGAGAGAAAAAAGAAAAGCCTTTCTAACAGGCGCAGAGTTATAAGAAAGTAAGCTCTTCGGCTTACGATAAGACAATTTCCGGATGGACAAAGAATCTTGCAGGATTCTCGATTATTATTCCATTCTCGAAAGAATCTCTCAGGAGTGCTCAAGCCCCTTAAGCGCTGAAAAACTGAAAGAGGAGTTTCCCGTCGCCGACAGGGGAAGGGTGAGCTTTCTTCTTGATCTCACACAAGAGTGGAGAGGTTTACCGGCAGAGGTGAACCTTGGTTTCGGCGAATTGGCGGACGTTGAAGGTATATTCTTCTCCGCTTTCGAGAAAGCAAGGGGTATTTCGCCTCAAGAGCTGTATCATCTAAGTCTGTTTTTGAGCATGGCTTCGGAGACTGAAAAAGCAGTAGAAAAACTGTCTTTGAAATATCCCATCACTTTTTCTTTGGCATCCGGCCTCGGCCGCAGGATTGACCTTGCAAAGCATATATCCAAAACAGTGGACAAAGACGGCTTTATAAAGGATTCTGCGAGTCCGGAACTTGCGAAGATAAGAAAACAGATTTCCGTTCAAGCAAAGAGTCTTTCAAAGAATGCAAAAAATCTTTGCGAAAAATACAAAGATTCACTTCAGGAAAATTTTATTACCCAGCGGTCCGAAAGATACGTCTTGGCGGTAAAAACCGAAAAACAAAGACACCTCGGGGGGCTTGTGCACGACGTATCCGAAAGCGGATCAACGGTATTCATGGAGCCGTTCGAACTTGTTGAAGAGAACAACAGGCTTCAGAGGCTCTTAAGAGACGAACATTGGGAAATAAAAAGAATCCTCAGAGCTCTGACTGAAGAAGTCCTCGAAGCGAAAGAAGATCTTCTCCAGATATACGAGAGAGTATGCCAGCTTGATTGCGCGCTCGCGAAAGCGCGTTTTTCAGAAAGATTTGACGGAGTTAAACCTGCTCAAGGAACTCTGAATCTGTCCTGCGCAAGACATCCTCTTTTGTGCATTTTGAAAGGGAAAGATGCCGCAATCCCTCTTGATTTTAAGTTTCCTGAAGGCAAAAAAGCAGTTCTCATAAGCGGTCCAAACGCCGGAGGAAAAACTATAGCACTTAAAACCATAGGTATAACATTCCTACTGTCATACATTGGAATCCATCCGCCTGTGTCGGAGGGAACTACAATACCATTTGACCTCGAAGTCATATGCGACGGAGGAGACAGGCAATCCATCGAAGAAGACATATCGACTTTCACCGCGAGACTCAGAAGATGGAACATGATCTGGGATTCCTCAGGACCCAACACTCTTGTTCTGATAGATGAAATCGGCAGTTCCACGGATCCATCCAAAGGGGCAGCTCTGGCGGCTTCTTTTATGGAAGCCCTTGTAGATAAAGGATCTTGTGCGATTGCTACAACTAATATCGTTCAGTTGAAGGCGACAGTTGAAAATCTTGAAAAAATTTCGAACGCGTCAATGGACATAAACATTGCCGACTTCGAGCCTACATACAGACTTACCATGGGGGTCCCGGGTTCATCATATACTTTTGAAATTGCCGGAAAATACGGCTTTTCCAAACGGATTATAGAAAAAGCGCTTTCAATGATGCCCGGGGAACAGCTCTCATACGAGAAGACGGTAGAGGAATTGAAAAAAACTCTCGAAAAATGCAGGATTTCCGAACTGGAGATTGAAACAGAGCTGTCAAGACAAAAAGCTTTATCCCGAAAAATCGAAGAGGCTGAAGCGAGTATCAAGGAAAGGGAAGGAAAAATTCTCGGCGAAGCGAAAGCCGAAAAGGAAAGCATTGTATCGGAGACGAGGAAAAAAGCTGAAGAGATAATAAAAGAGCTCAGAGAGTCCAAGGCGTCGAAAAAGAGCATTGACGACTACCGAAGGGCTTTTATCAGAGAAGACAGCAAAACGGGGAAAAAGAAAACAGATCAATCCGAATTTACCGAAGGAGACAGAGTATTCGTCAAATCTCTGAATGCTTACGGCGAGGTTCTCAAAAAAGAAAGGGGTAGATACCTTATCAAAACAGGCAAAGTCAAAATTCTTTCTTTCTCTGAAGATTTAGCCATATCAAGCCTAAAAGATGAAGAAATCAGCTCTAAAAAAGTTCTGCTTTCAAGGGACAGGGAATTCAGCACGAGCATTGATTTCAGGGGGCTGGATTCTGAAACAGCGATTGAACGCTTGGATGTCTTTCTCGACGACGCCGTCTTTGCCGGGCATCCTTTTGTGACTGTAATTCACGGAATAGGAACAGGAAAACTGAAAAAGAGAATAAAGGAATATCTGAGAGTGAACAAAATAAAATTCAGAGCAGGGCTCCCGAACGAAGGCGGAGACGGAGTGACTGTCCTTTTTTTAAAATGAGCGAAGTGAGACCTGATAAAAACCTAAAAGTCGAGGAAGTTCTCGAAAAAACTCCCATAGTCGAACTCGTTTCCGAATATGTCAAACTCATACCCGCTGGAAAAGATTTTAAGGGACTGTGCCCTTTTCATTCAGAAAAGACGCCGTCTTTCACGGTATCTCCCCTGAAAAATCTTTATTACTGTTTCGGATGCGGAGCTGGAGGCAACGCTTTCAATTTTTTAATGCAGATAGAAAACATAGATTTTAGGGAAGCTCTGAAAAAACTGGCTAAAAGAGCGGGAGTGTCCCTTGACGACGGGAAAAAAAATGACAGGGGCATCTATGAAGTAATGGAGTTCGCGTGTGTTCATTATCAAAAATGTCTTATGAGCCCCGCGGGGGGGGCTGTCAGGAAGTATCTTGGTAAAAGAGGCTTGACGGAAAATCTTATATCTCTTTTCAGAATCGGTTTTTCAAAAGGGTCTCTTGTCACAGAGGCGAAAAAATCCGGTTTTTCGTTTGAAATTCTCGAAAAAGCGGGTCTGGTATCTAAAAGAGACTCGTCTTTTTACGAAACTTTTACAGGCAGACTCATGTTTCCGATATCAGACAGCAGCGGAAAAGTCATCGCCTTCGGCGGAAGGGACTTAAACGGCAAGAGAGCCAAATATCTCAACTCCCGGCAAATGGAAATCTACGATAAAAGTTCGACTCTTTACGGAATTCACCTTGCAAAAAAAGCGGTCTCTAAGAGTTCAAAATTCATTCTGGTTGAAGGATATATGGATGTAATTTCGCTTTTCAAAGGAGGTTTTGAAAACGCCGTCGCTTCATGCGGGACTTCTCTCACAGCGGAGCAGGCGAAAGCGATGAAGAGATACGCCGATTCTGTTGTTGTATTTTACGATTCGGACGAATCCGGCAAAAGAGCGGCGGGAAGAGCTATAGAAATAATTCTCAGCGCCGGACTTGACTGTGAATTGATAGTGACTGAAAAATACAAAGACCCTGACGAGCTCGTAAACAGGTCGGAAGATCCGGGAAAAGAAATTGAAAGCAACATAAAGACGTGGCTTGATTTCATCCTGGATGTTCAATCTTCGGCAAAACCGGCGGATAAATCAAGGCTCGCGTCTAAAATTATAAGCCTGTTGAACAGAATGCCGGACAGGATTCTGAGAGACGAGTGGAAGCGAAAAGCCTCGATTTCACTCGGAATTCCCGATATAGATGACTATTTATCCAAAAAAATTGTAAATTCGGAGGAAAAAGCACTTTATCTGGGGTCTACGACTAAAGAAAAACTATTTCTTCTGCTCTTTTCGTCATCAAAAAGAGATGATTCCGCCGGAGAAGTTGCCAAAAGCGGCTTAAATGATTATCTTATCAAATATAAATTAAAAATGACCGATATTGAGAATTTAGCTGAAGAAATCGAAAGAAACGATGACGGAAGCTCTTTGAGAAAAGAGTTCCTGAGATTGCGTTTTTGCGAAGAATCTGAAGCTATGAAAAGTATTGACTCCGTGATGAATAAAATAGACAGTCAGTCTATAAAGGAAGAATGCGAAGAACTGATAAAGGAAATTAAAATTGCTCAGAGCAGGGGAGAAAGCACGAGAGAACTTGCTCTTAAACTGCAGCAGTTGGTAAGGGAGGGCAGAAAATAATGGCGCTGACAAAAGTCAAGAAAAAAGGAAAAGTGATTTCAAAAGCCGTAAAAGCCAGAGAGAAAAATGAAAAATGCCTTGAATCTGTTCTCGTTAAAATTGAAAAGAAAGCCAGATCTCAAAAAAACAGCATTTCATACGAAGAGATCAACAGCTTTATACCGGACAGTCTTACTGCCGAAGAGGTTTTCGAAGAAATCTGCTCACATCTGAAAAAAAACGATATTTCAATCAGAAACGAACAGCTTGAAACCCTCAAAAAGCAGAAAGTTCTCAAGATACACAACATTAAGGCTTTTGACGATCCGACAAAACTATACATGCAGGAGCTCAAAAACACGAAACTGCTGACGAGGCAAGACGAAATAGTCGTAGCCAAAGAGAAAGAACAAGCCGAAATTGAAATTGCCGATTATGTTTTCTCCTGTTTTAAGGGCGTCGAGTATTTTTTAAAAATTAAGGAGGAAATCGAAAGATCGAAAAGCCAGAATGTAGGAGAATTCCTGAAACTTTTCTTCTATCCCGAAGACGAAAAAGACATTCTCTTTCCAATGAGATATGTAATCTGGAAAAAAAAGCAGTTTTTGATAAGAAAAATAAACAGCATTGAGAAGAAATTTAAAAACCTTAAAAAGAAAAAGAAAAGGTCTGAAAAAGAAAAAGTCTTGGGAGATATTTCAAAGGCAGTTATGAATCTTGTAAACCCCCCTGTCAGGCAGGAAGTATATTCATTGGATTTTTACGACAGACTGCATATAAAAATCGTCGAAAAATGCGTTGATGCTCTAAAAACTCATTTTGACAAATTCTGTGAAATGAGATGCCATCAGGAGAAAAAATGGAAAAACATAGCTCCGCTTTTTAAGTCTTCGACAGTCGAACTTCCAGAAGACCCTGAAAGAATATTGAAGATTGTCAGGTCAGCGAGCCGCTCAGCAATAGCTTCACTTAAGAAGAAAAACGACAATATTGAAAAAGATATGCTGAAGCTGTCGGAAATGGCAAGAGAGCAGAAAAAGATGGAAGAAGAGGGAATGTCGTCTTTTGTCAAGACTAAAGAGATACTACAGAAGGTTTTAGAAGCCAACAGCAGAGTTAACGACGCGAAAAAGAAGATGATTGAAGCTAACGTAAGATTAGTCATTTCAATAGCCAGAAAATCCAGCCATCAGGGACTCGATTTTCTCGACCTCATTCAGGAGGGGAATGTCGGTCTTATGAGAGCTGTGGACAAGTTCGACTGGAGAAAAGGTTATAAATTCAGCACTTACGCGACATGGTGGATAAGGCAGGCTATAAGCAGAGCTCTTGCCGATCAGGGAAGGACTGTTAGGGTTCCGGTTCATATGATTGAGGTAATGCACAAAGTCCTCAAAGAGATATCCATTTACAAACAGAGAACAGGTCAGGAGCCGACACCCGACGAAATAGCCGAAAAACTTGACATACCGATCGAAAAAATCTATGCTGTTTTCAATGTCGGACAGGATACTGTTTCCCTGGACAGGCCGATAGGAGACAGCGATGACGCTTTCTTTGGTGATTTCATAGAGGATATCAAAGAGGCTTCGCCTCTTCAAGTCGCTGCCAACGCGATGCTCGACGAAAGATTAAGAGGTGTTCTCAACACACTCACAGAAAGGGAGAAGAAGGTCCTCGTTTACAGGTTCGGCATAGAAGACGGTTGTCCAAAAACTCTCGAGGAGGTCGGCATGATATTCGGCGTGACTAGGGAGAGGATAAGGCAGATAGAGACTAAAGCACTTAAAAAGCTTAGATTAAAAGCGCGTTCGAGACAGCTTGAGCAATTCAGGGAAATGTCGGAATAACATGAGCAGGATATCGCTTAATTACAAGTCCTTAAAAGGTTCGAAGACTTCCCGAAATGAAGACGAATTCACATGGTTTTCTGCCAATAATCAAGAAGATTTCGAGAAAAAGGGCTCACTTTTCATTATAGTGGACGGTTTTGGAGGAAGGAACGATGCCGGAGTTTCCTCTCATTACATAGCGAAAGAAATCGCCGAAAAATTTTATTCCGACGAGACAAGCAGGACGACGAGAGAAAGGCTTCTTCAAACTATAAAAGAAGTAAACGGTAAATTCTACCGTGACTGGAAGGAAGCAAACGACAGAAGGGGAGTCGGAGCTTCGGTTTCTTTGCTCGCCCTTAAATGTCATTCGGCTTGTGTCGCCAATATAGGGGATTCTAAAGTGTTTCTTCTCAGGGAAAGAGCCCTCAAGACCATGACAAAGGACTTCAGCTGGACAGCTCAGCAGGACAACGGACCGGACAAGACAATGCGGAATATTTTGACTGTATCCCTCGGATCAAGGCCTGTCGTAGAGCCTCAAATCACATCCGTCAACGTAAAAAGCGGAGATATCTTCATCATGACTTCGGACGGAGTTACTGACTTTTTAGACGAAGGAGAGATTAGAGAGATTTGCCTTTACAGATATTCGGAAGAAATGCCCGGAATAATTGTCTCTTCGGCGGTCAAGGCGGGGTCGGACGACGACACAACCATAGCGGTTCTGAAAATTAACGAAGTCCCTCTTATATACAGTGATATACCGGAGAGAAAATTAGAAAGAACCGTGGACAAGAGAGAAGATATTTCCCCTCCTGCCCAAGAAGAGAAGGAAAAAACGCCGGTCTTTTCATCGAATCAATTTGAATCAGCCGAAAAAACCGGAGAAATTCAAAAGGAAAAACAACTTCGGAATGATGAACCAAAAAAATTCAATTTCAAAATACTCTTCGCTCTAATACCGGTTCTTCTGTTGATTTTGGCGGTCATCTTCAATCCGTTCAACTTTCTTCAGAAAAAAGCGCCTGAAATTGAAACTGCCGTAGATTCCGTTTTAACAGGCTCAAATGATTCAGTTTTACCCGCGCCGGCAGACTCTTTTTACAGAATAGACATAATCAACGTATCGAAAATTTCAGGAACAGCTATGAAGGCTCAGATACTTCTCTCAAGCGGGATAGATTCGCTTTTTGATTCAACCGGTCCGGGATTTGGATACGCCATATTGAACGGACAGGTTACCGAAGCTTTTCAAAGTTCCCTAAACCTTTTTTCAGTCGCTGAGAGTTCCCAAAATTCAAAAACAATCATAGGCTATTTCAAGTCCTTATACCCTGACTCTTCGCCTCTTATCGTAAGGGATCTTCATTTGGTAATTGAAACGGGCGACGACCTGGCCAATGGAGGTCATTTTCTGCCTGATTCTTCCCTGCTGCAGGATTTGGGTATTGAAACACTTAATGTCTGCATAGTGTCGAGGTTTCCCGACGACAGTCTTGCCGGCAGGCTTTTCAGGTCTCTTGATGAAAACCGGATAAACGGAATACCGATAAAAGTCGTTGCGATAATTGAATCGCCGGACACTGCTCAGAAAAACCAGACGCGTATTCTGGCTTCGGAAAAAAACTTAAGATTAGCCAGATTGCTCGCCCACGCGATGGGGCTCAGAGACGATTTTTATGTCTGGAGCGATCCCGTGGGCAGATTCATTTTTTTGATAAACAGGGACGCTTCGGTTTTTATCCAGTGAAAGAGAACATATTCAGGACTAAAAGGTCTATGGAGGTTAGACTTTTCAGGGGTTTCAAAGATATTGACATGGGAAGGAAATTCTGTTATTTAGTAAGCGTTGTTATCCCATGATAACATTGTCTAAAGTTAGAAAGGAGGTTTGTTAAATGAAGAAGCGTTTAACGGCTGTCTTTATGGGCACAGCTATGCTGTCATTGCTGGCGGTTGGCTGCGGACCGAAGGGCGCATCGCAGGAAACGCTCGCGAGACTGAGGCAGGTTCAGTCTGAATGTGAAAGCCTCAGATCAGAGCGCACAAGGCTTGAGAATCGTAAACAGAGTTTGATGCAGCAGAAAGCCGACCTTCAGGCAGAGATCGAAAGACTCGAACTGAGACTGCAGGAACTCAAAGCTGAACGCGGATTGTAAGGGGAGGTAAAAGATGAGATATTCAAAATTGATTCTCGCTCTCTTTATAGGTATATTCGCGGTATCAGCGGTTTATGCCCAAGAGAGACTGACAGAAGAACAGGCTTTGAACAAGATCAAAGAATACGAACAGTGCATTACCGAAAACAGGCCTATCGTTAATGAACTCAAAGCCGAAGTCGATCAGCTTCAAGCCGAAGTCGATCAGCTGCTCGCCAGAAAGAGTGAACTGAACAGGCAGATTGCCGAACTCACAAGAACACCAGACTATGTGACCTACATAGTAAAAGAAGGCGACTGCCTATGGTGGATCGCGAAGAGGCAGTATCAGCCCAGGGGCGAAAGATGGTATCTCTGGAAGATGATTTATGACGACAACAAAACCGTCATAGGTCCCAATCCGGATCTCATCCTTCCGAAACAGCAGTTCAAGCTCAATCAGGATCCCACAGTTTGGGAAAGGTACAGGTCGCAGGTTCGCGGCGGCAGGTAAGAATTTCCTGGACTTTATGAGAAAAAAAGGGGAGAAAAATCTCCCCTTTTTTTAATATGGCTGAAAAATCCATAGATTTACCGAGCTATCTTGCTCTATCTTTTGTCGGTCCCCGAGACGAATATCTGAGAATCCTGAGGGCGAAGTTTGATTGCATGTTTTTTTTACAGGGCGAAAAAGTTATAATCAGAGGAGAAGAAAATTCTGTCGAATCTGCTCATAAGGCAGTCGGCAATTTGATTTCTCATATCAAAGCAGATTCCATTAGGGATGAAACGGATTTTATTTCAGTGATAGAAAACTCACAGGCAAAAACCTCAGAGGAAAAAATACAGATAAACACCCCCTGCATGAAGATATTTCCAAGAAGCGAAGGCCAGAAAAGATATATAGAGGAAATCGAAAAAAGCGAGTTGACAATCTGCATAGGTCCGGCGGGAACAGGCAAAACTTTCCTGGCGGTGTCAAAAGCCGTCGAGATGATGACCGAGAAGCGGATCAAGAAAATAATACTCACAAGACCAGCTGTCGAGGCTGGAGAAAACCTCGGATATCTTCCGGGGGACTTGATAGAAAAAGTTCAGCCGTATCTGAGGCCGTTATACGATTCTCTCGAAATGACTCTTTCTAAGGACAAGATGAAAAAATTTATCGAGTTAGGTTTAATAGAAGTCGCGCCGCTCGCTTTTATGAGAGGCAGAACTCTCAATGAAGCGTTCATAATACTCGATGAGGCTCAAAATACGACTCCTCCGCAGATGAAAATGTTTCTGACGAGACTGGGCAGAAATTCAAAAACAGTTATATGCGGAGATGTCACCCAGAGCGACTTAATTGAAGGAAAATCCGGTCTTATCGAAGTCAAAGCGCTTCTTTGCGGAATAAAAGGAATAGGGATAAGTGTTTTATCGAGAGACGACGTCGTGCGCCACAGACTTGTCAAAGAAATAATAAAAGCATACGAAGACGCTTATGAAGCCTGATAAAAACGTGATATTCACTCTCGGTTGGCGATTTTTGTCAATCCTAATAATAGCTGTTTCAGCTGAAATCATATCGCATCCTCCGTCGAGAAAATCTTTGACTTTTATTCCCGGTGAGGTTTCGGACAGAACGATTCTCTCTCCCGTCGAGTTTAAAGTTTTAAAATCGAATGAAAGCCTTGCCGCTGAATCATCTTATGTCAGAGATACCGTGACGCCGATTTTAACTAAAACTGATGTCTATGACAGATGCATGACAGCAAAGGATTCTTTCATGATCTTTCTCGATTCATGCACTCTGAAAAGCTATACCTATGATTCTCTTGGCAACTTCCAGCCGCCTCAAAACAGAGAAAGGGCGTTAAACGAATTCTATGAATGGCTTCAGCCCCGAAATTTGACTAAAAACCAGTTTGACAGCATCTGCAGAACACTCGATTCCCGCACCGTCCAAAATCTTTCAAGATCGCTCGGAGAACTTATAGACACAGTTGTCTCTATCGGTATTTCCGAAAGCTTCACCCAGAACAGGCAGAAAACAGTCATTGTTATAGATACCGATGGATTTACTCAGATTCAAAAACCGCAGGCTTCGATTCTTTTCAGTGTTGACCAGCTCAGCGACGCGATATTGACTTATTCGGCATACAGAAAGGAAGACACGCTTATTTTAAGAAACGCCCTGCGAAAGATAGCGGAGGTAAACCTTTACTATGATAAAAACTGGACTAACGCCAAGATAGATTCCGCACTTCGGTCAATAGACCCTTACACGGATATTAAGGTGAGCAAAGGGGCGGAAGTGTTGAGGCAGAACCAGCAGATAACCAGAGATGATTCTATAAAAATTGCGTCACTTATTAAGTTTGTCGGCGAAGACGATCCTCAGGTGATAAGTCTTCTGGGAAAGTCGAAATACCGACTAAAAGACATATTGGGAAGGTTAATTTCGGTTATCGCGGTGTTTTTTCTGTCATATCTTTTTCTCGCTTTTCTGAGCCCCATGACATGGAAGACAAGATCGAGAATGTTCCTATTTTTGTCGATTGTTTTTCTCACTGCCATAGCGACATGTATTTTAATAAAATACCTCGGTCCTTCCGGAAACGAATTGATTCCAAATTTTCCTTCGGAAAATTTCAAGGACAATTTAATCGCCCTTTCACCGGTAGCGCTCGGCGGTTTTTTGATAGCCCTGCTCGTCGGACCCGGTGAAGCTTTAATCGCTTCTCTTATGCTTTCAGCTCTCGCCGGCGTCTATTGGGACTATTCGCTCAATCTTTTTTTAGTGCTGTTGATCGGCAGTGCTTCTGCCATAGTGGTATCAAGGAAAATACACAGAAGAGCGAGCTTCTACACCGCTCTCTTGGCTATGTTTTCCGGGATGAGCGTAATATCAACGGGTCTTTTCCTTTCAGGAGATCTGCCCGTGAAAGCTCTGATGAACTCTTTGATTGTGTCTTTCATCGGATCGACGCTTTCAGTTTTCTTTGCCCTGGGACTTATATCGCTTTTTGAGAGGCTTTTTAATATTGTGACCGACATGAAACTTCTTGAGCTTTCTCTTGACAATCAGCCTCTTCTCCATAAAATGGCGCGGCTCGCTCAGGGGACAAAGTATCATTCCCTGATAGTCGGCGACATTTCAGAAGCCGCCGCAAAAGCGATTGGCGCAAATCCGATTCTTACAAGAGTGGGGGCTTATTATCACGATATAGGGAAAATTGAAAACCCCGAGAATTTCATTGAAAATCAGTCCATGAATTCACCGAACATACACGACAGCATAAATCCGACTGAAAGCGTGAATCTTCTCAGAAAACATGTCGAAGACGGGAAAAAATTAGCTCAAAAATATAAACTTCCAGCCGAAATAAGAGAGTTTATACAAACACATCACGGGACAAATGTCATGGAAGTTTTTTTGCATAAAGCTTCTGTCGCCAAAAAACCTGAGGACCCTGAAATAGACGAAAACCAATTCAGATACAAAGGTCCTCTTCCTAAGAGCAGGGAAGCAACTCTTGTAATGCTTGCAGACAGTATTGAGGCGGCTTGCAGAAGCCTTAAAAATCCTTCAGAAGAGGATATAAGAAAGAAAATTCAATCAATTTTCGAAAGAAGAATAAGCGACGGTCAGTTAAAAGATTCGGAACTTTCCATGAGAGACTTGAACACGGTGGAAGAAGTGTTTGTAAGGCACATGTCGAGCTTGTATCACCCGAGAATTCAATATCCGTCGGACAAGGATTATGGAGAACAGGATAAAGATTATTCCGCTGAAGCTGAAAAACAAAAATCGGATCAGGAAAATAATACGTAAAACCGCTTGTTGCATTTCAATAGGCGATCCATCTCTGAGCATAGTGTTTGTCAGCAGGGAAAAAATAAAAAAAATAAACGAAGAGTTCAGAAAAAAGAAATATTCGACTGATGTTATTTCCTTTCCAAGCGGTTTAGAAGATTATTTGGGAGATGTAATTCTCTGCCGGGAAGAAATCATCGAAAACGCCCAGCGCTTAGGGGTCAATCCTGAAGAAGAAATGACGAGAGTCATTGTCCACGGGTTTCTCCACCTCATAGGATATGAAGACGACAATAGAGAAAAAAAGAAAAAAATGTGGATAAAGCAGGAAGAGATAATGAAAGAGCTGAAAAAAGAAAAACTGACATGTATTCTCTGATTTTTTGCGCCTTTCTAATTTTCCTGTCCGCGTGTTTCTCCGCTTCCGAAACCGCGATATTTCTTCTTCCTTCATACGCCGTCAACGCATCGGCGAGTTTTGGATTGAGAGGAAGAGCCCTGCATAAGCTTTATTTTTCTCCGAATTTCACACTTCCGCTTCTGCTTTTCAGCAATACAGTAGTCAATATAATCCTGTCTGTGCTTTCTTTCAGAATTCTTTTGTCTCTAATAGGCAAAACTGAAGGGGGCACGGTTGTGATAATACTGAATATACTCGCGGTAACATCCTTTCTACTAATATTCGGAGAGTTCGGCCCTAAATTGTTTGCCGTCAGGAGACCCCGGCAAGTGGCATTCGCTTTGAGTCCTTTTGTGTATTTTCTCGGTTTTGTTTTATATCCTCTGATAAAACCTCTCGAATTTTTTCTCGAAAGCGTATTAAAAGACAAAAAAGGCGAGATACTTTCCGCGTCAGAGGTTTTATATCTTCTCCATAACGCTAAAAATTCTCAAAGCACGCATGAATCAGCTAAATGGAAACTGACATATTCGCTTTTGTCGCTCGGTATTACCGTAGCCGAGGATGTCATGAAAAAAAGGAGGAACATTCCCTGTATAGACTCCTCTTCTCAATGGAGAGAGGCTGAATCCGTTTTCAAAGGAACCGGGTCAAAGACTTTGCTTGTCTATGATGAAAACCTCGACAACGTAGCGGGAACCCTTTCCTTGTCAAAATGCATTGCAGAAGGAGCAGAAAGCGGCAGGACTCTTAAAAGTCTTGTCGATCCGGCTTTTTTCATTCCCACTTCGGCAAAACTGAGTTCAGTTTTGAATAACTTGAGAAGAACAGGAGACATATTTCTGGTTGTAAAGGACGAATACGGCCAGACCCAAGGAATAGTCACCGAGGATGATATTTTAGACTACTTATTCGGCAAAGAAAATATTTCAAAAGGCGACGGTAAAATTCCTTCAGGTCAGAAAAAAGCTAAATTTTCAGGAGATGCAACTTTAAGGCAGATTTCACAGGCGATGAACTTTTACGTCGATCCTTCCATAGCCGACAAATCGGCGGGAAAGTTTTTACTCGAGAATCTAAAAAGAATCCCGAAAAAAAATGACGTTGTTTTACTCTGTGACTCAAAATTGAGAGTTGAAAAGGTCAAGAAGAATCAAGTGACGGAAATTAGCGTGGAAAAAGAGTTGTGATTTACGCGCCGCTTTTGATTGTTTTTATATCTTTGTTTCTTCTTCTTCTCGCTTTGTTCACGTCTTCCGAACTCGCTCTGGTCAGCGCCAGAACCGAAAAAATCGCGGGATCTTTTTCCAAAAGAAAAGAAAAGGCTTTCTCACTTTTGGGAAATGTTGAAAAAAATCTTTCAGTAATACTTGTCGGAACAAACATATGCATAGTCGCCATGAGCACACTGACAGAACATCTTTTTGAAACGGTATTGAAACAGCATAACCCGGTTTATTCTGTTTTATTCGACTTTGCCGTCATACTGCTCGTCGGAGAGATCATCCCTAAAAGCCTCAGTAAAATGGATCCAAATTCAGCAATTATGAATCTTTCGGTTTTCATGTTGTATTCAACAAAGGTTTTAAGACCGTTTTCCGGATTCTTAAAAGGAATATCCGATAAAATGCTTGGTGTAATCGGAGTCAGGTCATGCGAAGAAAGAAGACTATCTGATTTTGAAAATGCCGTCAGAGATTTTGCCAGAGCCGGATTGCTGTCCCCGAATTCAAAAATACTTGAAAGAGGAGTATCAGCGCTTGAGAGGCTGAAGATTTCCTCGCTTATGATACCGAGAAAAAATGCTGTATTCTGCAGAGAAAAGGACGGATATGAAGGCGCTCTGGAAGCTTATAGAAAAACAGGTCATTCAAAAATCGTGTGCCAAGGAGAAAAACCGGACGATATAAAAGGAGTCTATTACATCAGAGATTGGGTGAAAAAAGGAGACAAGTCACCTCGGTCGCCGCGTTTCGTTTATGAGAGAACCGCTTTCATTAAAGTTCTGGAATATTTCGACTCAATGAATGACGATCTGGCAGTCTGTGTTGATGAATATGGGCAGGTCAGTGGAATAATTACACGAGTGGATCTTATTTTGTGTTTTTCAACTATTTTGTCCCTCAATGAAAAAAATCCTTTCGTTGCGGGAGTAGATGACGAAGGTAATTTCATTTTCAAATCGGATACGAGAATAAGCCTGGTTGCGGACCTTTACGGTTTAGATGTATCAAGAGAATTCTATGACGGAGAACAAACGATATCGAGCTACATCCTTGACAAAAAGAGAAAAATTCCTTCTTCCAAAGAAAGTATTGAATTCGAGGGGCTGCTTTTTACTGTAGAAGAGAGCACCGTCAGAGAGGTAAAATCAGTGTCGGTGAAAAAGCTCAATAAAGAATGATGGAAATTTTTGGAAAAAAAAAAAAATAAAGCGCTTACCTTACAATCGCTGGCACGGGAAATAAATCTCGACGGCATAGGTTTCACTTCTGCGGATCCGGTCGAAGAAGAGTTCAACCGCACTTGTTCATTCGAAGGCCAGTTCGTGCCCGATGACAGATTTCACAATCCTCGATTATTGAGACCATGGGCTGAAAGCGTCGTCGCCGGTATCATCTCTTACAACACTAAAGAAAGAAAAATTCTTGGAAAAGGAGAAGGGTTTCTCGCCAGATATCTCTGGGGGAATTATTACAGCCTTCTCCGGAGAAAAATGAAATTTGTGGCTAAAAAGTTTTCTGAAATGACAGGATCAAGAGTTTCTGATGTCTATGTAAATGGACCTCTCGATGAAAAACTTTTCGCTTACAGAGCCGGGTTGGGATTCAGAGGTAAAAACGGACTTCTCGTCAATGAGATGCACGGATCTTATGTTTTAATCGCTCTATTCCTGACTGACGCGGAATTGCCGGTTTCATCCATGAAAGATTCTCTGTGTGGAGAATGTTCTATATGCTCTCAAAACTGTCCTGGTGGGTGTTTAGGCTCTGCAAACAGGGAAACGCTGATATTTAACAGGACCCGGTGCCTTCAGGAAATAATGCAAAAAGACGCTGTGATCCCGGATGAAGAAAAGGTGAAGATATGCGGAATGTTTTTCGGGTGTGACGAATGCCAGGAATTGTGTCCATTCAACGAAAATGCGCCGCTTTCCATGCACAGTCCTTATAAGGGGAAAATCGGAATGACGGTTGACTTGGTGTCTTTTCTAAAAAATCCCGGCGAGTTCAGAAAAAATCAATTTTTCGGCTCGCAATTAAGCGCCGGCTGGTTGAAGGAAGAAGTATTGATAAGAAACGCTCTTATAGTTCTTGCGAATCGGAAAGAAATTAAAGGCATGGTTTCAGCTCAAAAATACAAAAAATCTGAAAATCAAGGAATAAGAGACGCCGCTGAATTTTTTTTAAATACCGTTTGATTTAATCGGCAGGTTCTTTTTACAATATTATGATCTGAAAGGCGGGTGATGAAAAAGAAGATTTTCCGGTTGGGCGTTTTTTTATTGCACATATTTTTTCCGCTTGCTGTAGGCGGATTGATATATGTGCTTTTTAGGACAGAAGATCTGCTGATGTTCAGATGGTTTGAATCCGTCGGTGTATCCGGTTTTGTTAAAGCCGTGAGATCATCATTTCTAATCACGGATTTCAGATACCCATACTGGTTGGTGTTTTGTCTGCCGAATGCGTTGTGGATATATTCACTTACCTCTTACCTGATCCTTATGTGGAAGGACGACAGGGGAAAGCTTTTCTGGTTCGCCCTTGGACCGGCAATAGGTATAGCTTCCGAGGTCATGCAGATCAACGGCCTGTTTCCCGGAACTTTTGACAGCATGGATCTCGCTTTCACTGCTGTCTTTTCTTTCATTCCTTTCGCCACGATCAGACCGTTCAGAAAGGAGATATGATTCTATGAAAATTCAACGTTCAAGCAGAATTATTTTGTCTCTCGCCGGTATTGCGGTTTTTTTCATTTCAGCTCTTGGAAGCTTTGAAAGCTCATGGGGAATAAAAATTACTTACGAAAACGGAAGCGAGCTTTACTATAAATCTCCGGCAACAGAGCAGGAAGCGAAAGCTCTCGGCGAATACCTTTCAGACGCCGGCTGGTTTGATGTGGGAAAACCCGTGAAAACGGTTCAACTGTTAAAAATCGCAGGAGTTTATCAAGTGAGATTCCCGGTGAAGGAAGGCTATGATAAGGACGAGGATTACTTAAATACATGCAAACTGATGGCACAGGAGATTTCCGAAGGGGTGTTCGAAGGTAAAACTGTAGAGATACATCTCTGCGATAATAACTTAAACACTCTCGTTGTCGTTTCGAACGAAGATTCTTCCCGGAGTTATTCAATCGAGGATGAGATTATCGGGTCCTGGGAAGATGAGCAGATTTTGCTTGAATTTGACGGAGACCGTTCAATTAGACTGATTTCTCTCAACGGAAAAGAGACGATACCCGGTACCTATTCATTTACCGGTTCGGGGACTGTGAAAATTCAAACACTGGATGAAACCATAAGGATTTATGATGTCCAAATATCCTCAGACACTTTGTTTTTCAAGGACGAAGCGGATATAACCCACAAAAGCCTGAGAATCCGTTAAGATTTTTTTACTGAATTTCCCGGAAAATTTCTGTTTTTAAAAAGAAATAAAAGCGTTGCAATCCTGAGGAGAAGGTCAAAGATGCAGATTTTCGCCGCGAGAAAAGAGAAGTCCTTCCAACCCGCTGTTTTCGGAGACATCATAAAAAGCAGTATTACGAAGATCGCCTCTCCTGTTCCGGCTATGAAATGCTCCGCGATAGCGGCTTTTCTCGTCCATTGCTTTGCTTTCCAAAGGCTCGACCCGAGAATGTGATAAAAGACTGCAGGCGGAATTAAAGCGGCAAACCATACCGGAGACAAACCAAGCCCCATAAAAAAAGCGGCAGTGGCGAAAAAATAACAGAAAAAAATAAAACGCCAGCCGAGTGCCCAATTCTGCCAGGCAGTGGTCTTAAACATTCTATGTCTCGGATATACTGAACCGATCAATTTTCCCTCCTTGAATTTGAAAAATCACTGCCGCTTCTGGCTGTCACTGATGTTCTTATGCCTCCTCTTATGCTGAATTGACCTCTTACTTCAAGATGAAGAGGCTGGACTGCTTTTTCAATTTTGTCGAAAATCGCATTGACCGTTTCTTCATGAGTTAAAGGCATTTGACGGAAAGTCTGAAGATAGAGCTTAAGCGATTTAAGTTCGAAAATGCTGTCTTTCGGGCAGTAGCGAATAAATATTACGGCATAATCCGGCTGGCCGGTCATGGGGCACAGGCAGGTGAATTCAAGAGCTTCTATCTCGACTGTATATGTTCTTGAAACAACAGGATTTTTGAGTATTGTCAGTTCTCCCTGGACAGGGACTTCTATCTTTCTGTAGTCTTCGCTGTGTTTTTTCATCCGTGAAACCTCATCGGACGGGCTCGATAAAGATACTGCCGATAAAGTTTTTTTCCATTTTTTTCATAATCCAAAGCATAATAACAAAATCCGCAACAGCGGCAACAGAGGATATTAAAAGAGAGAAAATTTCTTCATTCTTATTGGCTTTTAATATGAAAAATAAAGTTAGAAATACTGCTACCGGAGAGCCAAGTATAATAAAGAGTCGTGATACTTTAGACCCTTCCGGAAAAACCGCACGGATTTCCTGACCTGTTCTCAACCCCGGTGGTCCCGGCAGTTCAAGTTGCTGGTTCTTTTTCACTATGCATTTGTGATAGGCCGAGCAACATGAGCATGCTTCAGGATTTATGAAAAACCTGACCATGTATTTTCCGTTCCCTAAATCTCTTTCTATTATTCCTCTTTCTTCCATATTAAAACGATAAATCCATCATTCTTTTAATTGGAATAAGAGCTTTTTCCGCGATGGGTGAAGGGACATTTATCTTCTCACAAGGATTTTCCAGGATAGAGAGAAGGGATTGGAGAGAAGTTTTTTTCATGCCATAGCAGAGCCTCGGCATAAGAGGGGAAATGATTTTCTTCTGAGGGTTAACTTTTCTCATCCTTTCGAGCATGCCCTCTTCAGTGCATACGATGAATTGTTTCTCGGCGCTCTCGGAGACATATTTAAGCATAGCCGAGGTCGAACCGACAAAGTCGGAAATCTGAATCACCGGTTCCTGACATTCAGGATGAGAAATGACCAAAGTTGCCTGAAATTGATTTTTTGTCTTTATAATGTCTTCAGGATAAATTTCGTGATGAACGTAGCAAAAAGCGGGTGAAAGCCAGACCCTGATTTCCGGAACGGATTTTGAGACGAAAGAGCCGAGGTTTCTGTCCGGAACAAAAATGATTTCCTCTGACTGGATTTTACGGGCGAGGCTGACTGCGTTTGAGCTTGTGCATATAATGTCGCTGACGGATTTAACTTCAGCAGAAGAATTTACATAACACATAACTTGAGCTGAGGGATGATTTTTTTTCAGAGAGAGAACATCTTCAGCCGTCAGCATTTGAGCCATTGTGCAGTGAGCGTTTTTTTCAGGGAGATAGACGTTTTTATCGGGATTGAGTATAGCCGCAGTTTCAGCCATGAAACTGACTCCGCAGAGAACTATATCTGGATGAACGCTTTTCTGGGCTTCTCTGCACAACTCGAGAGAATCACCGATAAAATCGGCGACGGATTGAACTTCGGGGTTCTGGTAATTATGAGCGAGAATTAAAAAATTCTTTTGCTCTTTAAGCGATTTAATTTTTTCCGCTATAGCTGATATTTCCAAAAAACAATCCTTGAAGATGAAAGAAGGCGAAGCGCATTAAAGCGCTTCGCCCTGAGATTTATTCAGACCAAGCCAGATATCCGGGAGTGATGATGTTCATCACGGGAACGAGCAGCATAATGCCCCACCAGCTTGGCTTTCCTCTTGCTTCTGCTATAGCCATCCATATCATTATGGAGATGACTATGTTGACGAAGGGTATGAACATGAGGACTATCCACCACGTCGGCTGCTGCGCCAGCTCGAGCATGAGAAGGACATTGAGAATGGGTATCCACGCCCACCATGCCTTTTCAGTTGCGCCGAGCTTCTTGGCTATTGTCATCAGAGCCATAGAATAATAAACGTAAGAACCGATGATAAGGAGGATGTAGAAAATCCAAAAACAACATACCATGCCGAAAACTCCGGCGGCGCCGGCTGCAGAGCCGTCGTCCTGAGAAGTCTGTGCCAGTATGTTTAAGTATTGAATCATTTCCGCCGCTCTACTACTTTACTTCGTTGTATTTCTGCTGAACGAGGAACATTCCGACAGGATTAATGAACCAGAAAAGAATGAAAGCCATTACGCCGGTCTGAGCTCCGGCGGTGACTTTTTCAACGCCTTCGGAGTATTTCCAGAGCCAGAAAATGCTGACTATGGGAATGAAAATGAGAATGGGGTTCGGAATTGTGGCTCCTTTGGAATTGAGTTCACTGCATGTCTGCCAGAACCATATAAGGTTATATATTCCGAGCGTTACGCATCCGAGGATCAAAACCATTATTGGATTGCGCTGTGTCATCTGTTACCTCCCGTTTTATCCTTTGATGTTTCCTACGGGCATCCCCCTGAGAATACTCCGGGCTAGCCCAACTTTTGTCACTGTTTCTACTACGTCTTTCAATCCTTTATATGCACCGGGCGCTTCTTCCGAAACGCCTTCACAGGAGTAATTTTTAACATAAATTCCCTTATTCATCAACTCTTTTTTAATGTCGTTTTCCCTGAATTTTCGGCTCGCTTGTTTTCTTCCCAAAAGCCTTCCTGCTCCATGAGGCAGAGAGAAAAAAGTGTCTCTGCATTTTTCTTCCGGTGACAAAAGGTAGAAACCCGAACCCATAGAACCGGGGACTATTACCGGGGAAGGAAAGATTCTGCTTCCGTATCTTGTTTTTTCTTCCGGGTCGGCTCTCGTCGCTCCTTTTCTATGGACCATTATTGTTTTGCCGTTCAGGGATTCCTTCATCGCGATGTTGTGACAACAATCGCAGATAAGCTCCACTCTGGCTTGGTTTGATAAATATCTGGTAAACAATGTCCTTATTTTGTGAGACATGAGCTGTCTGTTGGCGAAAGCGAAGTTTGCCCCAGCGTTCATCGCGGAAAAGTATCTTTTTCCCGTATCAGTGTGGATTTGAGTGTAAACGAGCTGTTTATCTTTCAAGAAGATGTCTTTTTTCCTGATTTCTTTCATCAGAGAGCTGATCCAGTCGGTCGTTATCTGATGCCCCAGTCCTCTGGAACCGGAATGAATTTGAAAAACCAGTTCTCCTTTAAAAATGCCGGCTTCGCTTGAGAATCTTTCGTCGAAAATCTCCTCTATGACGTCTATTTCGATGAAGTGATTGCCTGCACCGAGACTGCCGAGCTGGTTGATGCCTCTCTCTTTGGCTTTATCAGAAACCGCTTCAGCATCTGCTTCTGAAATACATCCGTGAGAATCGCATCTTTCGAGGTCTTGTTTCTCTCCGAAGCCTTTCTCGATCATGTATTGGGCTCCGCGTGATAGTATCTTTGAAAGCTCCGCTTTGTCCGGCTTATAGATAGCTCCTTGTCCGAGCCCAAGAGGTATGTTTTGAAATAATCTATCCGTCAGGGAACGGATTTTATTTGAAACTTCGCTAAAATGGATTCCGGTCTTCATCAGTCTGACGCCGCAGTTGATGTCGTATCCAACGCCTCCGGGGGAGATTATGCCGTCTGGAAAAGGAAAAGCCGCGACTCCGCCGATTGGAAAGCCGTATCCCCAGTGGGCATCTGGCATGGCGAGCGAATAAGATATGATGCCGGGAAGAGAAGCTACGTTTTCGATCTGTGACAGAACATTGATGTCTATGCTCTGGAGTATCTTTTCGTTGGCGTAAATCCTTCCTGGAACATTCATGCTCCCTTTTTTCTCTATTTCATAGAGATTTTCAGACAAGAGACGGAATCCTCTGTCAGACATCGAGAATGAACCTCGCGCAGAAAGTGCCGTTTTTTTCTTCGACTGACAAACCGCTGAAAGTCGCGCCTTTTATCATTTTTCCGGGCCGTGAATTCTTGACGGCTTTTGTTGTTTCCAAAAAAACTTTCAAAAAGTATTCTCCGGATCGGAGTTTTCTCACTTTTAACATTTGAATTTTTGATGGTAAGACGGATTTTGCTTCGGAATGGTAGATTATCTCGGAAACTAAATCAATAAGAAGGTCCTCTGCACTGTCTGATTGCATTTCGAGATAAAGCCCGGCAGAGGTTTTTGCTTCATTCCTGTCTTTCATAAGTGTCAAGACTGCTTGTGCGGCGTTCCTGAACATTGAGGAAAGGGATTTGCCCCGAGCTTCAATGCCGATATCGGCGGTGTGGTCGAAAAAACTATAATTCATCTGGGTTGATTTTTTTTATCATTGGATGTTAAATATAGAATGGCTTTGGGTAGAAAAAAAGAGTTATTTTTTAGCGCCGCTGTTCTCGTTCCCTGCCTGATATTGTTTTCTATCGCTTTTTTCTACAGAAAAGCTCATCGCGACCCGGGTCGGCTCACATGCCGTTTTGAAAACGCGGATTCAGCAGACCTTGTTTCCTTGAGCATAAAATCAAACCATTTTGACGCGGCTATTTTGCGGACATGTGCTCCTCCCCCGAGTATCACCGTGGATTTGAAAAACCTCGTTCCGGGAACACTCGAAGTCAGATACCATGGCAGAGCGGATGATTCTGAAAAAAAACTTCTGGTCAGCATAATTGTCGGGGGAGAAGAGCTCGAAAAAAGGGAGCTCATACCGAGCTCCCGAATGCTTATACCCCTGGAATAAAACCTACGGAGATTGAGGGACTACGTTGTTAAGTCCTTGGTCTGTCTTATCCTTTTCTTTTTCAATGACTTTGGCGAGCCTTTGTATTCCCGTGTCAATTTCATCTTCCGAAGGATAGGAAAAATTCAGCCTCATCGTGTTTTGTCCTTCCCCGTCGCAGTGGAAAGCACTGCCGATTACATAGGCTACATTTTCCTTGATGGCTTCGTAGAACATCCTGTCCGTATTCATCGAAGGAGGCAGTGAGACCCACAAAAACAGCCCTCCGTCCGGTTTTGTCCATTTAAGACCTTCGATTTTCGGCATGTATTTTTCGAGAGCTTCCAGCATTTTCTTTCTTTTTTTGCTGTATAGTTCAATGTTTTTCTCAATCCTCTCGTCGAGGAGATCCGCCTTGATATATTCTCTCGCTATTGCCTGAGTGAATAAAGATGTGCAAAGATCCATACCCTGTTTTGCCAGAATCATTTTTTCTATAACATGTTTGGGCCCGATAACCCATCCGAGCCTGAAACCCGGTAAAAATATTTTTGAAAAAGTATAGAGAGTTGCCACGTAACCCCTGCCTTCGTCGAGTTGAAAGATAGTGGGGATGGGTTTTCCCGTGTATCTCAGTCTCCTGTATGGAGAGTCCTCTATAATGATGATGTCGAATTCTTCGGCAATTTTGAGCAAATGTTTTCTTCTTTCGAGAGAAAGCGTCACACCGGCCGGATTTTGGAAATCCGGGATCACATAAATGAATTTAGGTTTTTTGCCTTCTTTTATGAGGCGGACTATCTGATCCTTGACTTGATCGGTCTTAATCCCGTCGTCGTCAAGAGGGATTCCGACCATTTTTCCCCGGACTGCGCCCGCAGATTGGAGAAATCCAAGATATGTCGGCAGACCCACTATGCATGTGTCTTCGGGATTTAGAAAAATTCTCGCAACAAGATCGAGGGCCTGCTGTGACGCGCTGACTATGAGCATCTGATCGGGCTTTACGTTCACTGCGTCTTTCGCGAGCCATTTGCATAGCTCTTCTTTCAGTGACTGGTCTCCTTCAGTTGTGGAATACTGAAGAACTTTTTTCCCCTCTCTGTGAAGAAGATCGGCAATTATTTCTTTCAGATGAGGAATGGGGAAAGTGTCGTGATGAGGAAGCCCTCCCGCGAAAGAAATAATCTCAGGCTTGGCTGTCAGCTTGAGAAGTTCTCTGATGGCGGACTTTTTGAAAGACATGGCGTTCTCGGAAAAAAGCAGATCATACTGGAGCGGCATCAGACCTCCTTTGTAGGACAGATGATGGATAAAACTAATTTTATAACAAAAACGCCGAAATGTAAAAAATATTTGCTTTTACAACCTCGTCTTGTCAATCCGTCGGGATAGTTTTGCTATTTTCTTTTCCCATTCGTTCTTGTCTTTTCTCGCCGCGGACTTTGTCTTCAGAATATGTTCTTTTTCTTTTGAAAGCTTTATGAAACTTTTATATCTTTTTTTATCAATCAGTCCGTTTTCCAAGGCTTTCAGGACTTCACAGCCCGGTTCAGACCTGTGGGTGCAGTCTGCAAATCTGCAAAGCCGGGATAATTGGGATATTTCCATGAATACAGCGTCTATATCGGTTTCCGGGTCGTAAAGACCGAATTCTCTCATCCCAGGCGTATCTATCAACGCGCTTTTGTCTGAGAGAAAGATCATCTGTCTTCTCGACGTAGTATGCCTTCCCTTTGAGTCGAAATCTTTCACTTCCCTGACTTTTAGAACTTCTTTTTCAAGAAGCTTGTTTATAAGGGTTGATTTGCCTGCGCCTGAAGAACCGATAAAACAGAAGACCTCTCCGGGAGAGATTTCCTTTTTCACCTCTTCTATCCCTTCTGCGGACAAAGCGCTGTATGTTAAAACAGGGATACCGGGAGCCCAAACCTGGCTTATTTTATCTTCAAGTTCCTGCTCGGCGACAAGGTCTTTCTTGCTCAGAAGCACTGTCACGTTCACTTTACTTCCCTCTATGGCGGAAAGATACCTCTCAATTCTTCGGGGGTTGAAATTGTTATCCAGTCCCTGAACAATGAAAACTTTATCAATGTTTGCGGCAATAAGCTGACAGGATACGGTTTTTGTTCCCGCTTCTTTTCTTGCCAAAAAATTTTTCCTCGGGAGTATTTCCTGAATAACTCCTTTATTGCCGTTGTCAGTGAGTTTTATCGAGACTATGTCACCGACAGCGGGATATTCCTCGGGGGACGCGGCAAAATATTCCATTTTTCCGGATAACTCGGCGAATATCTCGGATTTTTCGGCAAAAACTCTGTATCTGTCTTTTTCCTGGGAAGTTACTATGCCTATGTCCGTGTCTTTATTAGAGCAATAATCATTAAGTTCATAATATTTTGTAGATAAAACATGATTCCAAAAATGCATCGCATTCTCCTTAAAAGATAATAATTTTTTGAAAACAGCCCGAACTTGACTTCAGTTCAGAAAGAACGCCTTTCGGCGCCGAGTATTTCAGATATTTTCATACTTTGACACCTCCTTTGGCATGGACCGGTTAATAAAATTGAATTCTATGGATTTGAAAAGGGTAAGTCAATAAAAAAAAGGAGAGGTTTTTCAACCTCTCCTTTTATTCAAATGCCTGCAGGAAACTATTTAGCCAGAAAAGCTCTGGTTGTCCTTGCTCCCTGGGGAGTGCTTATCGTGAAGAAATAAGAGCCTTGAGCGAAATCCGGTGTGAATTCCAGCGTGTAAGTTCCGGGTTCTCTTGTTCCTTCGAATACGTTTGCTACGTTTCTTCCGGTGACGTCAAAGACGTCTATCGAGACGTTGCCGGCGGAAGCGACCGAGTAGGTTATCCTGAAATTTCCACCAGCCACAGATACGGCAAAAGTCTCAGGTCCGAGGTCGCCGGTCACGGGCTCCTCTTCGATACCTGAAGTCCACGAGAGCTTGTCGAACCAGACGCTGTAGATGGCGCTGTGATAATCCGTCCAAGCGACGCAAACTCCATCGGCCGTGTAGTCGTAGCAGACGCTCGGCCCGTAAGAAGCGCTGAGGTTTGTTCTGTCGTCGTTTATTATTACCGAGTTATTCCAGCTGCTGGGGTTTGTGATAGAGCCTTGTTTGTATCTAACGTATTCTTCTGATGTGTCGTCCATGCGGTATGCTGCCATGAAAGCAGTGCTGTTGTAGTCTACGTAAACAGTGGGGAGTAAAAGTTCGTCGTAAATGTTCACCCAGGCGGTAAGAGTCCAGCTGGCGCCGTTGTCTGTTGAATAGGCGTTGTAGATATGGCCGTAGGATGAAAGTGTGTCCTGCTGTCTTACAAGGCATACCCAGTTGTTGTTGTCGTGCGATCCGGCAATACTGGGCTGGTCTTCGTCGAGGTGGTTGTTGTTGGGAGTGATATAAATTACCGATGACCAGCTGGATCCGCCGTCGGAAGAGGTATAGCCCCTGATGTATTCGTCGAAGGAAGTCGGCCAGTTTAAGGGATGAAGCGTGGCGCAGTAAACCAAGTTCATGCCGTCTCCGTTTTCAATGTTAGTTTCTTTGAAGAATATTCCATCTCCCGCGGAAAAACTTAATGTATCCTGTATATTCCATGTGGCTGCATCCATGTTGTTCGACCTTGCGAATCTCAAGCGAGTCGTGTCGGTTCCCGTAGTGTTCTCTTCTACCCACGCCGCATAAATGTATTTGGCGTTCCAATTAGGTCCGTCGTTCGTGACGTAAAAGTAACTTATCGGGTTGTCCTGATAACTACCGCAGGGGGAGCCGGACGAGAAGTTCGTAAGAGTAGCTCCCGGCACGTCAACCCTTATCCACGCTATGTATTGGTTGGAAGAGCTTCTCATGACATAGGACATAATGAGAGTGTCGTCGGCTACGCTCAGTCTTGGGTACGAAATGCTAGAGGTCGTTACATATTCGTTACAGACGCTCCAGGTCATTCCACCGTCTGTCGATCTGCTCGTCAGTCTTGTGTAGTCGGGGCTGACATACCGAACAGAAATCGCGTAGAGGTGGCCGTTGCTCAAGGAGACTATATTTCCGCCGCGAAATCCGTCTCTCGGATCTATCCTGACATCGTCACCCCAGAAAGGCGCGTAGGAAGAAGGTTCGCCGTTTTGGTTGTCCGTATCAACAGGTTTTTGCCTGGTTTCGCCGCCATAGGGATCAACGAGTGTCGGGTCGTTCTCTATTTCTCTGTTTTCTTTCCAGTATTGGTTTATTTGTGCAGAGAGAAAATTTGCCCTCTCCAGATCGCCGTTTTCTCTTGCTCTTATCATCTCAATGGCCGCCTGATCGGCGTCGAAACCGTTGGGAACCGTCACCTGTGCTCTTTCTACCGGCATAGGCAGAAAATCTATTTCCCCGTTTATCATCCTTTCGTCGGCTGAGAACATAAGTGTTCCCGCGGCGAGAAGAGTTATCACCATCATCACTTTCTTCATTGCGTTCCTCCTTTTCTAGTTTCCAAATTCATCTAACATACTATTATATCTTATTACATTTTACTATTAAATATTCATTAATTTATCGGCAGTTTATTTGGAAAATTTTCAAGAATTGATATTTGAAGTTGACAGAATCAGCTTATACGGTATAAATTCATGGGTTGCAGTTTGTCGCCGGATATTCTTCAAGGATTTTTAATGTTAAATCTTCGTTGGCCTCTTTTCATTAAATCGGCAGGTAAAAAATGAAAAAATTCATCACTATAGCTGTAAGCGGCAAAAACATAAAAGAGCGTGAAAAAAATCTGACGCTTCTTTGCGAGATGGACCATCTCCTGAGAACTCTCGGTTATGAAGCCTGCGAAAAATTCCATCAGGAAAGGGAAAAACCGGACAGCAAATTTTATGCCGGAAAAGGAAAAATAGAAGAACTGAGTGACTGTGCTGAAAAACTCGGCGTTAATTCGGTCGTTTTTATTAACGAATTGACCGGATCCCAGATAAGGAACATCGAAAAAGAGACAGGACTCGAAATTTCCACGAGAAAAGACATTATCCTCGAAATATTCAAAAATCACGCGGGAAGCAAAATCGCTAAAGCTGAAGTAGAGACCGCCCAGCTCAAACACAGACTCAGCAGGATAGTGGGGGGATTCGACTACATGTCGAGACCCGCCGGAGGAATAGGAACAAAAGGTCCCGGGGAGACAAAACTCGAGACAGAAAAAAGAGCTATTAAAAAAAGGATTTCATACCTCGGAGAAATAATAAAGAAAAACAAGACGTCGCTTAAAATGCAGAAAGAGAGGAGAAAAGAAACTTTTAAAGTCTCTCTCGTCGGATATACAAATTCGGGCAAGACAACTCTTCTCAACGCCTTGACGGGATCAGGAGAGGGAACTTCGGATATGATGTTTTCGACTATTGACACGACGACGAGAAAGATGAAACACCGGGACTGGAAGAAAAAAGTCTTAATTTCCGACACGGTCGGATTTGTAGAAGAATTGCCTTTCGAACTCGTAGAGTCTTTCAAATCCACGCTCGAAGAAGTTGCCGATGCTGAATTGAGACTTCTCGTCGCTGATTTTTCCGAAGAAAATTACTCCATGAAGATCCAAACCGTGAAGAATATACTCAAAAAAATCGGATGTTCGGAAAAAGAAACTTTGATTCTTCTTAACAAGACAGACGCTTCGCCATGCGACGCTTTTTCTCCCGGAGAAGGGTATATGCTGATCTCAGGCAGAACGGGAAAGGGTGTTGAGGAACTCAAGAGGGAAATACTTAAAAGAACAGACCCGGTGAAATGAAAACGCTTTCTTCTCTTAAGAATCCCCAAAACTACCGTCCGGGGCTTTGGGATCTGAGAAAAGATGAAAAAGCGGCTCTTCATTGGAAGAGTGTTTTTATTAAAAACACGGATTTTATCAGTTCTATGATAACAAAAAACGGAAAAGAAACCCGAGCCCGGGATTTCAAGAGAAGAATGGCAGAAATAATAGAAGGTATATGCGAATTCGCTTTCGAAACGGTCCATGAAATTACAGTATTGCGGCAGGATGCGCTTGACAATTCGGGAGTTCACGATCCTTTTCTTGAAATTAAGAGGTTTGAGAGTGAAAATGCGTTGTCCTGGCTCAAGCGGAATAACTGTGGTCAGGATATTGAAAAAGGCCGGGCTTTTTTTTCTTTTGCCCTTGGGTGTCTTCTCGACGGAAACAGATTCGATTTAGGAAGCGCCGAAACCATCGCTCTTTGGGAAAGAGGCGAACTCAAATTTACTTTATCTGAAGACCGGAAGGGCATGGGGGATTTCTATGAAGCGATTTTGCCGGTTGAGGTTAAAAGGTGTGTCCTGCTCGCCGATAACGCGGGGTTTGATTTCGCGGCGGGTGTAATTTTAATTTCCAAAGCTCTTGCCAGAGATGGTTTTACCGTCACTGTCGGGGCTAATTCAAAGCCGGCACTCAATGACGTTATATATGAGGAATGTCTTGAGATATCATCAAAAGTGTCCCTTTTTGACTATGAATGGAAAGAGTTCACCTCTTCAGATAAAATAAATTTCATTCCTACTGGATGCAGAACTCCGGGCATAGACCTCAGGAATATAAGCGAAGAGTTGGACCTCGCCGTGTCCGAAGCTGGTATAGTTATCTTCACGGGGCAGGGTAGAGCTGTTGAGACTACGTTAAACGCGGCTCTGTCATGCCCGGTCATGAGGATCGCCAAAATTAAAGATCCCATGGTTGCACGACTGCTTGGAGTTGATGTTTTCGATGATTTCATCAGGGTTCAGAATATATGAGAAAAACAGCCGGGCTTTCTTTTCTTTTTCTGACTGTATTATTCGCTTTTGCACAGATATATTTTATTGTATCGGAAAAGGACGATAAGATATTTTTTTACGCGACTGAAGAAACATCTCAGAGTGATAATTACTGGGATAAAGCGAGAGACGAAATATTCAGATTTATAATGGACTCAGGCACGAACCTCGGGGCTGATACCGCCTGCCTTATAGCTTCATCGATAACGGCTAATTCCGAAAACTTCGATCTTAACCCGTATGTCGTAGCCGCCGTGATATATTCAGAAAGCAGATTCAGGCATGATGTCGTGGGTTCTTCAGGCGATGCAGGCCTTATGCAGATAATCCCCTCCACGGCAAAATTAATATCCGAAGCTTTTTCTGAAAGAAGATTCAACATAAAAGACATTGATACAAATATAAAATACGGCTGTTGGTATCTG
The DNA here is from genome assembly GCA_964397545.1 of uncultured Desulfuromonadaceae bacterium. Taxonomy (GTDB): domain Bacteria; phylum SDB-A; class SDB-A; order SDB-A; family SDB-A; genus JAFGIG01. Next base: position 42,698 of record CAYNIW010000009.1, on the reverse strand, counting down.
TCCTTCATAAAGACCAGATACGGAGGAAATTACATTCAGGTGCTCGGTATGTATAATCAGGGCGGGAATTGGAAGGGAGCGGGTGAAAGATACGCCCAAAGCGTAATCAGACAGGCAGAATCCCGCGGATTGCCGCTGGGACTGCTGATCGTCTATGATGAAATGAATATAAAAAAAAATATCTCTCAATGAAAAGCATGGGTCAAAAAAACACATCAAATGTGATAAGATATTCAAATGAAAAATATTCATAAAAAGCCCTCTGTTTGTTCAGGAGGACAGACAGGAATAGACAGGGCGGCTCTGGACGCCGCTTCCGAACTCGGGCTTGTTACAGGTGGATGGTGCCCGAAAGGAAGAAAAGCAGAAGACGGAAAAATTCCTTTGAAATACAAGATGATTGAGACCCCGTCTTCACATTACTGGGAAAGAACATTTCTGAATGTGGCAGAAAGCGACGCGACTTTAATTTTGACGAAAAAAGACACGAAGAATTCAAAGGGGACTGATCTGACAGTTAAATACGCTGAAAAAATCAAGAAACCATACAGAATACACGAAATTGGATCGACCGAAATCAGGGATTCTGTCAAATGGCTCCTAAAAATCAAACCTGAGATATTGAACATAGCAGGGCCGAGAGAATCTAAATTACCGGGGATATATTATGAAGGCAAGGAATGCGTCAAGGCTATCCTTGAAAATTTCATCGCCTCAAGATGAAATCTGCTTCATAGGCGACATACATTTCGGCGCTGAAGGCAGAGAAAAAGAAGAAACAAAAAAGAAGATATTTTCCGGACTTCTTCATGATCTTGCCGAAAAAAAAATACCCGTTGTTTTTGTCGGAGATATTTTTGATTTTCTTTTCGATTACGGAAAGTTTATCGAAGTCGGAAACATGAAAATCCTGATAGAAATATTCAGGTTTTATAAAAAATGCCCTGAATCGGTCTATGTTCTCGGCAATCACGATTTTTGGGGAAAAACTTTGATAGAGGAGAGTGTGGGAATGAGATGCTGCGAAGAGCTGGAACTTTCAATAAGCGGCAGGAAATTCTGGATTTCTCACGGAGAGGCGATAGTCAAGAACGCCGCCGGCGATAAGTTTGCAAGGTTTGTTCTCCGGAATAAATTAAGCATAGCCCTTTTCAGAGCTATTCATCCGAAAGTCGGCCTCGGACTGGCGGTAATGATATCCAGAATGAGCAGGGGGAGATCAAAAAAATTGAGTTTCACTTTCGATAAATATGTAGAATTTGCAAGAGGCAAATGGAGGCAGAATTTCGATCATGTCGTCATAGGACACCTTCACAAACCCTTTGTATTCCGTGAAAAAGGAAAGAGCCTCGGAATAATAGGCGATTGGATGAATCACAACACTGTTCTTTATTTCAAAGACGGAAAGTTCCGTCATAAAATCCTATATTGACATCATCAAATCAAAGAGTGAACGGCAAGCCCGCTTCGTAGTTTCGGTTCGAACCAAGTTGATTTAGGGGGCATTGTTTTTCCGCTGTCCGCTATTGCTATGAGTTCTTCTATGCTGACTGGGAAAAAAGCGAATGCAACTGAAAATTTGCCGCTGTCGACTATTTTTTTCAATTCTTTAATGCCTCTTATGCCTCCGATAAAGTCAATTCTCTTGTCTGTTCTCGGATCTTTTATTCCCAGAACGGGATCGAGCAGATTTTTCTGAAGAAGAGTCACATCTAACAGTTCGAGAGGGTCCTGTGAATTTAGAATTTCTTCTCGTGCCTTCAGAGAGAAAAATTCCCCGTCAATATACATAGTAAAAAAATGCTTTTCCGGCGGCTTGCAGTTCTCGGGATCTGCGCATGAGACCTTCGAAATTTCGAATGATTTTTCCACGTCTTTCATGAAGGCAATTTTGTCGCGTCCGTTAAGGTCTTTGACCACTCTGTTGTAGTCTATGATGTTCATTTGATCGTGTGGGAAAATTACCGAAAGAAAGAAGTTGTATTCTTCATCTTTGTTGTGAGAGGGGTTTTTTTCTCTGTAAAGAGCCCTCGCGCGGACAGCGGAAGCGCTGCGGTGATGGCCGTCCGCCACGTAAACCACGTCTATTTCTCTGAAACTCTCTCTTATAAAATCGACATCTTTTCTGTCGGAAACAGACCAGAAGGTGTGCGATATACCGTCTTGAGTTTTGAAATCATAAAGAGGAAGATTTTTTTCAGTGAAAGAAGAGACAAAATCATCTATCTTTCTGCGGGAGATATAAGTGAGGAAAACAGGGCCTGTATTGGCGTTGAGCGATAAGATATGATTGAGTCTGTCCTCCTCTTTGTCTTTTCTCGTCAGTTCGTGCTTTTTTATTATGTCCTTTTCATAATCGTCAGCGCTGGCGCAAGCGACTATTCCCGTTTGACAATGAGATCCCATGATCTGCCTGTAAAGGTAATAATTACGAGTCTCATCCATTATGAGCCATCCTTTGTCCAGGAATAGCTTAAAATTCTCGGAAGCTTTTTTATAGACTTTCTCATCGTATAGATTGACTGAAGGATCGAGATCTATCTCAGGTTTTGTAATATGAAGAAATGACATTTCATTTCCGGAAGCTATATTTCTCGCCTCTTCAGATGAAATGACATCATAGGGAAACGAAGCGAGCTTACTTGCGATCTCCGCCTGGGGCCTGATGGCTTTGAACGGTCTGACGTCTGCCATATATCTCTCCTGAAAAATGTTGTTAAAAAATTGTCTTTAACCGACCATGAAGATGCAGGGCCGGTAAGGTTTATCTGAAAAATCCCTTTTTATGTTTTCTCCTCGATATTCTCTTCGATTTTTCTTCCTCTGTTTCCTTTCCCGCGGGTTTTTCATCATCATCTTCTTCTTCATACACTTCGTCGAGTTGGTCTTCCATTAGAGGCGCATCATCCGTCTCCGCCTGTCTTTTATCTGTAGGCTGGTCGGAAACTTCCGCGAGTCCTTCTTTTATTAGCGAATAAACCGTTCGGGCGGTTTCGAGCTGAGAAAAACCCGTCGTTACGGATAGATCTTTCAGGCTTTTAAGGCTGTCAACCTGAGCCGCGACAATCCATTGAGGGGGTGTAATCTTTACTTCTTTTACCGAAGGATCCGGTATCAGCTTGACTGTCAGGTTAAGGTCCGGAATAGAATTAGTGATTTCCTCCCATTCTTTCAACTGAGACTGAAGAGATTCGTATGCCTTGTCTATGGGAAGGTCGAAATGACTGTCACGAATGTCTTCTGACGGGACGAATTCAAAAGCTCCGTCTTTGAGCTGGAAAAGATTAAAAAGGGCGACTTCACCGCTGTTTTGATCTCCGTCCATCGCATAGACGATAGATGAGTTTTTAAAGTGTATTTCACCTTTGACTTTCTCGGAGGCGATTTTCAAAACACCGTTTTTACTGCTCATCTTGATGAACTGAAGTATTGTCGGTATTTCAAAATCAGTCAGTTTTCCACTCAATGCCGCCATATGACCTCCTTTATATGGAAAGAGTCAAAGTTATGACATGCGCCAGTCCAAGACTCGAAGAGTATGGAGCGAAGGCATAGTCTAATGTTATCGATTTCCATTTATAGCCAAAACCAGCCGTATATGATTGAGAATCATAATTGAATTTGGCTCCCATCCTGAAAGAAAAATTGCTTGTATGAGTTATTTCCGCTCCGGCGTCGATTCTGAATCTGACGTCGGGAGATTTCCAAAAATCCAGGGCTATGCATTCTTTCATGTTCCAGAAAGAAGGCAGATCCAGGGCAAATCCCGCTCTAATAGAGGTAGGCAGTCTCGAAGAGCTTTTTGAATCTTTCAACATCGAATATTTGGGACCGAGGTTCTCTATTGTAGCGCCGAATTTGAGGGGGGCGAAAATATGATAGAGAATGCCAAAATCAAAAGCGTAAACCATCGCGCTGTATTCGAAAATTCTCTCGTGAATTAATTTTGACCTTATACCTACAGAAAGGTCGCTGTAAAGCCTATATGCTCCGGCGAAGGAAAAGGAAAAATCATAGGCGCTGAAATCCCCCTGAGATTCGCCGGGACCTGTTCTGTATTCAAGGCCGTCTATAAAAAGGCCGCTCATGGAGAAACCCGCTGCTATTTTGTCTCCGGATATTGTGAAAGCCGCGAATTCCTGATGGACTCCCTGAATAAGATTTTGATGGTTGAAAATGAAATTTTTCTGGATGTCAGGAGTGAGAAGCTTGGCGGGATTCCCCGAAGCTCCTTCGTTCACTGCCGCGCTCGTTCCTCCCATAGCCGTCTGTCTTGCCGAGACAGGGATTTTTAAAAAAGCCATGCCTATTCCTGTTTCTTCCTTTTCGAAATTCTTCTTAAACCAGTCGGAAATACCGTCGGGAAAAAGGGCACAGGCGTTGAATGCCAGAATAACGAATATAGAGATAATTCTCTTGTTAGCCATCAATATCACTCTCCTAAAATTGTGGTTGCTTTTTGTATGAAATCGTCTCTTTTGCTGCCTTCGTCAATGTATTCGCTGATCGCTTTGATAAGATTTTTCAGGTGGGATTTTCTCGGTTGTGTCATGTCTATCCATTCCTGGACGAGATCGTCAAAATAATATTCGATCCATGTCCCCGCGATTTTCGAGGCGGAATCTTTAATTTCAGATACGATTTCATTGAGTCCGCTCTCGGATAAAAGCTGTTCAGACGCGAATTTCCTTGACTTTTTTTCCTCTATTGTATCGAGAATATTTATCTCCGTTTCATCTGAAAATACGTCTTTGAGCATGAGGGAAGAAGCATCAAAGGATTCTATGATATCTGAACCTGCAATGTTTTTAGATGTTACAGCGACCAGAAAACCCTGGTTAAAATCTTTCATGAATATCATGCCTTCGAGATAAATCCAGTTGACTGTCCCGCTTTTTACACCGGATTTTTTTAGTGCGTCCCAGAGTATTACAATTGATCTTCCTATGTCTTCAGCGTCCTGCAATGGAATGGAAAGAGTAGAATGTTTGATTTTTCCCGTTACGTTAAAGATCATTATGCCCTTTACTTCGGAGATTTTTGAAAAAGCGCTTTCCACTCCCTTAAGAGCTTCTGAATTCATCCTTCGACCTCTTTGAGAATAGAACCATGGGATGCGCCCTGAGACAGCAAGAAAATTTGGTTTTCAGTATGCCCGGTCCTGATCCAGAGTTCTCTGCCGGAGACCGAAAGAACTATTCCGTCAAGATTGTGCAGAGAAAACTTCTTACCTATGTTTTTTCCCCATTCGTTAAGAAAGAAACTCGCTTTGACCGCGCCTCTTGCGACTGATTCGCTGTCTGCTTGGATTATTTTCCATTTATCGTCAAGCCTTACGGAAGATTCTACATCTTTTCTCGAAGAGATTTTGTCGTAAGAATCTTTGTCTTTCGGTAGGGAGTCGGGAAAAGAAAGATGTTCCGAGGCTGTTTTTAACTTCTCTTTTTCAGCTAAATGTTTCTCGTCGAAAGCCTTCGCCGCCTCAAGAAGAAGAAATGAAATGTCGAGGGGGCCTGACTCAACAGGAGGATCAACCCAATGAAGGACATTGAAAATGCCGCTGTCCCAGGAAAGCATGAGATTAAAAGCCTCTTCCATTTGAAAACCTTCGGCTTGCGCGTAGACAAGTTTTCCGTTTTTGATATACATTTCTCCGGTGCCTTTTGAAGAGACAACGGAGATTCTCCTGCTTCCGCCCGTGAGAGAGACTATCTGAATCAAATCAAAAGGTGAAATGGATTCGATTTTGGCTTCGAATTCTCTCGACGGCTGCATAATTTCTTCTATCTTGCCCGCGAATTCATCTAGGTCGAAAGGTTTTTCGATGTATAATACGGCTCCGCTGTTTATCGCGTTTCTCTGCGCCGTAGGCGAGCCGTGGGCTGTTATTACTGCTACTTTAGTGAGCGGGGAAAAATCTTTCATCCACCCCATGAGCTGAAATCCGTCTATGTAAGGCATTTTGAGGTCGGTCACGACGAGATCAAAAGGCGAGTTTTTGAGTTTTTTGATAGCTTCCCTCAGGTCCCACTGAATTTCTGTTTCAAAACCCGATTCGGAGAGTCTTTCGCCTACAAGAGAAGCTATGTCTGCCTCGTCGTCTATTACCATCACTCTTTTCCTTTTTTCCGAAAAAAGGGAATCTTTCATGTTTTTACTTTATAAGAGGCAGGGTTATCATGACTTCTGTTCCGGCTCCTTTTTTGCTCTCGATTTCAATGTTTCCGGACATCCCATCTATAATTGTTTTTGCGACGTTTAAGCCCAAGCCGAAGCCTTCCGGAAATGTCGAAAAAAACGGCTGGAAAACGTCATATTTCCTTTCTTCGTCAATTCCAATACCGTTGTCTGTTACATTTATCATAAGACAATTTTCGCTGTTTGTCATGTACAAAACTATAACACAAGGTCTTTTATCAGACAATAGACAAGCTTGAATAGCGTTTTCAATTATATTTGAAATCGCCTGGATTAATTCGTCCGGTTCGCCGAATATTTTTGCCTCGTTGGCTTCGTTGCTGTAATATAACTGAATATCCTTATTTTTTGAAAATTCGCAGGAGTTTATCCATTCATCGAGAAGGGTTTTAACGTCATAGATTCTTTCGCTTCTCGAAGTCGGTTTTGAGAGTTTTTTTGCCGATCCTATAAGTTTTGACATCCTTGCTACCTGCTTGGAGACCTTTTCTTCCATCTGTTTTACGGATTCCTTGATTTCCGGCGGAACGCCGTTATTCTGAGAGACATGTCTTTCGAAGAGCTGGACGCTTCCTTTTACAATGGTGAGCGGATTGCTGAGTTCATGTATAAGTCTGGAGTAGAATTCGAGCATTGTAAGGTAATCCTTGGAAAGCTCTCTGTTGGCTTCTGAGAGGCTTAAATGCGGTTCAGCAGGATATAACTTCGCCCTGTATTCTGAGGCAAAATCCTTTTTACAAACAAGATTCGGGTCATCTATAGTTTCTGTTGCCAATAACTTAAATTTATTCCAAGAGCTTTCGAGAATAATCTTGAGTGCTTTAAATCCTTCCGCGGAAGATGTTTTGGAAAAGACAGGTTTGGAATCAATGAATCCGATACACGAGTCGGAGTCGAGAAAGAGTTTTACTCCGGGTTTTATTTTTTCAGCTATGTGCAGGATGTCGAGAAACGATACATTTTTGAAGCTTCCGCTGAGGATGATTTCATCATTCATAACTGCCTTCAAAATAAATATTTAGAACTGAATCTTCGGGTATCGGTGTCAGTATGATTTCTTTGTCAAGGGAAAAAAACGTGAAAAGAGAATTTCGTATTATTTCGGAATAATCGGGGTGTCCCTCAAAACGTAAAACGCAATAAGGATAAAAGCCGAGGAGATGTTTGATTTCCATTATTTTCATCATCCCTGAGGATGAGAGAGAAGAATCCTCAAAGTCTTCCGCATTCATGGAGAAAGGTTTGTTTATGGGCAGCATCGGGGTTCGGACAATCTGGTTTTTCTGGGAAAAAATGTGCGCGGTGAGGTAATTTTCTTTTTCGATGAAGAGTGTTTCCCCTTCGCCGATGGAGATTGAAGTATCGGTAAAAATGCCGTCTATGCCGGCAATGTTCACCGTTACAGGCAATCCGGAAAAGAAATCATAGAAGGATAAATTGTATTGAACGCTTTTTGTCAGGTCTTCTAAAACTATATCCAGATGGAAGTTTTGATTTTTTCTCACCGACACCGGCATTTTGATTTCTCTATAGCCTTCGGAAGATACTGAGATTGTCACGAAGCCCGAAGGAATTCCGGAAAAAGAAAAAAAGCCTGTAGAATCCGTCGTGAAATCCAAAAGGCGTTCAAAATTTGCATAGACAACAGCGCCGGCTATGGGTAGTCCTTCTTCTGATCGGATTGTTCCGCTCAATGCTCCGGTCCCTCTCACTGAAGAAGGATCTCTGACAATGCCAGAAAACAATTTCAAACCGAGAGTCCAGTCCGGTTCGGCTGTTCTCGATCCGAGCCTGACAGTCGTGAGAATTTCGAAAGAAATCCCGCCGAAGAAATCGGCGAGAATTCCGAATTTGAGAAAAGAGTTGTCGAAAGAGAGTATTTTCCCGCCGGAGCGCTTTTCCACTTCTATGTAAGTTCTGTTGGATAAGCGGGAAAAATATAAGCGGGAAGATAAAAAAAGGAAAGAAGATGTGTCCCGCCAAAAATATCCGGGGGATAATTGCAGTCCGCATGCTTTATTTTTCTGTATGTCTCCGATAACAGCCAAAGAATACCCTTGATCTGAAAAAGTAAAATTCGCTCCGAGGTCTATGAAAGCTCCTCCGGGGCCTCCAGCATATGCCGAAAAAAAAGGAGAGAAAATGGTCTTTTCTTCGATGCTGTCAGCGGTAAAACCGCCTGAAATTTTTATGAATGAGTTGGGTTTCCATTCAAGCGCCAATGCCGAAGAGAGACTGTAGTCCAAAGAATCACGGTATTCACGCTGATCGTAAAATGAGAACAAGTTTAAGCCCAAACGCCATTTTTTACCTATTTCAGGAGTCAAAAAATCTGTATGAAAGCTTGTCAGAGATGAAACGAAAATGAAGAAAAAGCAGAAAAGCATCAAGAAGGAGACACGGGAGGTGTTTGCTTGTGCGCTCCGATGTAGAGTCTTCTAAACTGTTCGTTGTCAACTATTGCTTTGTTGATAAGAAAAAGCGTTTCTACGTTCTCATTTGCGTTTTGAATTCTTTCGCAGAGCTCCTCGGAGAGAGCTTTGAGGAATTTGGCTGCTGTTGCCGGGAATTTTATCATGATTGAATCGAGGGTGTCTTTTTTGAAAACGAGCATTTTCGCTTTAGTCAGAGTTTTTACAGTGGCGCTCCTGGGTAAATCCGTCAGGAGGGACATGTCTCCGACGAATCCGCCGGGTGATAGTTTTGCGAGCACGAGCAGAGTGTCCTCCCTTTGAAGCAGGACCTGAACTTCCCCCTCGACTATTATATACATCTCCCTGCCGTTATTTTTCTCCTGGACTATTACCTCTCCTTCCTCGAAAGTCTTTTCCGTGAGCTGATTTGTCAAAACATCAATCTCGGAATCGGACATGTGCTTGAATAAAGATATTTTTCTCAGTATATCGTATTTCATATTTCCTCCTGATTAAATGAGTCGCGTGGGATTCGAACCCACGGCCCCCTGCTTAAAAGGCAGGTGCTCTACCTCCTGAGCTAGCGACTCTGTTGTTGAATAGTATATCAATAAGGAAATTCAAGTCAACAATTAAGATTAAACCAAATTAAACCGAATTTCGTCAAAAAAAGAAAAAGGAGGAAAAATGAAGGCTTACAAAATTGCGGCGGTAATGATCGCCGTGCTGGCTCAGGCGGTTTTCGGTTTTGCCCCTGACATTTCAAAACATGACAGATTTAGTCAGGAGAACAGAGACATAAACCGGGAATTTAGGGGACCTTCAGAGGAAAGGGAAGGCCCTCCCCGAATTTTCGAAGAACTCGAACTGACCGACTCTCAGAAAGAAAGCATAAAAGCAATATTCGAACAAAATAGAGAAACGGCTCGCCAAACGAGAGAGAGAATAAAGGTCAAGTTCGAAGAGATAAGAGAAGGATTTGCTCAGGGGATATCCATGGAACACGCTGAAACAATAGTGGGCGAGATAATGGATGAGGAAAGACAGCTTGCAATCGCGAGAGTTGGCATGGCTTTCAGCATAAAGTCAATTCTTACGGAGCAGCAAATGGAAAAACTGCCGCCTGATTTTTTTACCCGCATAATAATGCCCGTCCAAGGACACAGAGAGCGCGGTGAAGAAAGAAGACCTCCGAACCATTAGAAAAAAAGCGCCGAAAATAATCGGCGCTTATATACATTCCAACTTTAAACTAAAAATCGAAACTGCAGTCCTTGATTTTATCAGGAGGGATATTGATTTCTATGAAAGTGTCTTTTAGAGAAGTTTTTCGGAGATAGTTGGAGTTGAAGATGAAATTTCCCAGGGCTGTGTCTATCTCCGGAGGGATGTCTATCGTGGAGATGCGTCCCTCTCCGTCAATTTCAAATCTTATCTTCACCATTTTTAACTCTGCTGTTTCTTCCACGGCAGTTTCGCAGACTTCAATAAATCCCGGCGCTTGTTCCGGCTCGAATCCCGCGCCTCTGGATTCAAAATAATCCGAATCGACAAGGTCTTTTCCATAAAGACTGTCCCGGTCAGTCCTCTCGTCTTCCTGAAGAGAGAGATTTGTAGTATTTTCTGATTCCGTTCGAGAAATCCCTCCGGTCACTCCTGTCAGATCGTCAATTTTTTCACGGGCTAACAAGGGCTGTGAAAGGGTGATTTCTCTGTCAACAGAGCTTGTCCGCGTGTATCCATAATCTTCAGCGACATCTTCAATTTGAACCTCTCCCGATACAGCGGTCGCTGAGAGAGTTTGGTCTGGGGAAATACCATCAAACTCAGTCTCCATGGATTGGTATTCTGCGGCGGAATCTGATGAGGCAGGGGTCAGAGAGGACGTCTGAGAGACTGTTGACTCATTGTTGTCTGCAAATCCCGCCCGGCGGTTTTGTATCTCTTTGTATGTGTTGAAGAACATGAGCCTGAAAACAACGGCAAAAATCAGGACAAATCCCATTACCCAGACAGGGGTCATTTCTCTTCTGGCAAGAAAAGAAAAAAAACCGCTCCAGGCAAAACCAGTTTTATTAGGCAATTGAGCCATTATTGCCGAAGTCAGGGATTCGAAATATGAATCTGAGGGAAGGGACTCGCTCTTAACTACTTTTTCAATTTTCATGTCGAGGGATTTAAGCTCTTCGAAATATTTTCTGCATCCGGGGCAAGTTTTCAAATGCTCACGGACTCTGTAAGAATCTTCGATACTGAGCTCTTTGTCTATGAAAGCTCCGATCAATTCAAAAAATTCTTCGTGTTCCATTATGCCCTCTTTGAAAATTTATCCAAGATTATTTTTCTTCCTCTGTTAAGTCTCGACATAACCGTTCCGACGGGGACGGAAATTTTTTGTGAAATTTCGGAATAACTTAATCCCTCGGCTCTCATTATCAGCACTTCTCTGTATTCGGAGGAAAGCTCTGAAAGAGACTCTTTTATTACGTCAAGTTCGATTATCTCTTTTACCGGGTCTTTTTGTTCTTTAACGCTGAGAGGATCTTCAAAAGATTCCTGAATGCGGTTTTTACGCGTAATTTTATTTCGTAAAAAATCTCTGCTCATATTTATGGCTATTTTGGCAAGCCAAGGGTAGAAATCGTGCCCTTTCTTGAATGAGTTTAAGTTTTTGTAGCATTTAATGAAAGTATCCTGCATTATATCGTCCATGTCGTCGTTATCAATGTAATACTTCCGCTTTATATAAGCGTAAATTTTTTTCTGATATTTCTCTATGAGCATGCCGAAACATTCTCTTTCCCCCTTCAGAACCTTTTCTATTATCTCTTCATCCTCTTTTTCTATATCTTCTATACCCGAAAACATCCCGTTTTATTCCGCTTCTTTGTTCTTAATTGAAGAAAAAATTATCCATAGAACGGCTCCTACGGATATAGAAGCATCGGCAATGTTAAATGCCCAGAATCTGTGTTTTCCGATTCCTATATCTATGAAGTCTATAACTCCGCCGCTTCTGAGAAGTTTATCCGCTAAATTTCCGGCGGCTCCGGCAAAGACCATGAATAGGCCGAGATTTTTCAAAAAAGTCGAATTTTTTCTCCAGAAAAGTGTATAGACGCTGTAAATTCCGACCAAAAGCGTTGCGGCTGAAGATGTCAGCGCGTGTAGCCAGGAAGGACCGAACCTCAATCCCATCGCGCCGTAGGGATTTTCAACATAGACTATATTGAAATACGAGCCTATGACGTGGATAGGAGACGGATTAGAAGAAAAGTGTATCTGTATTAAATGTTTTGTTATCTGGTCCGCCGCGAGAATGAGAAAAAAAAGAACTAAAACAGTGATTTTGTTTTTATCCGTGTCAGTGATATTTACCTCCAGTTAAATAAATCAGCCGTAAATTCTGTCTCCGGCGTCTCCTAAACCAGGGAGTATGTAACCGGCTGAGTTGAGTTTTCTGTCGAGGGAGACTGTATAAATTTTCGTTCCGGGGTATAGCGCTTCTATTTTCGAGACGCCTTCAGGGGCGCATATAATAGTAAGTATGTCAAGATTCCCGGGTTTTCTTTTGAGAATTTCATGACAGACATAAGATGCAGACCCGCCTGTCGCGAGCATTGGGTCGAGAAGAAACACATGAATTCCTTTGAAATCAGGGGGTAGGGATGAGTAATAAACCAGGGGCTCAAGAGTTTTTTCATTTCTTCTGATTCCCATTGGAAAAACGCTGACATCGGGAAGAAAATCCGTTACGGGGTTGACCATCCACATTCCCGCCCTGAGAATCGGAACAAGAGCGATTTTGGATTGATCCAAATATTTACCCAATGTTTTTTCAAGGGGAGTCGTGACTGTGCATCTCCGAAGCTTGATGTTTTTTGAAGCTTCGAAAAATAGGCATGATGTCATGTTATAGACAGCCGTTCGAAATTCTTTTTTCGAGCTCCTAACGGATCTGGCGGACTTCAATTCGCTCTGAGCTATCGGACTGTCTATCTCAATCAGCATTGTCGTTGAAATCGTTCAGCGTGTTCAGAAGAACTTGGGCTTCGTTGTCTTGTGGGTTTTCTAAAAGCATCTTCGTCCAGATCGCTTTCGCTTTGTCTTTTTTTCCCATTTTCAGGTTTATTGAACCGAGCATTCTCAGGGCGTCCCTGAAATTAGGGTCTTTGTTTAAGATGCTGAGCAGTTGTTTTTCGGCTTTGGAGAGGTCTCCCCTGGCGATGTAAGCCTTGGCGAGTTTAAGGCTGATGTCGAGAAAATCGGGAGCTATATCTACTCCTTTTTTGTATTCTTCTATCGCGCTGTCGAAAGCTTCGACATCGAAATAAAGGTCTCCGGTGTATGCATGGGAGTTTGCGATCCTGGAACCGGCCGCCCCGAAAAGGAATTTACTGTTTTTTTCGAGTTCCTTTACTACCTTGAAATGCTCTATAGCTTCTTTGTCGAATCCGGCGTCTGAAAGAGTTATGGCGAGATTTAGACGGGGTTCGAGGTATTTCGGATTCAGTTCGATAGATTTTTTGAAAAACTCAATCGCTTTTTCGTAGTTTCCGGTTAAGGCATAGACAACTCCGATTTCGTAATGAAGATCGGGATAGTCCGGAGCGAGGGCGAGAGCTGTTTTCAGCTCCCTGAGAGCGTCTTCTCTTCTCCCGCGGCGCAGATAGGCTTTGCCCATTTCTATATGCAGAAGTATGTCTGCCTGTTTGTTTTCATTGCCTTTTTCTTCGCTCAATTGTCCCCCTTATCTTATGTAATAAAAAGCAAATACAATTCCCGCGCATAAAAAGCTCACACCCGCGAATTCAAAGATATTAAATTTTGTAAGCCCTCTATTGAAATCAAGGATCGAATTTTCGAGGTCGCCTTCTTTAAGCGAGGAAACGTCGAAAGAGCCTCTTCTTTCCGACTCGTGAAGTCCGGCAAGATTTCCGTCTTTGAAAAGATGAAAGTTTATCTCAATTTTCCAGGCGGCTTTTTCGGGAGTGAAAATAGTTGAATTACGAATTTCCCAAAAAAGCTCAAATTTTTCCGCAAAGACAAATACGGATTCTTCACCGGGAGATGCGCCGTTTCTCAGTTCATATGCCCATAAGTTCAAGGCATTCGCGGCGAGCGAGTCTTTTTCCGAACTTTCGAGCGGATAAAAACTGCACGAAGAAAGCGCCGTCAGCCTTCCCTCTTCGACCATAGAAAGATATGCTTCTTTTACAATCAAATTTTTTTCAAAATCGGTTATTGCGGCCAGAGCGCAAAAAAGTATAATCATATTTTTACCACTCCTTGCGATATGTAAAGATTTAATTAAATCATTGGCTTCAAGTCAAGATATAATAAAATGGATATTGGCGGCTGTTTTGTATAAGGTTTACCCCGCTGCTTCGCAAGAAAGGATGCGTTTGCCAGGAAATAAAGAAGTGAGAACCGAAAAAAAGCATATTTTTATGTTTCTTGCCGTTCTAATAGTATCTATTTTGCGTTTTTACGGCCTTGGTGACGCGGAAATACAGCCCTGGGACGAGGCAATGTATGCGTCGAGAATTAAAAGCGCCGTTTCCTTCGGCAGCTGGTTGGATCAGACAAAGTATTCCGTAAACGGTCTTTATTCTTCATCTCACCCTCCTCTTTACATTTGGTTTTCGGCGCTTGTGATGAAGATCACCGGCGAAACGGCTTTTTCAGCAAGATTTTGGTCGGCTTTCGCCGGAGCTTTTCTTGTGATAATTTTGTTCTTTTTTTTCAGGGACAGACTCGCCGGATTTTTTTCAGCCCTGATTCTCGGAACGAACGCGTTTTTTTTCTCTTACTCAAGACAGGGACAGCTTGATGTTTTCTGCGTATTCTGGATGACTGCGGGAGCTCTCGCTTTCCTCAGTCGTGACAAGAACCGGTTTTACCTTTTACTCGCAGGCATGTGTTTCGGGATGTCTTTGATGAGTAAAATTCTCGTAGGCATGTTTCTTCCGGCGTCGATTTTTGTTTATATTTCCTTTCAGGCGGTTTTTAGGAACATGAAATTTCGTCCCGCTTTAGAGCATTTTTTTGTGTTTTTTCTCACTGGAGTTGTGCTGGCTTTGCCCTGGCATTTATACATGATAACCAGATACGGAGGAAATTTTGTTGACTATTTTTTTCTCTTTCACGTTATAAAGAGAACCACCGCGGGAGTTGAGTCAAACGTTCAGAGACTCGGGATCTTTTTTTATGTAAACCAGCTGGCTCTCATGATGCCTGTTTCGGTTGCGGTTTTGATGACTAAACTTAAAAAAATAGCATTGGATAAAAGACCGGAGATGTCCTTTTTCCTCTTGTTTTTTGCCGTTCAATTCTGCGTTTACAGTTTTTCAAAGACTCAATTAAGGACATATTCCCTCGCTTTCATTCCTGCGTTGTCAATCCTCACGGGCATTTGTCTTTCCGACATGGCGAAAAAAAAGGAAAGCTTTTTGGTGACAGTTATTCTGTCATCTGCGTTTTCTCTTTGGTCGGGGTTCCATTTTATGAGAGGAAACTTCGGGAATATAATGAGGATGCCTCAGCTTTTTTACATACTTTTGTTTATTTTATCTACGGCGGCTTTGCTTATTCTCTTAAAAAAAACGTCCAAATCAGAAACAGCAGCTCTGTTTTTGTTTTTACTGTCTCTTGTATGCGGGATATTCACACAGACAAGAGTTTATTATGACAGCGGTATAGAAGGCTTTTCTGAAAAGTTTTACTCTAAAGAATTCCGCTCGCTTGTCTATGTAGATGACGACTTTCACTTGACCAATCCTCAGATTACGTATTACTTTAACTCCCTCGACAGGGGGGCGGATAAAAACAGAAGCTTTACTAGAATTTTTTACATGCCTTCGGATATAGAAGACCTTGCGGAAAAATCCGGAAAGACAATGCTGATTGTCAATTCCTGGCACGAAAACCGGGAAATATTGGAAATTGAAAAAGCGCTTAAAGACAGATTCCGTCCCCGTATGATAGTATCAAACCAATATTACAGAGTCTATGAATACTGAAAAAGAAAAAAAAATTCATTTTGTCGCAGGTGATGCCGTCCAAATGAAAGCTAAAGAGGCTTTTGAGAGTATTCCGGAGGGGAAAGAAGTCTTTGTCGCATGCAGTGGAGGAGGAGATTCAGTCGCTCTTTCTTATCTGACGAAATATTTTGCCGAAAAAAAATTCAAGGGAATTTTGTATTTTGACCACAAACAACGCGAAGCAAGCGTATTAAAGGAAGAATCATCTTTTGTAAAATCCCTCTCGGATTTTCTCGGTGTTGAGTTCATAAAAGGCGAAATGAAAAATGACTCCAAGGGCATGTCCGAGGAAAAACTGAGAAGAGAGAGATACGGTTTTTTCGAAAATTTCGCGCGGCAGAAAGAAATTATGATTCTTCTCGGGCACAACCTCGACGACAGAATCGAAACTTTTATGTTCAACCTCATGAGAGGGACCGGATTGAAGGGCCTTCTTTCCATCAGAGAAAGACGAGGAGTTTATTTCAGACCTCTTCTGGGAGTCACAAGAGATCAAATCAGGAAATTTCTAATGGAAAATTCAATTAGATATCTCCAAGATGCTTCAAACTCATGGCTCCATTACAAGAGAAACAAGATAAGAGATGTTCTGATGCCTGTTTTCGGAGAAATTTCAGGAAGAGATTACGGTCTTTTTTTCCTGAGACTCTTCGATTCACTTCAACTCGATTCTGAAACTCTTCAGGAATCGGACGAGAAGATATTAAATGAAGTTGCCTGGCCGAGCCGTGAAGGTTATACTATAGACCTTAAAGCTTTTGACTTAATACCGGAACACTCAAAAAGGAGAATCCTTAGAATAGCGTCTTTGAAGTCGGGATATTTGTCGCTGGACGGCTGTCAGACTGAGAGACTTTTGTCTTTGACGGATCGTTCTTCAGGCAATATGCTGAATTGCGGTGGGTTAAAAGCCCGCAGGCGCAACAACATGTTACATATACAGAAAAAACAGGGGATTTAATGGAAGTAAAGGAAACAATACTCGGAGAGCAGGAAATTGCTCTTGCGGTGAGAAGCTTAGCCCATGAGCTCAACAGGGATTATTCGGGCAGAGGCGAAGTGGTCCTTATTTGCATCCTTAAAGGTTCGATCGTCTTTGCTTCAGACCTCATGAGGAATCTGAATTTTCCCGTAATCCTCGATTTCGTCGCGGCTTCTTCATACGGATCCTCGACCCAGACAAGCGGAGTTGTCAGGATAACAAAGGACCTCGACAACCCGATAGCCGGAAGGGATGTCATTCTCGTAGAGGACATAGTGGACACCGGACTGACAATTTCTTACATAAAGAAATTGCTGTTGTCGAGAAACCCGAAAAGCCTTAAAATTTGCGCTTTTCTCGACAAACCCGCGAGGAGAAAAACAGACCTCAATATTGACTATACCGGGGTGAAAATACCCGACAAATTTGTCGTGGGATACGGGCTCGACTACAATGAAAAACACCGCCATCTTCCATATATCGCGGTTATAGAGTGATTTAAGAAATTCGACAGCAGGAGGTTACATAAAAATTGCCTGACAAACGGAAGTTTTCATTCTTAAAAGGTCTTCTTTTCTGGATAGCCATTATTGCCCTTGGGCTGATAATTTCAGAAATATGGGGGATGAAAAGGGAAAAGAGAAGCAGTGTAGATTTTTCATTCTTCTACGGCCTTCTGCAGGAGGGAAAGGTAAAATCCCTCGTCGTGGTCGAACAGGACATTGAAGGAGAATTGACTGAACCTGTAAAAGCGCAAGACGGAGAAGAAGAATTTAAGCTCTTCAAAACCCGTATACCTTATCCGGACCCGGATCTTATAAGAGAAATTCTTAAAGACAGCACGGTTGTAGTTTCATCTAAAAATCCTTCAAATTTCTGGCAGTATATTCTGCCCTGGATCCCGATTGTCGTCATTTTCGTCGTGTGGATTTTTATATGGCGATACATGATGGACAGCCAAGGTTCAGGAAAAGCGTTTTCATTTGCCAAGTCAAAGGCGAAAAGGTTCATAGCGACGAAAAACAAAGTCACTTTTAAAGATGTCGCCGGTGAAGAAGAAGCCAAAGAAGAACTCCGCGAAGTTATTGTATTTTTAAAAGACCCTAAAAAATTCACGAGACTCGGCGCGAAAGTTCCGAAAGGCGTCCTGCTCATAGGAGCTCCGGGAACCGGAAAAACCCTGCTCGCCAGAGCAGTAGCGGGTGAAGCTGATGTCCCGTTCTTTTCCATAACGGGTTCGGACTTCGTAGAGATTTTCGTCGGTGTCGGCGCAAGCAGGGTGAGGGACCTTTTTAAGAACGCCAAGGAAAACACTCCCTGCATTATTTTTATCGACGAGATAGACGCCGTCGGCAGGCACAGGGGCAACACTTTGTCCGGCGCTCACGAAGAGAGGGAACAGACTCTGAACGCTTTGCTTTCTGAAATGGACGGATTTGAACAGAATCAGGGAATAATCGTAGTGGCGGCGACGAACCGCCCCGAGATTCTCGATGCGGCACTGCTCAGACCCGGCAGATTCGACAGAAGAGTGATGGTGGATCTGCCGGATGTCAACGGCAGGAAGGGAATTCTTGAGGTCCACACTAAAAATTTTCCTCTGTCTCCTGACATTGATTTGGGCGTTTTGGCAAAACAGACTCCGGGATTTGTCGGCGCCGATCTCGCGAACATGGCTAACGAAGCCGCCCTTCAGGCGGCGAAACAAAACAAAGACTATCTCGAGATGTCGGATTTTGAATGGGCTAAGGACAAAATCCTAATGGGCGTAGAGAGAAAATCTATGATCATAAATGAGAAAGAAAAGATTATCACAGCAAATCACGAAGCAGGCCATGCCATTGTAGCTAAATTTCTTGAAGAATCCGACCCCATCCATAAAGTTTCAATAATACCCCGGGGAAGAGCACTCGGAGTAACTCAGTCTCTGCCTATAGACGACAAGAGAATTTACAGAAAAAAATATCTCGAAAGCATGCTTTCCCAGCTTCTTGGGGGCAGGGCGTCGGAGATGCTCGTTTTCGGCGAGCCTACAACAGGAGCGGCTAACGATCTCGAGAAAGCTACTCAGATAGCCCGGACTATTGTCGCCGAATGGGGGATGAGCGACAAAATCGGACCCGTAAATTACGGGAGAAGTGAAGAGAGATTTTCAATAGGAGGCAAGGAATTCTCTTACGGCAAAGAATATTCCGAAGCGACCGCCCTTGTCATAGATGAAGAAGTCAAAAAAATTCTCGATGATTCATATAAAAAGGCTCTTGAGATAATTCGGGACAATTTTGATGTTTTTGAGAAAACAGTTAAAAAACTTCTCGAAAAAGAGGTCATAACCGGATCTGAAATCGATGACATAATAGTAGAATGCGGAAAAGAACCGATAAACAGAGCAACGGAATGAAAGTTCAGGTCTGCGCTCTCGATCAAAAAAAAGATGTATTGAAAGCTTTCGAAAAAATCGGTGTTGATTTTGAAGCGTGGGACCTCATGTGGAGAAAATCAAAGACGATATGCCTTTTTATAGACGATCTTTCTATGGCAGGCGGTAATGTCCTCAAACAGTCAGCTCTATCCTCGGGAGCGGAAGCGGCTGTTTCAGGCGGAGTCATTAACGGAACTTCCCCAAGAACGAAAGTTATTCTCATGGCTACCCGAGCTCAGCTTCTGACGATAGCCGGAAAAATATCAATCCAGCAGTTCAAGCTGAAAGAACTCTCCCAAAAGATAGAAGAAATACTTTCAAGAGAAGAAAAACCTCAGATCTGGAAGATGAGAGGGAAAGAGCTGGTGCTTGACAGGCCGAGAATAGTAGGCGTCGTAAACGTTACTTCTGACAGTTTTTACGAAGAATCGAGAAACCCGGATTTCAAAGAAGCGGTCGCTCTTGCTCTCGATATGGAAAAACAGGGAGCCGATATGCTCGATATAGGAGGTGAATCTTCCAGGCCCGGCAGTTCTCCTGTCTCTCTCGAAGACGAAGCCGCCAGAGTTTTGCCCGTCGTGAAAAGGATAAGAGAAAAGACATCAATTCCGATATCCGTCGACACAGAACACCCCGAAACTGCTGAAATGGCGCTTGAAGAAGGATGTAACGCCGTGAACAATATTTCAGGATTTGAGAATATTGATATGATAAAAACTGCCGTAAAATACGATGCCGGAGCGGTGCTGATGCACAAAAAAGGATCTCCTCTGAACATGCAGGTCGATCCCCAATACGGAGATGTTTTTGAAGAGGTCAGGGATTATTTGAAGGAAAGGGCGCAAAGCGCCGAATCGTCGGGTTTGACCCCGGAAAACATAGTTCTCGATCCCGGATTCGGCTTCGGCAAGACTTTAAGACACAATCTAACTCTATTGAGGAGACTTTCAGACTTGAAAAGTTTCTTGGAAAAACCTGTATATGTCGGTTTGTCGAGAAAATCCATGATAGGAGCTCTTGGAGGAGGCGAGACACCGGCTTTGAGGCTTTCCGGGTCTATTTCGCTTTCAGTTCTCGCTCTTACCGAAGGTGTTTTTCTTTTCAGGACACACGATGTTCTCGAGACTAAAAAAGCCCTTGAAACGGCTTTCAACGCCACAAGGGAGGGAAGATGGGTTTAGTTCAATTCATCACTCTCGATGTAATTGATATATTTCTTGTCTCTCTTATCATATATTTTATCCTTCTTTTTTTCCGCGGCACCAAAGCTATATCTATGCTCACAGGGCTGATACTCGTCTTCCTCCTCGGATTCCTGGCGAATATTCTTCAGCTCAGAGCCCTTTCGTGGCTTTTGAAGGGTCTCGAAACCGTCTGGCTCATTGCTTTTGTGATAGTCTTTCAGCCGGAAATAAGATCGATACTTTCGTCGATAGGAAAAAAGCAGTTTTTTGGATTTCTCAGGAAAGACAGAATGGATGTAGAGCATAACAGAACAATTGACGAGATAGTCGAAGCCTGTCAGTGGCTCTCGGATCAGTATATAGGCGCCCTTATAGTCGTGGAAAGACTGGTAGGTCTCAAGCATCTTTTGAGAGAAGACGGGGTCAGCCTTGATGCGACGGTTTCAAGCTATCTTCTCGAGACGATTTTCTGTAAAGGTTCTCCTCTTCATGATGGCGCTGTAATAATTAAAGGTTCTAAAATAATCGCCGCTAAGACTAGACTTCCTTGGACGAACAGATATCTCGGAAAAGAGACAAGTCAGCTCGGAATGCGCCACAGAGCCGCTATGGGAATAGCGGAGGAAACTGACGCCATAAGTATCGTTGTGTCGGAACAATCCGGGGATATTTCACTTGCGACGGGGAAAAAACTCGTCAGGAAAATTGACGCAGACACTCTCAGGGTAAATCTCACCCAAAACCTATTGGAACCGCAGAAGTCGAAGAGGAGATGGATGGAAGATATTAAAGCCTTGTTGAACAGGATTAAATGATTATTAAGGATAAAAGGAGGGGAGCCGCCTGATGACAAAGGACAGGATAAGGGTATTGGTGTTTATAGCGGTGACGTTGATAAGCGGCGGGGTATTTTTTTATACGATGTCGCCGACTGTAGCGTTTTGGGACTGCGGGGAGTTTATAGCGGCGAGTTACGTATTGGGTGTGCCGCATCCGCCTGGGACGCCTTTGTATATAGTATTAGGGCGTGTATTCAGTTTAGTGCCGATAGGGAGCGTAGCCCAGAGGGTGACGTTTATGAGCGTGTTGTTCGGCGCGTTGTCATGCGGATTCATGTATTTGGTTATAGAGCGGATAATGAAGAAGGTATCGTCCGCCGGTTCGTATGTGAGACATTTCAGCGCGTCTGTCGGAGCGCTTGTCGGGGGTTTTTCTTTCAGCGTGTGGTTCAGTTCAGTGGAGGCTGAGGTATATTCCATGAGCGGGTTTGTGATGGTTTTGATGGTGTGGCTTGCGCTTGTCTGGGGAGACAGGTTCAGGGAGGGATCTCACAGCACGTGGCGTTGGGTTATGCTTTTGGCGTATGTCGGGGCTTTGTCTGTTGGAGTTCATCTTGAGCCTGTTTTGGTATTGGCGGGGCTTTTTATATACGCATTGTGGGTGAGTTGGGGTCGAGAGGAGAGCCGCGATCTTATCATGACGTTTTTATTTTTGATGTTTGCGCTTTTATTTTCGTATTTGCTTATAAAACTGCACGTCGAGCACGTTGGGGCGGGATATTATGTGCCTGTTTTCATGGGGTTGTGCGGGGTGTTGTTTGTGTATTTTGCATACAGGTGGACGAGGAGGTTCAGTTTCAGGAGGGTAATTGGAGTTTCATTGCTCGTCGCCGTGGGATTGAGTTGTTACATGTATTTGATGGTGCGGGCGCATTTGGATCCGCCAATAAATGAGTCTGATCCGAGGAGTTTATCGGGGTTGTGGGAGGTATTTTCGAGGAAGCAGTATGGAGAGAACAACCCATTCAACAGACGCATAGCGTATCCTGAGATGTGGAACAACGGGGAGGATTTGGGATTCAGCAATTTAGACGCGTTTGTCCACGATACGAGGATATTTTTTCATTATTTTGCCTGGCAATACACGCCGTTTGCCCGAGACGGAGGAGGCAGCGGTATGGTGTCGTTGTGGGTGACGATGATATACATAGCATTGGGTCTTGTGGGACTTGTGCGTTTGCGAGACGCTGGCCGGCGGGAATTTGCGATGTTATTTATCACGTTTTTGCTGTTGAGCGCCGGGCTAATATTTTATTTGAACATGCGTTTTATTCCGTCAGATCCTTCGTATTTGCGTCCGCAGGAGGTGAGGGAGAGGGATTATTTTTACGGTTCGGCGTATCAATGGTGGGGAGTATTTGTCGCATTCGGATTGATGTGGCTTGCGGAGGCTGTTGCTTTGTCTATGCGCCGTGGTAGGGTGATGGGCAAGGTTGTATGCAGTGTAATCGGGGTATTGCTGGCGGTTATTCCAATTTTCGGCAACTGGCGGAGCCGTGCGAACAGATACGGAGACTGGATGGCTGACGATTACGGATACAACATACTTATATCGTGCAGCAGGCCCGGGATATTGTTTACGAACGGCGACAACGACACGTTTCCTTTGTGGTTTCAGCAGGAGGTTTTGGGCACGCGTAAATACGACAGTGAAGCCGACACGGGCGTCATAGTCGCCAACTTTTCGCTTTTGAACACGAACTGGTATATAAAACAAATACACATGCAGGGTTTCCCGCTTCCGATTGAACAGCCTTTCAGGCAGACTTCAGTCGAAACAGACTGGATTGAGACGTTTATAGACAGAACCAAAGACGTTCAAATTCTGAGGAAAGCCGCGCAGGAAAGCGACGAAAGACTACAGTTTGTCCTCGATTCAATAGCCGTGTCGAGGGGAAAGACAATATTCAAGGACTATGTCATACAATTCATATCGCCGGTCCCCACGACTGACGGAGGATACCTTTTGCCAAAAGACATAGCGCTCAGAGCCCTTGTATGCGGCGCGCACGATATAGAGATGAAGATGGAAATGCTGACAATGCCAGAGACGACATTTGCGAGAGTGGTTGCCCCTCTTCTGAAAGACAACACAAAATTCTCGATTTACTTTTCGACGACATGCACGAGAGAGAACAGAGCAAGTCTTGACCCTTACCTTCAGCAGGAGGCTCTGGTTTATAGAGTGACTCCTGAGGCTAAAAAGTTCGACAGAGAATACACGATTGACATGATCTATAACAAGTTCAGATACAGAGGGCTTGTTCATAAAGATTTTTTGAATAGCGATGGAACTATGAACGTCGGAAAAATGATTCAAAAAGACAGTATATATCTCGACGATGAAGTGTTTCTCGACGACAACGCCATAGGTCTTTCATCGAGTTATGCTTCAATGTGTTTCAACCTCGGAATGGAGATAGGCGGAGAAAAAAATCCGGAGTCTGTAAAGGAAGCTCTTATGCTGATGAAAATCGGAAGGATTTTCGGCAGTTTCGATCCCGGACCTTTTGCCTATCAGATATCTGTTCTCTACAAAAACTTAGGTGAATACGACAAAGCGCTCAGAGAAATAAAAAACATTGTCCCTGAAATTAAAAACAACATAGCGAGAGCAGAAGCTACAGGAAACGAAATCGCCTATCAGAGGAATATGTCCACTCTTGCTGAATTTTATTCTCAAATGATGTCGCTTTACATAATGAAAAAAGAACCGGACAGCGCCCGCATAATGCTCGATTCGCTGACATCTGTTTACCCGAGGCACCCTTCTGTGGGAGCGGCTATCCTTATATTGCCTCTGCTCAAAGGAGACACCGCGGAGGCGGATTCCATACTTTTCATGCTGATAGGGGATCCTTCCACGCATGCCATGATAGTCGAATGGGCGAACAGGATAGCATTGGATGAGATAGCGGATTCCTCTTTTTACAGGTATATAATCGGCAGAGCATACGGCATGGGAATAGAGGAATCTCTTTTAATCCAAACGGCAAAATTACTCGGCTTTGCGGAGGATGAAGATTGACGGAAATAAGCTTAAGGTCTCAAAAACGGACTGAGCTCATGGATATAACAAAACATATCTCTTCAGCCGTGGAAAAATCCGGAAAATCCGAAGGCGCAATACTTCTATACTGCCCGCACACGACAGCCGGTCTGACAGTGAACGAAAACGCCGACCCGAGCGTCGTCAGAGACATAGAGAGTTTTCTGAAAAAAGCAGTCCCTGAATCAGAAGATTATTCACATACAGAAGGGAACTCCGATTCTCACATAAAAAGCTTTCTGACAGGCAATTCGCTTTTCCTGCTCCTTGAGAAAGGCAAAGTCGTCCTTGGCAGATGGCAGGGAATATTTTTCTGTGAATACGACGGTCCGAGAGAAAGAAAAGTTTACATGAAAATAATAGCAGAAGGATAAAAGGAGGGGAGCCGCCTGATGACAAAGGACAGGATAAGGGTATTGGTGTTTATAGCGGTGACGTTGATAAGCGGCGGGGTATTTTTTTATACGATGTCGCCGACTGTAGCGTTTTGGGACTGCGGGGAGTTTATAGCGGCGAGTTACGTATTGGGTGTGCCGCATCCGCCTGGGACGCCTTTGTATATAGTATTAGGGCGTGTATTCAGTTTAGTGCCGATAGGGAGCGTAGCCCAGAGGGTGACGTTTATGAGCGTGTTGTTCGGCGCGTTGTCATGCGGATTCATGTATTTGGTTATAGAGCGGATAATGAAGAAGGTATCGTCCGCCGGTTCGTATGTGAGACATTTCAGCGCGTCTGTCGGAGCGCTTGTCGGGGGTTTTTCTTTCAGCGTGTGGTTCAGTTCAGTGGAGGCTGAGGTATATTCCATGAGCGGGTTTGTGATGGTTTTGATGGTGTGGCTTGCGCTTGTCTGGGGAGACAGGTTCAGGGAGGGATCTCACAGCACGTGGCGTTGGGTTATGCTTTTGGCGTATGTCGGGGCTTTGTCTGTTGGAGTTCATCTTGAGCCTGTTTTGGTATTGGCGGGGCTTTTTATATACGCATTGTGGGTGAGTTGGGGTCGAGAGGAGAGCCGCGATCTTATCATGACGTTTTTATTTTTGATGTTTGCGCTTTTATTTTCGTATTTGCTTATAAAACTGCACGTCGAGCACGTTGGGGCGGGATATTATGTGCCTGTTTTCATGGGGTTGTGCGGGGTGTTGTTTGTGTATTTTGCATACAGGTGGACGAGGAGGTTCAGTTTCAGGAGGGTAATTGGAGTTTCATTGCTCGTCGCCGTGGGATTGAGTTGTTACATGTATTTGATGGTGCGGGCGCATTTGGATCCGCCAATAAATGAGTCTGATCCGAGGAGTTTATCGGGGTTGTGGGAGGTATTTTCGAGGAAGCAGTATGGAGAGAACAACCCATTCAACAGACGCATAGCGTATCCTGAGATGTGGAACAACGGGGAGGATTTGGGATTCAGCAATTTAGACGCGTTTGTCCACGATACGAGGATATTTTTTCATTATTTTGCCTGGCAATACACGCCGTTTGCCCGAGACGGAGGAGGCAGCGGTATGGTGTCGTTGTGGGTGACGATGATATACATAGCATTGGGTCTTGTGGGACTTGTGCGTTTGCGAGACGCTGGCCGGCGGGAATTTGCGATGTTATTTATCACGTTTTTGCTGTTGAGCGCCGGGCTAATATTTTATTTGAACATGCGTTTTATTCCGTCAGATCCTTCGTATTTGCGTCCGCAGGAGGTGAGGGAGAGGGATTATTTTTACGGTTCGGCGTATCAATGGTGGGGAGTATTTGTCGCATTCGGATTGATGTGGCTTGCGGAGGCTGTTGCTTTGTCTATGCGCCGTGGTAGGGTGATGGGCAAGGTTGTATGCAGTGTAATCGGGGTATTGCTGGCGGTTATTCCAATTTTCGGCAACTGGCGGAGCCGTGCGAACAGATACGGAGACTGGATGGCTGACGATTACGGATACAACATACTTATATCGTGCAGCAGGCCCGGGATATTGTTTACGAACGGCGACAACGACACGTTTCCTTTGTGGTTTCAGCAGGAGGTTTTGGGCACGCGTAAATACGACAGTGAAGCCGACACGGGCGTCATAGTCGCCAACTTTTCGCTTTTGAACACGAACTGGTATATAAAACAAATACACATGCAGGGTTTCCCGCTGAAATTTTCCAGCGCTTTCAGAAATTGGCATAAACACGACATACCAGTCCGGAATTCAAACAATTTCTACTCGGTTGAAAACCCAGCTATGGCGAAATGGAATGAATACGCTTTTAATAAGCATATAAAAGGCGACGCGGAAAAGGAAAGGGTTTGGGCATCGCTTGGGGAACCCCAGAAAATGGAATATTCCATCCAAATAGCGGACGAGAGAGACGACAGTTTTGAAAACTGGCTTCTCAACGAAATATCAATAGGATATGCCGTCGAATATATCCCTCTCGAACTCGCTCTCAGCGGAGGGTCTATTTACCCCGTCGAAGTATTACTGCCGAAAGACATCGCTGTCCGCGCATTAATCTGCGCAGTAAACGGTGTCGAATTCACAGAAGAAGTCCTTTTTATGGAGACACAAGAATTCGCCGAGTTTGCAGGTTCAATAACCGACCCGGAGGCTCAATACAGAGTATATTTTTCATCTACATGCAGTCAGGAGAACATGGCAAAACTTGAGCCCTGGCTTAAAACCGAAGGTCTCGTTTACAGAGTGTCAAACGAGAAAATTGACGAAGGCTCCATGATGTTCGAAAATGTAGATTATGCCTTCACTGAGAGTTTATACACAAAAGAATTCAGATTCCGGGGCATATTTTCTAAAAAGATGCTCGACGAAAAAGGCAGGCTTAACACGGAAGGTTTCGGCCTCGAAGATATTGAAAGAGACGACAACACGCTTTATAACGACGAATTCGCGAGGCTCGCGTCAAATTACGCCGCCGGCTTTTTTGTCATGGGGACCAACGAAATTAGGAAATTTGAAAGAGGCCAGCCCTATGACTATCTTAAAGCAGTCAAATATATGAAAATTGGAAACCTCATAAGCAAAGGGAATGAACTCCAGTTTACGTATTATCTTGTGGAAGCTTACAAGATAGCGGGGATGAAAAGTGAAGCTATGTCTCTCATTGACGATTTTATTAGAAGAATGGAAGAGAGAAGGAAGACCGAATATATCACTTCTGAAAAAGAGAGGCTGACTTTTTCAATAGGTTTTTTCACTGCTAAAAAGATATACACTCTCTTATACTTCGGGGAAGACGAAGAGGCGATGAAAGAATTCTCATCTCTTCAGGATGTATTACAAGAGACTTCAGTTCAGGATTTTGTCATTCTGCAGAGCCTTTTTCTTTTCAGGGAAGGCGAAAAAGACGAGGCAGAGATGATTTTGGAAAGCGCCGGTCTTTATACCGTCGATTTTTCTTTTGTCGTGGACTGGATAGATCAAGGTGTGCTCAAAGAGACGGGAGACAGCGCTTTTGCCAGATTTGTTATAGAGCTTTATCTTCAGAACACCGAGGTAGAAGAGTCCTTGATCCCTCAAACTATTTTCGGGATGCAGTTTGTCTTTCAGCCGGATTCAGGAGTCGAATAAGCCTCCGAAAAGATGAGAAATATCCTTAAATCGAAAGGCCCGGACATGCTGGTCATGTCCGGCGTCTTTGTTTTTCTGTTTGCAAATTTCGCTCTAACTTCATCCCCTTCCGTTTCTTGGTGGGACAGTTCTGAGCTCGTGACGGCGGCTTACTGCTGGGGAATACCTCACCCTCCAGGAAGTCCTCTTTATGTAACAGCGGCGAGAATATTCTGCATGTTTGCCGAAGATCCCGCCACAGTAGCAAGATGCGTCAATTTTCTCAGTGTCACAGCGACCGCGTTTGCCGGCGTGTTTCTGTATTTATCCCTCGTGAAATTTTTCAAAGCCTGTGAGCATTTTAGGAAATTTTCCTTGTCAATAGCCGCCGTCTGCGGAACAATGTGTTTTTCTATGTGGGACAGTGCCGTAGAGGCGGAAATCTATGGTCTTTCTTCACTGATGCTGTTCGCCCTTTTATGGCTTTCTCTGAAGATAGCCGAAGGAAAACCGAAATACCTCATCGGGGCATCCTACCTTCTGGCTTTGTCTTTTTCCGTCCACGCCACGGTCATCATAGCTGGAATACCAGTCTTTGCGGCGGCGATTTTTGCGGCTCTTAAAAAAAAACTCAGACCTTCAGTTGTAGTCACATGCTTGATTTTCGTCCTCGTCGGGGCGTCTTCCTACATGATTTTGTATTTCAGGGCTCTTGAAAAACCGGTTCTGAACGAATCTGCCGTCGAAAGTTTCAGGGATTTGTCTGATGTCGCCTTGAGAAAGCAATATGGGAGTCAAAGCCTCTTTCAGAGGCAGACTTCCGTCAAGACCCGGTACAATTTTTTGAAAGGTCTTTTTTACCAGAACGCATCGTATTTCAATTACATGGCATGGCAGTTCACGCCTTTTGTCCGGGAGGGAAAATTCGGAACAGCGGGTGCCGTCATGACGACCGTCTTCATGGCAATAGTTTCTTTTCTTTTCGTGTTTTCTTTCATAAAAATTTTTCGCGGGAGAAATACAGGTTTTCTTGTAGTTATGCTTATGTTTATGATATGTTTGAGTTTTCTGCTTATTTTTATTTTCAACTTCAAATTCTGCTCCAGCGATTCTGACCCCGCGCATATACCGAAAGAGGCGAGGGCGAGAGATTATTTCTTCTCCGCCGGATTCGCTCTGATTTACGCTTTCGCTTTGTCCTCTCTCTCTTTCCTGAAGAAAAAAAATGCCTTACCCCTTCTTTTGTTTTTCACTTTGTCCGGGCTTTATAACGGATATTCAGGTCACGCGAACAGAAGAGGAAGCTGGTCGGCTCACGCTTTCGCCTTCAACGTCCTCGAAACGGCACAGGGAAAGGCTGTTTTATTCGTCCACGGCGATAACGACACTTTCACGCTTTGGTTTGCCCAAATTGTCGGAAAAGCAAAAAACTACGAAAAAAACGCCGAAACGGGAGTTGTTGTCATCAACACGACACTGCTGAATCTGCCCTGGTATATGAACGAGATATCGGAAAAAATACCTTTTGAACTATCAAAAGTTTACGGTGATCTGTTCGACGAGATAGACCTCACGGGGAAAGATATCGAGACATTTTGCAGGGAAAACGCGCTCGCAGTGAAAAACGCGGACGGAAAAATACTCTATCCCTCGGATGTGGCTGTCAGGTGTATACTCTGCGAGATTTACCTGAAAGATTACAGCCTCGCGACAATGGCTTTATCCGACAGTTCTTTTTCGGAATATATTCTGAGCGCTAAAAGCGACTGGAATGTTTATTCGACTTTGGAGATGCCGCTTCTGGAAGGTTTTTGGCAAAGAGAAGGATTGCTGTTGAAATTATTCGGCGACTCTCGGAAGAACAGACCTCTGTTGCTCGGTTACGATTACAGGGGTATAATCGGCAATGACTGCCTTGATGAACTCGGAAGAATTAAGCTTTTCAGAGAAACCATAGCTTCACAGGCTTTTAAGAGGGATGTCGACAGCAGGGCGATGGCTGTTTTTTACAAAAAGGCGCTGGAAATTCTCGACCCTTCCGACAGCCTTTATCTCGCTCTCTACGGGGTTTTCTCAGAGAAATAAAGGAGGCCGCAAATGAATCTCGCCGACGACGCAAGAATATATATCCTCGACACCAACGTCATAATGTATGACTACAGGTGCATTTACTCTTTCAAGGAAAACAACGTCGTCATACCGATAACGGTCCTTGAGGAAATTGACAAGTTCAAAAAAGGCAACGAGATGATCAATTACAACGTCAGAGAGTTTTCACGCGAACTCGATTCGCTCCTCGGAGACAGCCTCTTGACGGAAGCGATACGCCTTGATGGAGGAGGATTCGTCAGCATAGAGACAAACCTGAAAAAAGACAAGTTTCTCTCCGAAACCCTTATAGACGACAGCCCCGACCACAGAATTCTGTCCGTCGCATACAACCTCTCCAAAAAATATGGACAGAAGAGAGTTGTTCTTGTGACAAAAGACATAAATCTGAGGATTAAAGCCAAAGGCATAGGCGTTTTGGCTGAAGATTATCTGACCGGCAAGATAAAAGACCTGGACAAGCTATACACAGGTAAAAATCTTTTGGAAGACGTCCCCGACGAAATCATAGACTCGCTTTATGAAAAGAAGATAGTAAATCTTTCTGACACTCCCGTTGATTTTGAACCCTTTCCGAACGAATACTTCATCCTCAGAAATGACCGAAAGAGCATTCTCGGAGTCTATAATTCGTCGTCTAAAGCCTTGAGGCTGGTCGAGAGAAAGAGCGCCTACGGAATCCAGCCCAGAAACGCCGAGCAGACTTTTTCCCTGGACGCGCTTATAAATCAGGACGTTCAGCTGGCAACGCTTTCTGGAAAAGCGGGGACGGGAAAGACGCTCATGGCTCTCGCCGCGGCTCTGGAGGTCAGGAAATATTACAGCCAGATACTTCTGGCAAGGCCTATAATCCCTCTGTCTAACAAAGACATAGGATTTCTGCCGGGGGACGTCAAGAGCAAGATAGACCCATACATGCAGCCCCTTTTTGACAACCTTTCGGTCATTCAGAACCAGTATTCGTCGGATTCAAAGGAATACGCGAAGATAACCGAACTTTTAAACAACGAAAAGCTCCTGATAATACCTCTGGCGTTTATAAGGGGAAGGAGTCTTTCGAGGTTTTATTTCATAATAGACGAGGCGCAGAACCTGACTCCTCATGAGGTAAAAACGATAATAACGAGGGCGGGAGAAGGGACGAAAGTCGTCTTCACGGGTGACCCGCACCAGATAGACACCCCATACCTTGACTCCAGAAGCAACGGTCTGACCTATCTCATAGACAAAATGAAGGGTCAGGAGATTTATGCCAACGTCACCCTCGAAAAAGGCGTCCGTTCACCCCTTGCCGAACTCGCATCGAATCTTCTATGAAAATCAACTTTACAAAAGAGATAAAAAGTAATAATTACTATTTATGAATGGAGAAGGCAAATCGCCTGATTACAGGTATTTTTTTCCTGAAAATCCAGAAAATATATTGAAAAAATCCATAGAAGCCGTAAAAGGATCTTATAGGGATATGGACGTCTCTGGAGTCAGAAAAGCCTTCAACGACGTTGTCGCCCTTTTCGATGGAAACTATCCTGGTTACAGAAAATGCACGACCCGCTACCACGACCTTTCCCACACGATTTCTGTTTTTCTCGCCACATCGAGGCTCATAGACGGGGCGGCGCGATCCGGAATGCTCTTTAAGGAGAAATACGTTCAGCTCGCGATGGTATCCTCTCTTTTCCACGACATCGGATACATTCAGAGAACCGGCGAGAAAAGCGGGACAGGGGCAAAATTTTCAATAGGGCACGAGGAGAGAAGCATTGAATTCGCGACCCGTTATCTCGGCGAGAGAGGCTACACTGATTTCGACCGGATGAGAGCGTCTCATATCATCGCCTCTACGATTTTAGACCTTTCCCTGGACAGCATCCCTTTTCATTCCGAAGAGCTCAAAACTCTTGGAAAAATTGTCGGAACCTCGGACCTCGTCGCTCAGATGGCGGACAGGTTTTACCTCGAAAAACTCCTTTTCCTTTTCAGGGAATTTTCAGAAGCCGGTGTCCCGGGTTTCCCGCGCGAGGTAGATCTCCTTAAAAACACCGAGACATTTTACAGGGATGTTTCAGAAAAAAAAATTTACGGCGAATACGAAGGGGTTTTTGACCTCATCGAAAACCATTTCGAACACGCAACGGGTAAAAAACAAAACCCGTATAGAGAATACATGGACAAAAACATAGATTATCTGGGGAAAATACTGACAGACTGCGAACAGGACTACCGTTCATTGCTGAGAAGAGGCGGCATAGTTGAGCTTTTAAGAAGGGAAGAGAGGTTAATCCCTCCAAGAAAAAAAGGATTCGTCAGTTGACCCTTACCCTGAGAAATGTGAAAAAATACTACGGGACGGTGAAAGCCGTAGACGGCGTGTCTTTTGAAGTCAAACCCGGAGAACTGATGGGACTTATCGGTCCCAACGGCGCGGGAAAATCGACGACAATACGGATGGTGATGAACATAATAGCCCCAGATTCGGGAGAGATACTTTTCGACGGAAAAAAAATCTCCGACAGAGATTTCGACAGGATAGGATATCTCCCCGAAGAAAGAGGTATTTACAAGAAATTCAAAGTATCCGCGGTCTTAAAATATTTTGCCTCGTTAAAGGGAAAATCGGCGAAAGAGACAAGCGGGAAAATAGACCTATGGCTCGAAAAACTTGGTCTGCCGGAATGGAGAGAGAGAAAAGTCGAGGAACTTTCAAAAGGCATGAGCCAGAAAGTTCAGTTCATAGCCGCGGTTCTGCACGACCCGGAGATAATTTTTCTCGACGAGCCGTTCGCCGGACTCGACCCGGTGAGCTCTGAAGTGATAAGAGAAACAGTCCAGGAACTTTCTGACAAGGGAAAGACGATAATATTTTCCACGCACATAATGGAACAGGCGGAGAAAATTTGCGACTCGATTTTTCTCATAGACAAAGGCAGAGAAGTCATCTATGGGACTCTTGACAGGGTGAAGGAAAAATTCGGAAAGAATTCTGTCATCATGGAGTTTGACGGAGACCTGGGATTTTTGAAAAACGCCGGTCTGGTTCAAGACATAATATCCTATCCCCGCTGGGTAGAGATAGCATTAGCTCCCGGAAAAACTCCCGATGATCTTTTGACTGCCGTAGCCGGAAAAGTTTCTGTAAAGAGGTTTGAGATAACCAGGCCTTCACTTCAGAAAATTTTTATAGACCTCGTCGGAGGCAAAAAGGCGGAAGAATGAGAAAGTTTTTCTGCGTTCTAAGGCAGGAATTCAAAACTGTCGCCATGAACAAGAGTTTTATAATCTTCACGCTTCTCGGGCCTGTTTTCATGATAGGAATCACAGTTTTCCCTATGCTCTTGATGAAAGGAACCCAGGCAAAAAAAGTTACGGTTTATGTAGTCACCGAAGACAACAACTTCGCGGCGGCTCTGAAGATGAGGCTGAAAAACTCGGGGATTGAAATAGAGAGGAGCGCTGATTCGAAAAATGACCTCGATTCGTTTGTGAGGAAGGGGGTTATCTACGGATACGTAATCTTCCCTGAAAGCATACTAACAAAAGACACCTTTGAGTTTGTCACAAAAGACATGGCTGACTACACTGTGATAGCTTCGCTTGAAGGAGCTCTCGGCAACTACATAATAACCCAGAGGATGATAAACGAGGGAATTGACCCGTCGAGGATCAACTCGCTGACTTCTCCTCCCGTCATAAGCGCCGTCAAGCTCACAAAAGAAGGGCAGAAGGTCCGTCAGGACTTTTTAGCGTCTTTTTTCACGGCGATTACTTTCACGACTTTGCTCTATATGACAATACTGATTTACGGCCAGTCCATAGGAAGATCCGTCATTAACGAAAAGAAGACTAAAACTGTCGAAATAATTCTGTCTTCCGTCAAACCTTTCACACTGATGCTCGGAAAAATTTCAGGTCAGGCAGCGGCGAGCCTCCTTCAATACGGATTCTGGCTTTCATTGAGTTTTTTCTCTCTTAAAATCATAGGAAGCAGGTTTCAAAACCTGAACGTTCCGGCACTGCCGCATGGCATCTACGGCTATCTTATATCGTTTTACATTCTCGGTTTTCTGATGTACGCGGCGGTCTATGCCGCTCTCGGAGCGGCGTCGGAGGACGAAAACAACCTCCAACAGCTGGCTATGCCCGTCATATTCCTGCTCATCCTTCCGATGATAAGCGTATCGGCGATAATAATGAACCCGAACTCTGGTTTTGCCGTCTTTTTTTCGCTTTTCCCTTTCACCGCGCCGATGGTAATGTTTCTGAGGACTACTATATCTTCCCCGCCTCTCTATCAGATTGTGATAGCTTACGGCCTGATTATTCTGACAATTTTTCTCCTGTTTTTTCTCGCCGCGAAAATATTCAGGGTGGGAATCTTGATGACCGGAAAAAAGTTCAGCCTAAAGGATATAATGCTCTGGCTCAGATCGTGAAGACTAAAGAGAATACAGCCCCCTTGTCAATATTTTTTTGAATACAAAAAAAACGTATCCAACACGAAGAAAATTAAGAACATTTACCGCTAATGGACACTAATCCGATTTTTCATCATAGATGAAAATATCGTTACACGAATGAAAAAGGGATAATTGTTTGCAAACTTATTTGCAGAAGGCAAATAAGAGACTTCGAGTCCTTCGCAGTTCAAATTCATTTATCTTGAAACATGCATGCTATTTAACTTATCTCAGTACAACTCTTCGAGAACGAGGTCTATGTCGAGAATTTCATCGCCTCTTTTCACTTTCAGACAAATTTTTGTGCCTTCATTGGACCTGAATATTTCTCTTATCTCAGACAAGGTTTCAAAGCTTTTTATGTCTTTTCCGTCTATGGCTAAAATTAAATCTCCTTTCTTTATACCTGCCCTGTCTGAAGGGGTTCCGGGGGAGATAAAAAATATCTCAACGCCTTCTTCCGTGTCCCATAGGGCCAATCCGCTTTTATCTCTCGGAAAGTTTCTGCCGTAATCGTCGCCTTTTTCAAGTATTATCCTCTGGTTCTGGTAGTCCAGATAAAGGACAAAATGTTTTAACACACTGTTCCCGAGGTTTCCCACGTATCTTTTATCGGCGAAAGCTCCGATGCCGGGTTCGTTCGGTATGGATATGACGAGGTCTTCTACGACAAAATCCTCTATCCTGACAAAACCAAAAAGCGCTCTTCTATCAGATATCTCTCCGTCGGCTCCGAAAGCGACAGACTCTATCCCTTCAATTTCAAGAAGGCCGTTGTCCTCGGCGAAATAATAATGAAACGACAGTCCGGTAGCGCCTACGTCGAGCCGCCACATTCCGGAATATTTGTCGTCCACGCTCATCGGAACGGTAAACATGTTGTTTTCAAGAGGTGAATCAATAATCTCTCCCTCGCCCTGATATTCAAAACTGTCGGGAAGATAAAAAGATATCCTTTCATTGGCGTAATCTATTCTGGTGACGAATCTTGACAAAAAATCATAACCGAGAATCCCGCAGACTTCCATTCGTGAAAGTCTTTTCATAAAATCCTGAATCTCGAGGGCGACCACCTTCTGCTCTGCAAATTCCAAGCCTTTCAAGCTGAATGGCGGAAGCGTCGTAAAAGTGACATCAACCGTTCCGCCGACTCCCTGTCCTGTCAGAGAGCCCTGAAGGTCGAGTCCTAATTCCTGCGCGTATTCGAGGCTTACAACCGATGCCGACGCGCCGCAGTCTAAAATCCACAGACCTTTTTGCCCTTCAATATCAACTTCAATGTAGATGTGGTCTTCAATGAATTTAATAGGTATGTTTTCGGCAGATTTGCCGTTGGCGAAGACAAAATCCGGCGCGCCTTCTTCCGGTATGATGAAGATTTGGTCTTCTATATCAGGGTTTATGTCATACCGGGTTATCTCTATTATCTGTTTTTGTTTAAGAGGAAGGATTTCGATTTCCTGGCGGAAAGAGCAGAAAATCCCGTCTATTTCCCTGTAATCGTAAAATAAGGTGTGAGTCTCATGGGAGTGCTTGAAATCAGTTTTTTTGACCAAATAGTAGTTGGAGGTGTCGAAATAACGCCATTCCTTATCTTCGTTTATATTGTTTTTTAACTCTATGACATAGCAGTCAAGTCCGTTTGCCGTGTCAGTTCCGAGGAAGGATAATGTGAAATATTCGGAGTTTCTGTTCATATGTTCAAAATCGGCTAAGAGTTCTGTAATCCTTCTCTCCTGGACGGTGTTTGAATCCTTTTGAATTTGAAGCTTACCGTTCATGTCAACTTGCCAGCTGAACTCCCCGTCATCGCCGGAGGTCTGGGTGATTATTGTCAGGTCAACTTCGTCTCTTCTCTTTATGGGGTATTTGTTCCATTGTTTGAAAGTCCCTTCGAGTCCTGTGCCGACTATCGTGATATTCCCTTCGATGTAATTTGATTTTTCCTTCCTGACATTTTCGAGACCACCCATGGCGTCGTAGTGTTTTTCGAATATTTCGTAGGGATCGAGGGGTTCTCCCGACCATGCGGGACCGGAAGAAACAGTGTCCGCACCGTCTTTTTCCAGTCCTTTTTTAGAACAGCTCTGCAAAGAAAATATGCAGATGCTCATTGCAAGAATTCCAAAGAAAAGCGTAATATTTTTCATAAGACCTTCTTTTTTTATTGATATCAAGTTATAAATAGGACTTCTTTTAGTATCTTTGGGCCAATGAACGGACTTAATCCGTTTTTTGTTACAATTTCAACTTTTTCTCTGGAGAACAAATTCTCTATATAATCACAGACCGCCATAAAGTTATCAAAATTTTCTTTTTCTGGATAAAAATCTACGAGAATGTCAATGTCACTATGTTCTTTCTGTTCGTCTCTTATATACGACCCAAACAAACCGATGTTTTTAGCACCATATTTTTGAATCTTTTGTTTATTATTTTTTAGTATATTTATCAACTCTCTTTTGGTTCTCATAAAACGCATTATAACATGAAAATAGATTATTTTTAACATTAAAACATACATATAAATTATGCATAAAAAATGAATTGATTATGCGTATAAAAACAGTATAATATGCATAAGAGGAGGAAAAATGAGAACTACAATAGACCTGCCCGAAGATCTTGTTAAAGAAGCGATGAAGCTGACAAAAAGCAGGACAAAGACCCAAGTCATCAAATCAGCCCTTAAATTACTCATCCAAAGGGAGAAGATAAAGGACTTGAAAAGATACTACGGGAAAATTGATCTGGATATAGACCTGAACAGTTTGAGAAAAAGATGACCGGAGTTCTTGTAGATTCTTCTGTTTGGATTGAATATTTTCGAGGTCATAATGTGAAAGAATCTTTTGAAAATCTTTTGGACTCCAACCAGATATGTGTAAATGATCTTATACTTTCTGAGCTCATCCCATTCCTTGTCATCAAAAGAGAAAATAAAGTAATAGAGCTGATAAAAGGCGTAAAAAAGTATGAAATAGAAATTGATTGGCAGGAGATAATATCGTTTCAGGTTAAAAATATTAAAAACGGTCTTAACAAAATTGGTATTCCTGACCTGATAATAATGCAGAACGCCATGCAGAATGATTTAAGGCTTTTTTCCCTGGACCTTCATTTCAGGTCCTTACAAAAAATCCATGGGTTTGAATTGTATTGAACCTTTTCAATAAACTGAAGATTCATTTTTGCCTTTAAATAATATTCTCATAAAATTCTAAAATCAGATTTCTTTATAATGTATATCTATAACCGATCGGACTCTTTTCGTTCAAATTAGGATACAACAGAGCGAGAAAAGCTGGAACTCTTTCGTTTTTCTGATTTATAATCCCTGAATGTATTTATATAAATAAAGGAACGGAGAGAGTTTTGAATAGTAAAGCAATTGATGCAAAAAATTTAAAAAAATCCTTTAAGATCCCTTTACTTAAAAAAGGCGTAAAGGGCGTTTTTGAAAACCTTTTCAACAGAAAACACGAAATAATCAATGCGGTCAACGGCATTGACCTCGATATGGAACAGGGCGAAATAGTATCATACATCGGACCGAACGGTGCGGGAAAATCGACGACTATTAAAATGCTCACTGGAATAATAACGCCGGATTCCGGAGAATTATCTGTATTGGGAATGAAATTCAAGGAAAACAGAAACAAAATATTGAGACAGATAGGTGTGATGTTCGGTAACAGGTCGAGGCTATTCTGGAACCTGCCTGTATTAGAATCATACCGTTTTCTCAAAAACCTTTACGAAATCGACAGCGCATCCTATAAAAACAATCTCGAATTTTTGGCAAAAAGTTTAGAAATACAAGATTTAATAACAAAACAGGTCAGAACTCTTTCACTGGGTCAGAGAATCAGGTGTGAACTCGCCGCTATTCTTCTTCATTCCCCTAAAATTGTCTTTTTGGACGAACCTTCTATTGGACTCGACTCCTGGGCGAAATGGAAGATAAGGGAAGTACTCAAAGAAATAAACAAAGAACTGAAAACGACTGTTCTCATAACGAGCCACGACACAAACGATATTGATGTCGCAGGAAGGATAATTCTGATAGACAAAGGAAAAAGGATTTTTGACGGTGAAAAAAATGAATTCACCAAAAAATTCGGATCAAGCGATCTCTCCATTGAGGTCGAATTTGAAACAAATACTGAAATCAAAGAAAATGAAATTTATCCCATGGTTTCGAGAATAAAATCTTTTGAGAAAAATGTTTTCAGAAGTATTAGAAAAGTTATATTGATTCTGAATTTTCATAAAGGGGGATTAATGAGAATCACTCAATTTCTTTGTACTTTGATAATTCTGTTAGTATTTAATCAAGTCAATGCCCATGCACCGGACACTTCATGGACGAAAATTTATGGAGGGGTGTTTGACGATCATTGCAGATCAGTTCAACAGACTACTGATGGCGGGTATATAGTTTTGGGTTCAACATTTTCGTTTGGTGCAGGCGGTTGTGATTTTTGGCTGATAAAGACCAACTCATCAGGAGATACTCTCTGGACAAAGACCTATGGGGGAATACATCTGGATGTTGGTTATTCGGTTCAACAGACCACTGATGACGGGTATATAATCGTAGGTTCAACAGACTACTTTGGCGCGGGTTATTGTGATATCTGGCTTATTAGGACTGACTCTTCAGGAGATACTCTATGGACAAAAATTTATGGGGGGACAGATTCAGAAGGTGGTCGTTCAGTTCAAGAGACCTCTGATAACGGATATATAATTTTGGGTGTAACGAAATCGTTTGGTGCAGGTAATACTGATATCTGGCTTCTTAGAACAGATTCATCAGGAGATACTCTCTGGACAAAGACCTATGGGGGTCCAAATTATGATGAGGGTAATTCAATTCAGCAGATCGACGACGGTGGATATATAATTCTCGGAACAACAAACTCCTTTGGCACGGGTCATTATGATATTTGGCTTATTAGGACTGACTCTTCAGGAGATACTCTATGGACAAAGACCTATGTTGGTTCAAATTATACTGATGGTCGTTCAATTCAGCAAATCCACGACGGTGGATACATAATTGTCGCTTCAACAGACTATTTTGGCGCAGGTAATTATGATATTTGGCTTTTAAGGACAAACTCATCAGGAGATACTCTCTGGACAAAGACCTATGGTGGAGTAAGATATGATTTGAGCTATTCGGTTCAACAGACTACTGACGGCGGGTATATAATCGTAGGTTCAACAAACTCCTATGGCGCGGGTCATTATGATATTTGGCTTATAAGGACTGACTCATCAGGAGACACTCTCTGGACAAAGACCTATGGGGGAATAAGTAATGATTTTGGTTATTCGGTTCAACAGACCACTGACGGTGGGTATATTATTGGTGCTGAAATTCAAACGAACTCAGCCGATACCGCTAATGTCTATCTCATAAAATTAAGTCCGGAGTCAGGAATAGAAGAATATCCGAATAATATCGTCAGAAATAGGCAAATCGTAACAACCTTTTTTACAGGGCCTCTTGTCTTGCCTGAAGACAGAGAATGTAAAGTTTTCGATATTTTTGGCAGGCAGGTTTTGTCAGAAGAGATCAGCACTGGAATATATTTCATAGAAATCGACGGGAAGATAAATTGGAAAGTTGTAAAGATCAGATAAAATCTAATGGTTAAATTTTTATAGAAGAGATTAATCTTTATTCCGCAATGATTTATTAATTAAGGAACTTTGTGGATCAAGTGTCGAAAAACAGGATCTGATCCAAATTCAACAGCTGTTTTGTGAACAAGTAAGTAGCTGTAAGAATAAAGAAAAAAGGTATAACTAATATCTTTATTTGCTGAAGGTTGTTAATTGTTTCTTTAAGATATTGTTTATATCTGTGCCTTCCACCGTAAAATCTTCAGACAAATTGCGGATGAGATTATTGAGTTATAACCACGTTAAACAATTATACCATATTCTCAAATAACACTTAAGAGTAAATGGGATTTAAGTTCATAATCTGGGATATAGCGGATATAAGTGTTGAAAACACATAATGCTTTATTGTATAAAATAGAAAGTTTCCGGATATTTTGTAAATCATTTTTGCTAAAGGAGACCCGATGATATATAGCTTTGTATTCATAATACTGTCCGGCTTGGTCGGAACACAGACAGAACAAGCGATTCCACTTTTCAACGAAATCATTATCCTGACGCAGACAAAACCTTCATGGGGGGAGGTCATGAGCGATTCTGTTGGCGTCTATATAAGCCATGATGTTAAAAACCTCTACATATCGCTCAACGCTTATCAGGATACTTCGACAATCGTAGGTTTTAATTCGACTCGTGACAACGGCTCGGATCAGGATGGTTGCGGATTCATAATTGACCCCCTGGGAACTTCGCAGGAAGGTTACATGTTTATCTTCGGCGCCGGCGGAAATTTTTTGGACGCGAGAATATTGAAAAGCACCGGAGGATCGGAGGAGTATTCCTGGGATTCAGACGTCACATACACGACTCAAAGGACTGATTACGGATACAGGGTTGATGCTGTCGTGCCGTTTTCGAACTTCAGAAGGTCTTCGGCAGATGAACAAAAATGGGTTATAAACATAATCAGAAAAAAACAGTTCTCAAACGAGACCGGATTGTATCGTCTCACGGAGACAAGACAGGCTAATTTTCTTTTCAGATACGGAATTGAGACAGTAATCCGGGGTATAGGAGGAAGAGAACCGATTCATGTCGTCCCCTACGGCATCTGGGGAGGAGAAATTATAAATAGGGGACGTTGGTTCTAAAACGCTTTTATTGATAAGATAACGAGTAGGTCTTATTCGCAGTCTTGTCGGATGGTCACAGGTGCTTTCTTTACGTAGGATCGGCAGAAAGATATTCTCTGATGAACGTATATTGGGAAGCAGTGAATTTGTAGAGGGCGTCATTGTCGACGCAGAGGAAAAGGCGAAAGAGACCTTGAGGTTAACCATGAAAATAGCTGATTTACCTTCTTTGTTAAGAAGGATAGGTGAGTGGCAAGGTGTAGAGGAGAGAGAGCTTCGTTCAGGATTGAGAAAGAGACAGGTAGTGAAATCGCGCAGGATATCCTGCCAGATAGGGGTAAAGAAGATGGGCTATTTAGGTGCAGATGTGGCGCGTTTTCTTGGGACAAACACTTCTGCAGTGAATCGATTAGCTTATTCTGATGAGTTGCCGGAGAGAGGAAAATTTATTTAAAGCGTTTTGGAACCAACGTCCCCTTTTGTATAACTTTTTTTATAGGCATTATCATTTTCTATCTTGCAGTCAAATTTTGGTTCTATAACCTTCGAAGATACGAAAGTGTTGGGAATTGAGTTGAAAAAGGGATCGGCAATTTGAAATTTTATTTTTGACCGATTATTATATAATATGTAAAATGGTAACTTAAGTGAACTTTTTTCTTGACAAAACAACAAAAATCACTATAATGCAAATATGTTGAAATCTTTTAACTCTCTCTCTCTCTCTCTCTCTCTCTCTGCCGCAACGTAACTTACGGCGTTTTCTTTTAAAAATATTCAATAATATTATCCCGGTTAAAAACCTTCCAAAGAAAATTAGAGCTGTTTTATTAAGCCCTGATAGTTATATCAGGGCTTAATTATTTAAAATAAAAGATTTAAGGAGAAATAATATGAAAAATAATTATGAAGAAATAAAAATTGAGGAGGAGATTTCAGGAATTGATATGAATGCACCAAGACCTAACGGAACTTGTCAGCAATGGCCCCCTTATGGTCCCTGTAAACCTCCTGAAGAATAAATAATTACAAATAAAGAGAGTGAGATTCTTCACTCTCTTTATCTAATAATATTATGCTAAACAGTTTGATAAAAGGTGATTATCTTCTAAAATGCCAATTAGAAATTATATCAAAATGTAATTTGAATTGCTCGTTTTGTTATTTAGGCGAAAATGTCACTAAAACATTTTATCAATTAGAATTAATTGATTTAAAAAAAATCATACCTGATTTAGTAAAAATGGGATGTTTTGAAATTTCTTTATCGGGAGGAGAACCACTATTACATAAGGATTTCTTTAAAATAGCAGATTATTTGTTTTTTAATGGTTTTAGAATGACTTTGTTTACAAATGCTGTATTGCTAAAAAGAGAGAAGATTAATAAAATCCTTAGTAGATTTGATAAAATTATAGTCAATGTACCTTTTGCAGATTATCAAAATAGTTTATTTTCTTCAAAAAAAAAAATTAATAATTACTTTTCCAAACTTCATGAATTAAATCCAAAAGTTCAAGCAAAAATAGTAGCAAATAAAAGATCCATTAACTTAATAGATGTTTTCTTTGATATTTGTGAAAAAAACAAGATTAAGCATTTAATGTCAAATGAGTTAATTGTTTATAATAAAGATCGATATTATAAAAATAATAATTTCAATAAATTACGATTGAATTGCCACGAACTAAG